>MKTD01000001.1 GCA_001898165.1 Bacteroidia bacterium 43-41
TGCTTGTACTTACTCATCCCGCAAAGTTATCAATTTTAGGCATAGCCCCAAAGAACATGACCACCACCAAAGGTGGTGGATTTTTAAATTGAATTAAATCACCACCTCGAAAGGCGCGTTGAATATTAATAATCAAGCGGTTATGAGCTATTCTTTGAAAAAACACCGAACTATTAATGTTATGATAATGCCGGATGGAATTATATAGTAAGGTAATCTTGACGAAAAAAGTGATAAGTAGGGAAACATAAAAAACATTATATTGATTAAGAAATAAGAGCATTGATAATCATACTTCTAAAGTCTTATTCAATATATACTCTAAAGTAATTATTGAAAATAAATAGAATAAAATGAGAAAAGTATTATTTGTATTTTTAGTATGTATGACGTTTGCCGGTTGCAACAAACAACCAACCGTTCGCGAAGTCTGGACAAAAGAGCAGGCCAATGAGTGGTATAAACAATGGGGTTGGCTCCGGGGATGCGATTTTATCCCAAGTACGGCCATTAATCAACTGGAAATGTGGCAAGCCGAAACTTTCGATCCCCCAACGATTGACAGGGAACTTGGCTGGGCGGAAAACATCGGTATGAATTGCATGCGCGTTTACCTGCACCATGTCGCATGGGAAACAGATAAGGACGGTTTCAAGAAGCGGATAAATAATTATCTGGATATTGCAGGCAAACATCATATCTCAACGATTTTTGTTTTCTTCGACGATTGTTGGAATCCGACATATAAGGAGGGCAAGCAGCCCGACCACAAACCGGGAGTACACAATTCCGGCTGGCTACGCGACCCGGGCGATTTGTACTATAATGGTGACAGTTCTAAATTAGAGCCTGTATTAGAAACATATGTAAAAGATATTTTGACAACCTTCAAAGATGATAAGCGAGTAGTCCTATGGGATTTATACAATGAACCGGGCGGTTCAAATCCTTACGGCATGAACGGAGAAAATAGTTTACCGCTGTTGCAAAAAATTTTCACATGGGGAAGAACAGTCAACCCGTCGCAACCACTATCGGCAGGCATCTGGACACAACAATTTCCAAATCTCAATAAATACCAGTTGGAAAATTCCGATGTCATCACTTACCATACTTACGAACCTTTGGAAGAACACTTGAAACTCATCGACGAACTCAAACCATACGGCCGCCCACTGATTTGCACGGAGTACATGGCACGTACACGCAACAGTACATTTGAAAGCATTATGCCGATGCTGAAAGCGGAAAATATCGGTGCAATTAATTGGGGTTTGGTCGCAGGGAAAACCAACACGATTTTTGCATGGGATACTCCATTACCCGATGTCACCGAGCCTCCGGTATGGTTTCATGATATTTTCCGGGCAGACGGTACGCCGTATTCACAGGAAGAGATTGATTTGATTAAGAAGCTGACAATAGATAAATGAAGATCTGCATTTCGTTTCGTTCGATATGCGTAATCATAGCCGTAAAGAAAATAAACTGAGATACGGAAAAACTATGCGGGAAGACTCTATTTAATCGAAGACAACGATCATTTCCTGTGTCCCAATTGACGAAAAGATTCTTCGGTGAAAGCAAACCATCCTAAAATAAATTTAAGATTGCTTATGAGATAATCATTTAATAAAATTTGTCTTCCCCCGTGAATAGTAACACTTTTGAAACCGTTTAATGCGGCTATATGGCTATCATCACCATTAAAAGCTGTCTGGTTTGCGGCAGCGACGATTTGAAAAAAGTTTTCGATGCCGTTGATCATTTCTCAAGCGGGGAGACATTTGCCATCTGTGATTGTACCCATTGCGAATTTCGATTCACGAACAATTTTTCCTCGGAAGATATCATCGGTAGATATTACGATTCACCGGATTATATCTCCCATTCTGATTCCAATAAAGGGGTGATCTATTGCTCCTTAGTGAAAGCGACAAAACAGATATTAGACAAGGTAGAGTTGGAAAATAAAACCTTTGCTAAAATAACCCCGAAAGAGCGTATCGAAACCCGACTTTGGGATATGATTGCACTGCGTGAAGCTATTATTAATTCGATTGTTCATAACGATTATACACGAGAAGTGCCACCCAAAATAGAATTTTTCGATGACCGCATTAAAATTACTTCTTACGGTGGTTTGCCCGAAGATTTATCGGAAGAAGATTTCTTTGAAGGTGTTTCTATGCCTCGAAATAAGGAGGTTATGCGGATATTCAAAGATTTGGAATTAGTGGAGCAACTCGGGTCGGGCGTGCCTCGCATTTTACAGTCTTATGGAAAAGAGTGCTTTCGTTTCCTAGATAATTTTATACGGATGACTTTTCCTTCATCACAGGTGGTCACCCCGCAAGTCACCCCGCAAGTTGGAGAACTAGTAAAAGTGTTGGATAAAGAAATGAATCGTCAGGAAATGCAGGATAAACTAAATCTTTCCGATAGAGAGCATTTTCGGCTGAATCATCTAAAGCCAGCGTTAGATTTAGAACTTGTTGAAATGACCATACCTGATAAACCCAATAGCAGTTTGCAAAAATATCGCTTGACTGTTTTAGGAAAGCAACTAAGAATATAGTATTCCCCATTCTTTGTACTAAAATATCAGCAAGTTAAGCTAAAGATTTGTCATTGTTAAAAATACATAAACTTTTTAA
>MKTD01000002.1 GCA_001898165.1 Bacteroidia bacterium 43-41
TTCCGAAGCGTCTAACCATTGCCTTATCTGTTTTTCTTCATTAACAGAAGCGCTCCCCTCAAAAAAACGATATAAAAGCTCTTTATTCATACGATAATTTTCTTTCCTCTCTATATATAACAGTTCAAAAGAGAGTTACCCTAATGGGAAATATGTTTTTTTAATAAAAATAAAATAAAAAAAGTGATAAGCAGATGAAATCTTTTAAAGAAAAGCGGAGTTGAGCCAGGGCTTTTGATATATGAAACTCAATAGTTTTAATGCTCAGATCCATTTGGTTGGCAATGTCCTGGTAAGACAGGCCCTGGTACCGGTTTAAAATAAATATCTGACGAGTTCTTGGGGGTAATTTATCAAGGGTAGATTCTACAATTTTTTGTATCTCGTCCGAAAAAATAAAATCCGGATCGCATGCTTGCAACGTATTTATTCTTGTAGATAAGAGCCACTCGGCGTGGTCGTTTATTTCTTTCTCGGCACGTTGACGTACTTGGATGTGCTGTAAGTAATTCAGGCACTTGTTTTTAATGATGGTAAGGATATAGGCCTGGGCCTTGGTGTCCGGCAAAAGGTCCTCCCTGTTCTCCCAGTAGATGGTAAATGCTTCCGAAACGAAATCTTCCGCTACCTCTTTTTCTTTTACATAACCCCATGCAAAACGAATAAAACGATCGTAATATTCATTAAACAGATTATTGAAATTTTGCAAGGGGGAGAAAGAATTCATTGTGCCTCAATTTTCGGAACAAATATAGATACAAAACAGAGTCAATTGAAATTTTTTAACAAAAAAATTGTAAGATTTAGTCGAAAGAGTGTCTAATTCGGTAAGGATCACGTATGATGATTATAATGACAGGCAAATAAAAAATCGCCCGGTTTCCCAGAGCGGCTATGTTGACCCTTTTGTTCAATGTCAATTAAAACTAAAGCGCAACAACCTGTAATTCGTGAGCAAGCTTATGAAAAGCTTCCGATATTTTCCGCGCCTGTTCTGGCCTCGGTTTGGTTTCGCCGGTAGCATATCTCTGTAATTGCCGTTGATTAATACCCGTAAGCCTTTCCAATGCGGCATTGGTAAAAATACCCCGGTAATGAGTTAAAAGACTTTCCGGATCAAATTTATAAATCAAGTCAAAATCACTGGAAAAAACATCAGCAATTTCATCCCCAAATTCGCGCGAAGTATCCAAATGAAAAATAATCGCATCTTTCATATTTTTCTGCAATTCCTCAAAAGTTGCACCTGTAGCTACACACCCGGGCAACGCATCTATGTATGCCGAATAATTGTTATTCGTAATTTCAACATTAACAGTTACTTTATTCATATTATCAAGTTTTAAAAGTGAGAATAAAAGGCGGGAATCATATAAGCCCTGTCTGTTTTAAAATGCTTTTTGCCGTGTTTGGTGGCAAATCATCGCTAAACTTTCCAGGTATTGTCACCGTTCCGCTCTTTGTTGGATGTCTGTATTGTCTGTGGCTCCCTTTTTGTCGTATAAACATCCAGCCATCAGCTTTGATGTACGAAATCATTTCTTTTACTTTCCAAATTTTCATTGAGCGCTTGCTTTAATTGACGCCTCAAAGATAGTTGTAATATTACAATCATGCAAGTAAGATCATAATTTAAATTTGTGTAATATGCCAAATATTAAAATTGCGCTTCTCCTGAAAAATCATCACGCATGAGCGTGATATCATTGAAAGATTGTTTATATTTGCGATACCCAAACAAGTTGAATATATGGCGAAGTCTCTCAGGCGTGTAATCCGTATAGTAATTGGGTTCCGGAATCAACTCCGGTGGGCTCACGTCTGATTTTGAGACAGCTACAACCAATCGGTTCCTTTGTCAAATGGGAATCGTTGTAGTTAAAGGTGGATAAATTATCGAAAAAAAGATATTTGATAAAGCTTCCAGATAATAAATACAGTCCAAGTTGCATTAGAGTACATGGCATCACACCTGATAAACAGTAAATAACAATAATATGGAGGAAAAATTGGAAAAACAACAACCGGAAAGGTTGAAATCATTGGATGCCCTTCGTGGGTTCGATATGTTTTGGATCATGGGAGCAGAGGAAGTTTTTATTTTGCTCGGATCGCTAACCGGTCTCCCCGCATTGCAATGGTGGGCCAACCAAATGACGCACGTGGAGTGGCACGGATTCCACGCATACGATATGATTTTCCCGTTGTTTCTCTTTATTGCCGGCGTCTCTTTTCCGTTTTCGGCTAAAAAACGCTTGAGTGTCGATGGGGGGCGGAAATCACTATACAGGCATATTTTTAAAAGAGGATTACTCTTGGTTTTGATCGGGATTATCTACAACAACGGTTTCAGTTTTGATTTTGCAAATATGCGCTATGCAAGCGTCCTTGGGCGAATCGGATTGGCGTGGATGTTTGGAGCACTGCTGTTTATGAATACCAAAAATACGAAAATCCGGTTTCTCTGGTTCAGCGGGCTCCTGGTTTTCTATTGGTTATTGTTTGTCTTTTTCAAAGCGCCCGACTTCGGAGATCCGGATCATTATTCTATGAGAGGAAATATTTCCAGTTATATCGACCGGATTTTATTGCCGGGCAGATTCTGTTGTTATGAAATAGGAGATAACGAAGGAGTGTTGCCGACCATCGCAGCTGTCGGCACAGCGCTTCTCGGCATGCTTACCGGAGAGTTCTTGATGACTAAGCTGAAACCGATGAAGAAGGTGTTGTACCTTGTAGTAGCAGCCGTTTTGCTGATGATTGTCGGGCAGGTATGGAATCTTGCTTTCCCGATCAACAAGAACCTGTGGTCGAGCTCGTTCGTTTGCTGGGTAGGTGGATTGAGTATGCTGTTGCTCGCTGTTTTTTACCTGGTTATCGACGTGTGGAAGTTTCAGAAATGGGCTTTTTTCTTTGTAGTGATAGGAATGAACCCCATAACCATTTATTTGGCAAACCGGATAATAGGGTGGGGCAACGCAAATAAATTTTTCTTCAGCGGGCTTGCCGGCCTGTTCCCCGAAGCTTGGGCACCTTTTATCATGGCCATCGGTTACGTGATTATTGGCTGGGCCTTCCTTTACGTTTTGTATAAAAAGAAGGTGTTTTTGAAAGTTTAATTTCCCAATTAATATATAATATATATTCAACTTTCGCATGTTTTCTTGGTTAGTGCATGCGGCTAAAGCAGAAGTTTATAGATGTTTTACGGGGTACCCATAGCTCACGATAAACGTAAAAAAGAGTAGTTGTCCAAAGCGAAGCGAGTTCTACTCTTTCAGTGAACGATTTAGTTGCAATCCTGCTCGCATTATCCGTTACCGGATATTCCCAATAAATTAATTTTTCATACCATTTTTCAGAAAAAACATTTTAATTGTAACTAGCACATATATAGTATATTGTGCATTTTATATGCTCGTATAGTTATAATTTAACATTAAAATCAATCCGAAAATACAAAAAAATGTTCATTTAGTCCTAACATCTCAACCGGGTTCCGTACTATTTTTACCGTCACGAAATGGCTGAAGGCTATTCATTGTTTAATTATTTTATAAATTCACTAAAAACTTATTTTATGCACAAAAATTTGCGAAAAAAATCACAGATTATACAGAAAGGGGTTTCTCTTTCCGTACAAGACGTGTCGGGAACGTATATCGCACCCGATATCGAAGTTATCGATATTGAAATAGAGCAGAACTTCTTAGGAAGTGGCGGTAATGGCGGAGAGATGGGTCCGAGTGAACTTTAAACCTAACAGCAAAAACTATTTAATTATGAAATTCAAATCTTTTTTCTTCGCAGCTATTGCTCTCATTGTAGCTGGCTGCACCGGCAACGATATAGTTGACTTAAGCGAGAACGTTCAAACGGTTGAGCCGGACAAGCCGTTGTTACACATTACAGCTTCATTTGATGAGCCGGCCGGGACGCGCGCCTTTCTCGAAGAATATGGAGCTACAGTAATGAAAACCATTGGATTCAGGTGGGAAGTGAATGATGAAATTCAATTTTGCTTTGAACAGGGTGAAATCAAGGTCAAAGGTAACACCCTTGTTTCCAGTGTAAGCGAGGATAAAAAAACGGCCTTTTTTGACGTAACTGTTCCCGGAGGAATTGATCCAGCCAACCCGTACACCCTTTACGCTTACCGAAGCGGCAGGAAAAGTGGAATATCTTCAGGAAGTGTATTGGATAATACCACTCCGACCATAGCTATTCTTCCAACGCTACAGTATGAGTATAAAGCTACATTAGCTGATCAGGCCACTGTTTTCTCATTATGGACCAAAAAAAATATTACTCCTGAAACGACTTCTATATCGCTTTCTTTTCAGCATTTGGGATCGATGATGACCCTTCACCTGAAGAATGTAGGCGCCACCGAAATTGACGACTTGCATTCACTTGCTCTCCAATCCAATCCGACTCAGAATTGGATCATTAATCGTTTAGAAGGGGGTGGCGGAGCACAATTTGATATGGCGACAGGTAACTATGTAGACGGAAACGAAAAGTTTTCATATACATTGACGTTTTTCCTACCTTCGCCCACGCTTGCGTCGGGTAGTGTAGGGACATACTACCTTTGGTTTGTTCCAAAAACAGATATCTCTACATTCAATTTACTCTTGGTTTCGTTAGAAAGTCCGGGAAATATAATAACAGGTGTGACTAATGTCAGCAAGAATATCACAAAAAGCCTCGAGCGCGGGAAAAACTATATATTGTTCGCCTCTATAGAAAAAGATGAGGCTGCTACTCCTCCTCGTAAATATAAAGTGAATTTTACAGATTCATCTTACAATCCTCTAGCTCCTTAACCGGAGTTGGAGTTGATTAGAAGTTGTTTACCCAAGAGGCATAAGCATCCATATAATTTTTGAGGAAATGGCGCGTATCTTCGCTAAGGAGATTTCCCTTTTCGTCGAAAAGAGTATGGGCGCTTCCTATATAAGCTTCCGGTTGCTGCATCATGGGAACATTCAGATGCACCATCGATTGGCGTACGATATGATTGGCTCCGAAGGCACCGAGGGCGCCTATCGATACGCTGACAACCGCTCCAGGTTTTCCGTTCCAGACACTTTGTCCGTAAGGTCTTGAACCTACATCGAAAGCATTTTTCAGAGCACCGGGAATCGACCGGTTATATTCGGGTGTAACAAATAGAAATCCGTCGACAGATTTTATTTTTTTACGAAAATCAACATACTCCGTTGGAGGGTTTTGCTCGAGATCCTCATTGTAATAAGGTAATTGTCCTATTGGCACGATTTCCAGTTCTAAAGAATCTGGAGCTAACTTGATCAGTTGGTTGGCTATCTTTTTGTTAAAAGATTCTTTTCTTAAGCTGCCTACCAAGACAGCGATTTTCTTCTTGCTCATAATAATTTTTTAAAATGTTAGAAAGTGTTTTGAATTTTACGAATATGTTTTTACTTCTCTCTTTTATGCTGTTTTGTGCCCTTTTTCGCGTCCTTGAACTTTCCTTTCTTCCGTATAGCCCGCTATACGATGCAAAACGAAAATCCAAATCCATCAAAAAATGACTGAAGAACAGTACATAAAAAAATTCAAAACACATTCTTAATTCTCCCGTTTGAACAAGAAATTGAGCAGGAAAGTTTTTACGGATCGGCTATTTGGAAAAATTTAACTAAGAAATTTAACTTTCGCATATTTTTTTCGGATAGCTCATGCGACTAAAGCAGAGGCCTTTTAGCTATTTTACGGGGTACCCATAGCTCACGATGAACGTAAAAAAGAGTAGCTGTCCAAAGCGAAGCGAGTTCTACTCTTTTAGTGACGTGAGCGAGGATGGGTCGTAAAATATCGTCAGACGATGATTTAGTCGCAATCATATAACTTGCGAAAGTTTAGTAAGAAACTGTTTAAAGGCGAAGATCTTTTATTTACGTCTTTCGTAAGAAAATTAAACAGTTTCCAAACAGGACTTACGATTCCCTTTTCCTTTCAAAAAACTTTTTCATTAACGCAGCGCATTCCTCATCTAAAATCCCTGACGAAACGGTAGTTTTAGGATGCAAAACACCGGCTGCAAATTTAGAAAAACCGCGTTTTTCGTCGCCAGCGCCATAAACAATCCGGGAGAGTTGCGACCAGCCCAGGGCACCGGCGCACATCGGGCAGGGCTCAATGGTGACGAAAAGTGTACAACCGACCAGGTACTTTCCTCCCAAAACGTTGGCGGCTGCAGTTATTGCCTGCATTTCGGCATGTGCGGTAACATCGTTGAGCGTCTCCACTAAATTGTGTGCCCGGACGATAATCCGATTGTTGGCAACTATGACCGCACCAACCGGTACCTCGCCTTCGTTGAAGGCTTTTTGCGCTTCAATCAGCGCTTGCCGCATAAAATAAGTGTCGTCCGGCATATCTTACCTCCTCATTTCATTTTCTTCAAAAAGGGTGGGGTAGTCCATATCCATATTTTTGAGAATGTGATTAATAATGGTTTCCCTGAACCATCGGGAACGATTGGTAATTTTGTATTTCTTCAAATAGAAATTAATAACATCGTATTCTTCGTCGCTAAGCGTAAACTCAGCTTTTTTCGATCGTGGAGTGGGGTGCCCTTTTAATTTGTACATTTTAGTTGTTCTCATTCCTTCCTTGCTGAAGAATTTATTCGGAAAAATTCCGTAAATCCTTTCCAGATACAAAAAAACAAAATATTTTAACACGAAAGAAAAGAATATTGCATAAATTTGTATTTCTAAGTATCTTCGGGTTAAAATATGGCACAACATAATGAGTTAGGTAAAAGGGGCGAGGAGGAGGCCGTAAGATATCTGGAATCGAAAGATTACAAAATTGTCTGCCGGAACTGGAGGCTTTACGGCTATGAGATTGATATTATTGCAGAGGATGAAGAGTTCATCGTTTTTATTGAAGTGAAGACGAGAACGTCTGTACAATGGGGAGATCCGGTGGGTTTTGTGGATAAACGCCGGATGCGCAGAATGATGGATGCTGCCGATCATTATCTGATTAAAAATGATATTGATAAACCCGCCCGGTTTGATATTATCGGCTTGGTTTGGAATGGAAGGAAATTTGAATTGGAGCATATCGATGACGCTTTTTTGCCCTTTTTGTAGGTGTTGTCCGGTTCTGTTATCTAAATAAATATGAATATAGAAGAACTTTACAACTATTGTCTGTCCATTCCGGGTGCTGAAGCAACTACGCCGTTTGATGATGTTACGCTGGTGATGAAAGTATGCAACAAAATGTTCGCCCTTATCCCGCTGGATGCTGCAAGGCTGTCTGTCGCGCTTAAATGCGAACCGGAAAAAGCCGTTCAATTACGTGAAAAATATAGCTGTGTAGAGCCTGCTTTTCATATGAACAAAACGTATTGGAACACTATTTATATAACAGGTGAAATGCCGGATGAGGAATTGAGAAAATGGATCCGGCATTCGGTGGAAGAAGTAGTAAAAAAACTACCCAAAATAAAGCAAAAAGAGTACTATGGAACAGTTGAGTAACGACAGGCAAATTATACGGTTGGAGGAAACGGAATCGACAAATTCTTACCTGAGGGATCTTCTAAAATCACAGCATCTGGAAGAGGGTTCCGTTGTGGTGGCTGATTTTCAGACGGCAGGCCGTGGGCAAGTGGGCAACAGCTGGTATTCGGACAAAGGGGATAATTTACTTTTCAGCCTTTTGATTTATCCGACAGGGATTCCTGCCAATGAGCAGTTTATAATCTCCCGGATGGTTTCGCTGGCCATAAAAAACACCTTGGACCAGTTTGCAGATGATATCCGGATTAAATGGCCCAACGATATTTATTGGAAGGAGAGGAAAATTGCCGGCATTCTCATAGAAAACAGTTTGCAGGGAAAGATTATTGAAAATTCCATCATCGGAATCGGCTTGAATCTCAACCAACAAATCTTTCCGGTAGAACTGCCTAATCCTGTTTCGTTGAGGCAAATTACGGCAACTGAGCAGGATAAAAACTATATCCTGGATTTGCTGTTAAAAGAATTTTTCCTGTTGTACAGGAGTTTACAACAAGGAGAAAAGCAGGTTATCGAAGATGAATATATGCTCGATCTGTATCGGGCGAACGGTTATTACTGGTACGAAGATGCCAACGGTAGGTTTCAGGCAGAAATCGACAACGTGCTTCCGTCGGGCCATCTGGTCTTAAGAACACTCGACACAAACGAAGAACGAATATATGCGTTTAAAGAGGTGCAGTTTATATAATTTCAACTTTCGCATGTTTTCTCAAACAGTGCATGCGGCTAAAACAGATGCCTTTGGATGTTTTACGGGATATCCATAGCTCGCGATGAACGATTTAGTCACAATCTTATGACTTGCGAAAGTTCAATAGTATTAGAAAATGGATAGATTTTAAAATATGAAATACAACAGGATTTTATTGAAACTCAGTGGAGAATCGCTGACGGGAGAAAAGGGGTACGGGATAGATGAAGTCCGGCTGAACGAATATGCCGGGCAAATAAAAGAGGCCGCACAAATGGGCGTGCAGATCGGGATAGTTATCGGCGGCGGGAACATCTTCCGGGGGTTGAGCGGCTTGCAAAAAGGGTTCGACCGGGTGAAAGGCGACCAGATGGGAATGCTGGCCACCGTTATCAATAGCCTGGCTTTGAGTTCTGCATTATCGGCCATCGGCCAGAAAAACAGGGTTTACACCTCCATACGCATGGAACCCGTCGGCGAGCTTTATTCCAAATGGCGGGCGATTGAATCGATGCAAAACGGAGAGGTGGCTATCCTTTCCGGAGGAACGGGAAATCCGTTTTTTACAACCGATACCGCTTCCGCCCTGCGCGGAATAGAGATTGAAGCCGACGCCATGTTCAAGGGCACACGTGTTGACGGCGTTTACACTGCCGATCCCGAGAAAGACCCGTCGGCAACCAAATTCGATACGATCTCATTCGACGAAGTTTACGATCGGGGCCTTAAAGTGATGGATCTTACGGCAACTACAATGTGCAAGCAAAACAATCTCTCCATAGTTGTCTTCGATATGGATACCTACGGGAACCTGAAGAAGGTGCTCTCCGGAGAGAATATAGGAACTTTGGTGCACGTGTGATGAATTTACGATTATTTTCACTATTTTTGCCTACATAACATCAAACAAAAAAATATGGATATCTCATCAATTAAAAAAGATGCCGAGGAAAAGATGCAAATGACATTGGAATTCCTTGAAGAAACTTTTGCACGTATTCGTGCAGGAAGAGCTAATGTGCGTATTCTCGACGGAGTGAGGGTAGAGTATTACGGCAGCCACGTTCCTTTGTCGAACGTATCGTCGATCTCTACTCCCGATGCCAAAACCATCCTGGTTCAACCGTGGGAAAAAAATATGTTGAAAGTAGTTGAAAAAGCTATCATGGATTCCGATGTGGGAATTACTCCCGAAAACAACGGCGAGGTTATCCGTTTGGGAATCCCCCCGCTCACCGAAGAGCGCCGTAAGCAACTTGTGAAACAAACCAAGCAAGAATCGGAAGATGCCAAAATCAGTATCAGAAATTCACGCCGCGAAGGTATCGATGATGTGAAAAAGGCTGTGAAAGAGGGACTCCCGGAGGATGTGGGAAAAGACGTAGAAAACGAACTGCAAAAACTTCACGATAAATACATCAAAAAAATTGACGATAAATTTGCCGAGAAAGAGAAAGAAATACTTACCGTATAAATGTGGGGGTTAGTTATCAGAAATACGGGCAATAACTATCTGGTAAGGACGGATGAGGGAACGGATATGTCTTGCCTGGCAAAAGGAAATTTCCGCCTTAAAGGAATCCGGAGCACGAGCCCGGTGGTAGTGGGGGATAGGGTGAAAATCGATACAAATCCTGATGGGACGGCGTATATAACCGATATTGAAGACCGTAAAAATTATATTGTCCGTAGGGCGTCTAACCTTTCCAAACACTCGCATATTCTTGCGGCCAATATAGATATGGCCCTTCTGTGTGTAACGGTCCGGCTTCCGGAAACAACCACTGTGTTTATCGACCGGTTTTTGGTTACTGCAGAGGCGTACAGCGTTCCCGTTTATCTTGTTTTCAATAAAACGGATATTTACGATAATGAAGACCTGGAATATGTTGATGGTTTAATTCATTTGTATTCCACCATCGGGTATAAATGCATTAAAACTTCGGTGATAACAGGAGAAGGGATGGATGAAGTGCGGGAGCTCGTTTGTGGAAAAAACACATTGCTCGCAGGGCATTCCGGTGTGGGAAAATCGAGTATGGTAAATATGTTACAACGAGACACGACCACAACGCGCAAAGTAGGAAAAATATCGGATTACCACAGTAAAGGGATGCATACCACTACTTTCTCGGAAATGATTGAACTGGAAAATGGAGGTTTCGTTATCGACACACCGGGAATCAAGGGCTTTGGAACCATTGATATGACTACAGCAGAAGTTTCACACTATTTCCCCGAGATCTTCAGGATTTCGTCGAAATGCAAATTTTATAACTGCCTGCATCTGAACGAACCCGATTGTGCCGTGATAAAAGCGGTAGAAAACCGATATATCAGTCAGAGCCGGTACCAGTCTTACCTGAATATCCTGGAAGATATGAACGAAGGAAAATACCGATAATTCGCTCACTAGCGTTGAACTGTTCAACTATACAACTGAATGTCTATTGAATTTCAATCGAATATCAACTAAATTACAATCGAATAATTATGAACAGTGCCTTGATGCTTATTCTCGAAATTCTTTACGCTTTAACCATCATCAGTGTGGTGATTGTGGTGATTTCTGAGAACAGAAACCCCATCAAAACACTTTCGTGGGTAATGGTGCTGGTGTTTTTGCCTTTTGTGGGATTGGTCTGGTACCTCATTTTTGGCCAGGATTTTACCAAAAAACAGTTCATCACCAAACGGATGTACAGCAAACTCAAGAAACGTCCGTTGGACGAAATAGGCACGCTGGAGGAGTTTGTTTATCCTGAAGAACATGTGAGTTTAATCCGTTTGCTGAAAAACCTTGACCATACTCCGTTGCTCGGTGGAAACGATGTCCGGTTTTATACCAATGCCGTAGATAAATTCGAAGACTTGCTTCGCGATATTGAACAGGCCAGACAGCATATTCACGTGGAATATTATGTGTTTGGGGATGATAAAATAGGCATAAAAGTCAGGGATGCACTGATTAAGAAATCGCTCGAAGGCGTTGAAGTACGGATTATTTACGATGGTTTTGGTTCGCGCAAAACGAAAAAGGCATTCTTTGAGGAATTGCGTAAGGCCGGCATCGAAGCGGAACCTTTTCTCAAAGCAGCACTGCCCAAAATTACTTCGCGGTTGAATTACAGGAATCATCGAAAAATCATTGTCATTGACGGCCAGATCGGTTATGTGGGCGGCATGAACATTGCCGACAGGTATATTGAGGGCTTTAAATGGGGAATTTGGCGCGATACTCATGCGCGTATTGAGGGTAAAGGGGTGCAGGGATTGCAGTCGATTTTTCTTATTGATTGGTTTGTGGTGAGCCAGACACTGATCACGTCGAGAAAATATTTTCCCGAGCTTCCCGGTTTCGGGAACATATGCATGCAAACGGTCAACAGCGGGCCGTTTCGTGAAGAAAGAGAGATTTCGCACGGTATCCTGCAAGCCATTTACGATGCGCAGAAAAGTATCTTCATACAAACACCCTATTTTATTCCGCCCGAATCAATGATAGAGGCCCTGCAGGCAGCTGCCATTCGCGGGTTGGACGTGCGGCTGATGATTTCAAAAAAATCGGATGTGCCTTTGGTGCAACTGGCATCGCGCTCATTCGTGAAGGAGATGCTGGAGAGTGGCGTGAAAGTGTATATGTACGAAAAAGGATTTCTGCACTCTAAACTGATGGTTTTTGATGATTCACTTACGCTGATCGGATCGGTGAATTTCGATTCGCGCAGTTTTGAACACAATTTTGAGGTGGAGGCTTTTATTTACGATCACGAGGTGGCAGAAAAAGCCATTGATATTTTTGTCGAAGATCAGCGCTTTTCTCAGATTATTTCCCTGCGTGAGTGGATGAAGAGGCCGAAGAGGCTCAGGTTTGTAGAATCGTTGATGCGCTTGTTTGCGCCTTTGTTGTAGAAAAATATTAAGGGTAATATGGTTAGGATCTATTTGATTGGATATATGGGTGTGGGGAAAACTACTGTCGGTAAGAAACTGGCCAAGTCCTTCGATATCGGTTTTATCGATTTGGATAAGTTTATCGAAAGCAAATACCACAAAACCGTGCCTGAGATTTTTGCTGAATGGGGTGAAAGTGAATTCCGCTCAATTGAACAAAAATCGCTCAAAGAGGTTTCAGAGATAGAGAATGTGGTGATTTCCACAGGGGGGGGAGCTCCTTGTTTTTTTGATAATATCGGGTTAATGAACCGGACAGGAATTACCGTGTATATTCATGCTGAGCCCGAAGAACTGGCAGCCAGGTTACGAGCTTCGAAAACAGTCCGGCCCGTAGTCTCCGGAAAGTCCGGGGAGGAGCTGACATCATTTATTGCCAGCCATTTGTTGGAGAGGGAGAAGTTTTACAAACAGGCGCGGATTGTCTGCAAAACCGATCATTTGATCACAAGAGGAGATGTTTACCTGACAGTTGACAGGATTGCTAACGAAATAAAAAAACTGCAAAAATGATATACGAACCCTTAAGAAGCACGCAATTTGTTGTTCGTGAATTGCTGTTGAAAGCAGACAGACAGAACGTATCGCTCGTTATCGGTATTCCGAAAGAGAATCAGAAAGTGGAAAAGAGGCTCGCGATCACCCCGGAAGCAACTGCTTTGCTCGTTGAGTCTGGTTATGAGGTGGTTATTGAGTCTGGTGCAGGGCTGGCCATTAATTATTCCGACCGGTATTATGCCGATTCAGGAGCTCAGGTTGTAGAATCGAAAGCAGACGTTTTTCAGGCCGACATCATTCTGAAGATCTCGCCGCCTACCTTCGATGAAGTATCGATGATGAAACCGCGCAGCAGTGTATTTTCGTTTTTGCAGCTGCACCTGATTTCATCGGAAACGCTTGAACTAATGCAAGAGAAACGTATAAACGCGTTGGCCTATGAATTGATTCATGACGATAACCAGATTTCACCTTTTGTGACCGCTATCAGTGAAATTGAAGGAGCATACTCCATTTCTGTTGCATCCGAGTTGCTCAGCAGTGCGCACGGCGGAAAAGGTATTTTACTGGGCGGTGTCCCGGGAATTTCACCTACCGAGGTGGTAATTATCGGGGCCGGCGTTGCGGGAACTGTAGCTGCACGTGCGGCACTGGCATTGGGTGCTACGGTGAAGGTCTTTGATAACGATATTAATAAACTCAGAAAAATCCAGCATGAATTGGGACGGATGGTGTTTACTTCCACCTTGCAACCGAATGTGTTGCGCAATGTTTTTCGTTCTGCCGATGTGGTAATCGGTGCCATGCAATATATAAATAAAACGCATTTGTACCGCATTTCCGCCGATCTAATCCGCGAAATGAAAAAAGGGTCGCTCATTATCGATCTAAGGATGTCGCACGGAGGCTGTTTCGAAACTACGATGGAGGCGTGTCTGCCCGACCACCCCCAGATTTTTGAACGGTTCGGTATTTTGCATTTTTGTGAATTGAGCGTGAGTTCGCGCGTGGCACGTACGGCATCCATTGCATTGAGCAATATTTTTATTTCGATGTTCACGGCAATGGCCGATACCGGGGGAGTAGGACAGTTTGCCCGTTTCGACAGGGGATTTGCCTCCGGATTTTATATATTTTCCGGAAAAATGGTCAATTCTTATGTGGCCAACCATTTTAATCTGCCGGTAAACGATATAGGGTTGTTTTTACCGGGACTATGATTCAATTGCGCGCTTATAGCTCCCTTGCCAGTTTCAACCATTGAAAACGGACGTTTTCCGGCGATATCTCTTCCCATGTTGAGGCGTCGAATTCCAGACAGGCAGCCGATGCTGTAGGCAGGTTATCAAGCCTTACGCCGAAGTGGTTGAGCAGGTGGGTCAATCCCGGATTATGGCCAACGATAAGGCAATGGCTGATCTTGTTGGGGATTTTTGATATACATTGTGAAATTTCATCTACCCAGGCCAAATATAGTTCTTTGTCGGTCTCTATTTTCTCTTCCGGATAACCCATATTTTCGGCGGCAATAACGGCTGTTGTATATGCGCGTTTGGCCGGAGAAGAGAGGATCAGTTCCGGCATTCCGGATTTCTGAAGCAGGAAAGCCCCCATCCCGGCAACATTTTTCTTACCCCCCTCGCTCAAGGGGCGGTCATAATCATCCAAATACTCATCGTCCCAGGATGATTTGCCGTGCCGCATTATAATCAGTTTTTTCATCTCTTCTGTTGTTATATCGTAGTTGATAAATCTATACGAAGAACGAAAATTACCCTAGTTTTGTTTATTTTTATTCGATATTCTTTCCGGAGAGGCAGCTGGCCTCCCTGACGGTTAATTACAATTTTCCATTTCGTGAATATAATATCCTTTTTCCCGGATATCGGCTTCCCACCGGAGTTTTATTTTTTCCGTATGGCAATACTTGCTTTCTTTGGATGTGAGTGGTTGTCCTTCCTGTCCCTTTGTTTTAAGGTATTCTTTCCCGTAATTGTAAATCACGTTTTCATCTTTTAAATCCGCCGGAACAATGATATCGAAATGCATTACTTTTCCGTCTCTTTTTGTTACATAAGTGTCCCAAACAGCTACTTCCATGATTTTATGTTTTAAGCCGGTTGTCCTGGCACTATTGCCATCCGCAAATATAGTCAGGATAGCTGAATAAAACAAATCTCTTTACCACAGGTTACCTCTGTTTTCGCTGTGAAAAATAATACCACATTGCCGAGCAAATCCCTTTTATCACAGATGTGATAGAGATGGCCCACCAAACGCCGTTGACGCCGATGACTGAAGCCAGGAATATAGCAAGCGGAACGCGTAAAGTGTTGAAAACGATGCTTACAACGGCTGGAGGAGAAGTCTTGCCAATCCCGTTGAACATCCCTTGCGTGGTAAGCTCCAGCATCATAAAAATCTGTGATATGCCAATAATAAACAGATAATCGCCGCCGGCCAGATAGGCGGCTCTCTCGGGGATGAAAACCGAGAAGATCTCACTGCCAAACAACATGAACGATGCGGTTACAATAAGTCCCAAAGAGACCATAGTCATCAGGGTATATCGATAAGCATACCGTGCCCTCTCCATCTTGCCTGCGGCAAAGTTTTGCGCCACAAAACTTCCCAGCGCCGTTGCAAATCCCTGCGATGTGTTCCACGTAATTCCTTCTATTTGTCCGCCTGTGGTTTGGCTGGTAACGCCCAAATGTCCTCCGTGGATGGAAGCTATGCGGGTGAGGTTCATATTGATGATGGAAAAATAAACATTCATGGCGGCTACGGGAACTCCAAGCTTCAGAATATTGAGCGTGTAGCTTTTCCGGAGTTTTATCCAGAATGCAAACTGCCCTAAAACGCCGTTCTTCCTTCGTAAGTGGCGGATAAACAGGATAGATACCACTACCTGCGAAAGTGTGGTGGCTAACGCCGCGCCTTGCGATCCCATTCTTGGAATGAATCCGAAACCGAAAATAAAAAGCGGGTCGAGCATAATATTTAAAATTAACCCTGTTGCATTAAAATAGAAAGGAATATCGCTTCTCCCTGTGCCGATATAAATTCCCGAAAAATTCAGGATCAGAAACATAAAAGGCACACAAAAAGAAATAATTCTCAGGTAATTGATCGCCTCCAACGTAATATCGGCTTCCAGCCGGAAAAACGAAAGGATGAGTTGGGGAAAAAGGAAAAAGAAAATGGCAAAAAACAAACCCAAAATAATGGCTATAGTGGTGGTATGTGAAGCATAAAGCATAGCCTTATCCATCCTTTTTACACCGATGGATTGTCCGATGGAAACTTCGGCGCTCACCTTGGAAAGGAGCGCGAAAGAGTTCATCATCCACATCAGCATTCCCACCGTCCCCACGGCCGCAACCGATTTACTGCCCAGACGGCCAATCCAGATGATGTCAACCATGTTATAGGTCATCTGGATAAAGCTGACAGCCATCAACGGCATCGCCAAGGTGATAAGTTGACGAAAAATACCACCCTGCGTAAAATCGCGGATCGCAGGCATATGTTGCTTATCGGTTGTCACTGTTACCTTGAGAGAAAAAAAGAAGTAACTATTTGACAGCTACTTCTTTTTAGAGCGGAAGACGGGACTCAAACCCGCGACCCTCAGCTTGGAAGGCTAATGCTCTATCGACTGAGCTACTTCCGCAAAAATCAATTCATAATTCTACATTCATAATTCTGCATTCTTAATTATGAATGTAGAATTATTTTGTGTGGGCAGTGATGGATTCGAACCACCGAAGGCGTAAGCCAGCTGAGTTACAGTCAGCCCCATTTGGCCACTCTGGTAACTGCCCCCGGATTATTTGTATTTTTCGTTGAGTGCAATCATCTTTAATGCGGTGATTGCAGCTTCATCGCCTTTGTTCCCGTGTCTTCCTCCCGCGCGCGCTTTCGCTTGCTCCAACGTGTTGGTTGTCAGTAATCCGAAGATCACGGGAATGTTGTGAAGAATATTTAAATCGGTAACCCCTTGTGTGACGCTGTTGCAAACGAACGTGAAGTGAGGCGTTTCGCCCTGGATAACGCATCCGATTACGATAACGCTGTCAAGGTTATTTTTTTCTATCAATTTTTTCGCTCCGAAGGTGAGTTCAAAACTTCCGGGAACATGTTCAACCACGATGTCGCTCCGTTTAACGCCAAATTTCAGCAATGTTCCAATGGCGCCATCCAGTAAATTCCCGGTAACGGGTTTGTTCCATTCCGAAACAACAATACCAATCTTTTTCCCTTCACCACTTGGTGTGGCCCCGGGATCGTATGACGACAGATTTTGTAATTCAGTAGCCATGTCAATTAATTTCCTGATTCTTGAAGCTTGGCAGCTTCGATGTATTTATCTGCTTCCTGTCCCTGGGGAGAGTTGATGTATTTCTCCTTGATCATCCGGAATGTTTCGATGGCCTTGGTGTAGTTTTTGGCGGACAAGTATGCGAATCCTGCTTTATTGTAATAAATGGGACTTAACATTTCGTCGTTAGCTTCTTTTGCCGCGTTGTTGAAGTGAGAAATGGCTTTATCGGTATTGCCCATATTCATATAAACATCACCTATGGCGCCTTCAATAGCCGGAGTGATCAACAAATCGCTGCCTTTGAATTCATTTAGGTATTTCAACGCCTTTTCGTTGTTCCCCAACCTGCTGTAACTGATTCCGGCGTAAGCACGGGCAAGGTTAGCTGTTTTGGTGCCGCTGAACTCTTTCATTATGTTTTCGAAACCGATATAATCGTTGCCGTTTCCGAAAAGTGCGATAGAGTCTTCCTGGTTCTGAAAGAATCGTTCACCTTTGAAGATAGCTGCCTGCGCTTTTTCGTTTCTTGGGTTTTTATACATGTAGTTGAAGGCAATGATCCCTCCAACCACTGCAACAATTGCTAAAAGCGCCCATAGAATGGTCTTTTGATTTTTTTCGATGAAGTGTTCTGATGAAGATAATGCTTCTCCAATATTTTCAAAACCCTTCTCAGCCGTAGCTTTCTTATGTTCTTTTGACATTATTTATCCTAAAATTATGTTATCAAAATTTCGAGATGCAAAAGTAATGGTTTTTGAGCGATAAATAAAATAAATTGGATAATTTTTCTACAAACCGCTTGCTGCTCATTAATCTTTTCCTTAAGTTTGTAGTCATATACATTGTTTAAAGTGAAATTTATACAAAAAACTAAAGCTTAAGTAATGAGGAAAATTATTTTTACAGTATTGATATTCGCTTCTGCGCTGATCCAGGTAAAGGCCCAATCTGTTTTCACTACTGTTCCGGTTGTGAATGGAAAGGTTGTGTTTCAACAATTTATACATATCGATCAGGGACTTACTGCTGATCAACGATATGCTTTGCTCTACAAATGGGGGAAAGACAACTATGCGGGTAATCCTTTATTGTCGGGCATACGCTTTGACGATAAGGCAAAAAGCATAACTGTAGGATCCAAAATAGAGCTTTTGTTGCCTCAGGACAGCAATGGGGTGCGTGAAAAGGTGATTATGAATTATCGTTTCGATGCTACCATAACCAATGCCGGCTGTATGTTAGTGGTGAGGGATATTACTTATCAAAACGACCAGTCTCCAAAATCTTCGCTTTTCCCCAAAACATTTACTGCGGAAGAAACAATTACCTCTACAGCAATTTCTGCCGTATCGGGCCTCGATAAAGAGTTTAAGACGAACACTCAGAAAAGTACATTGTTTTACCTGAATGAGTTGTATAATAATTTGAGTAAAATTTTTAATCTCGACAAATAAAAAATAGGTACCTCACAAAACATTTATATGTCTTACATTTGGCTGTATATGTTGGTGATCGTAACTTATGAAGGTTGAGCGAAAAAACTGATCGGATTTATGCGAAATTTATTTTCCGGAATTTTTGGTAAATACATTTTTTATGGTTAATTTTGCGCCCTGATTTGTCGGAAATACAGCTGAATATTCATAGAAATCAATAAAATACTATATAGCAATGTCTAAGATTTGTCAAATAACCGGAAAAAGAGCAATGGTTGGAAACAACGTTTCTCACTCCAACAGAAGAACAAAACGTAAATTCAACGTTAATTTGTTCAGAAAGAAATTCTATTGGGTAGAAGAGGATTGCTGGATTAGCCTGAATATTTCTGCTTCAGGTTTACGCACCGTTAATAAAATAGGATTGGATGCCGCTTTGAAACAGGCAGCTGAAAAGGGGTATTTAAACGCTTAATTATCAGGAGAAAAGAACAATGTCGAAAAAAGCAAAAGGAAACAGGGTTCAGGTAATTTTAGAATGTACCGAACATAAAGAAAGCGGAATGCCCGGAACTTCGAGATATATTACTACGAAGAACAGGAAGAATACGACCGAAAGATTGGAGTTGAAAAAATACAACCCCATCCTGAAGAAAATGACCGTTCATAAAGAAATTAAATAAAAGGAGTGAATTATGGCAAAGAAAGCAGTCGCAGGATTCCGCGATAAAACTTCAACAACAGGACGCAGCCACACGAAAGTGATCAAAATGGTGAAATCTGAAAAAACAGGAGCTTATACTTTCAAGGAAGAAATGGTCCTGAACGATCGAGTACAAGATTTTTTTAAAAAATAAATCCGTTAAAAATATGTAAAAACTTCCCTGCAAGAACTTGTGGGGAAGTTTTTTATTGACTATTTTGTAGATTTGTACGATATTGCGGGAGTTTGGGAATATGCTTCCGTAAGGGAATTGAAAAAGTAAAAATTACGCAATTATGGGATTGTTCGATATATTTTCGAAGAAAAAGAAAGAGACGTTAGATCAGGGACTGGAAAAAACCAAGGAAAATATTTTTTCTAAATTAACCCGCGCCGTTACCGGAAAATCGAGGGTGGACGACGATGTACTTGATGAACTGGAAGAGATACTTGTTACTTCGGATGTAGGCGTGGACACTACACTGAAAATAATTGACCGGATAGAAGAACGTGTTGCCCGCGACAAGTATGTGGGAACGGATGAACTTACGAGAATCCTTCGTGAAGAGATAGCCGAGCTGCTTACCGAGAACAATTCGGACGATACGGCCGAGTTTACCGTTCCTGAGGATAAAAAGCCATACGTTATTATGGTTGTCGGGGTGAACGGGGTGGGGAAGACTACTACCATCGGAAAGCTGGCCTACCAATTCAAACAAAATGGGCTGTCGGTATATCTTGGTGCAGCCGATACCTTCCGTGCTGCAGCTGTGGAACAGCTTGATATCTGGGGTAAACGTGTGGGAGTGCCCGTGGTAAAACAAAAGATGGGTGCCGATCCCGCATCGGTAGCTTTTGATACGCTGAGTTCGGCAAAAGCAAACAATGCCGATGTGGTAATCATAGATACTGCCGGTCGTTTGCACAACAAAATCAACCTGATGAACGAGCTTACCAAAATTAAGAACGTGATGAGTAAAGTTATTCCCGACACCCCGGACGAAGTTCTTTTGATACTTGACGGCTCTACCGGGCAAAACGCGTTTGAACAGGCCAAACAATTTACGGCTGCCACAGAAGTGACGGCGTTAGCCATTACTAAGTTAGACGGAACGGCAAAAGGCGGAGTAGTTATTGGTATTTCGGACCAATTTAAAATTCCCGTAAAGTATATCGGGTTGGGTGAAGGAATGGAAGACCTACAGGTTTTCCGAAGAAAAGAATTCGTGGATTCGTTGTTTGGGGAATGAAGAACAGAATAGATGTTATAACGCTGGGATGCTCCAAAAATCTGGTGGACTCCGAACTGTTGATGCGGCAACTTGTTGCAAACGGATATACGGTGGAGCATGACCCTAAAGATCCCAAAGGCGATATTGCCGTAATAAATACGTGCGGTTTTATTGGCGATGCCAAAGAAGAGTCCATCAATATGATTCTTGAATTTGCCGAAGCCAAAAAGGCAAAAAGAGTGAAAAAGCTTCTCGTGATGGGATGTTTGTCGGAGCGGTACATGAACGAACTGCAGGCTGAAATCCCCGAAGTGGACAGGTTTTACGGCAAATTTGCCTGGAAAAGCCTGATTTCCGATTTAGGCAAATCGTATTACAAAGACCTTGAGTTTGACCGTTCGCTCTCCACACCTCCACATTATGCGTATGTGAAAATATCCGAAGGGTGCGACCGCACATGCTCCTATTGCTCCATCCCTATCATAACGGGCAAGTACAAATCGCGGCCTATAGAAGAAATAGAAGAGGAAGTACGCCGTTTGGTTTCACAAGGCGTCCGGGAATTTCAGTTTATCGCACAAGACCTTACTTATTACGGGCTCGACAGGTATAAACAGATGAAGCTCCCCGAGCTGGTTGAGCGGGTTGCGGACATAAAAGGCGCCGATTGGATTCGCCTTCATTACGCCTATCCGGCACATTTCCCAACCGACTTACTCCGCGTAATGCGCGAACGCGAAAATGTTTGTAATTATCTCGATATTGCCTTGCAACACATCAGCGACCATATGTTGGAGAAAATGAGGAGAAACATTACAAAACAGCAAACGATCGATCTGATTGCAAAGTTCCGGGAAGAGGTACCCGGAATTCATCTGCGTACGACAATGATGGTGGGGCATCCGGGTGAAACCGAACAGGATTTTGAAGAGCTTCTCGAATTTGTAAAACAGACCCGATTCGAGCGTTTAGGCGCTTTCCCATACTCGCACGAAGAGGATACGTATTGCGATAAAAATTATACGGACGATGTTCCTGCCGGCGTAAAACAGGAGAGGATGAACGTCTTGATGGAGGTGCAGGAGTCCATTGCAGCGGCTATTAACGAGTCGAAAGTGGGAAAAACCCTGAAAGTAATTATCGACCGGGAAGATCCTGAATATTATGTAGGGCGTACCGAATTCGATTCTCCCGAAGTAGATGGGGAAGTGTTGATTGAAAAACAAACTCCACTGAAAACAGGTGAATTTTATGATGTGAAAATTACATCGGCAATGCCGTTTGACTTAATTGGAATTGTTTCACTATGACACACAAAGAACTTATTTCTGAAATGGCGCAGCGGCTCGGCTTTACTCAATCGAAAGTATCGGATTTGCTGGATGCTGCGGTATCTGTACTCAGTGAAAAACTGTCGGAAAATGTTCCGGTTCTTATTCAGAACTTTGGAGTTTTCGAGACCGGGAAGAGAGCGGAACATATCTCCGTGAATCTTCAAACGCAACAGCGACATTTGGTCCCGCCATCCATTGAGGTAAACTTTAAACCGGCGTCAGACATTAAAGAACAACCGGAAACCTTCTTAAATCCGGCCGATTTGCTGGCCAACCAGGCCAACATCCCCAATGCAGAGTCGGAAGCTTTTTTAAAATCGTTGTTCGATCTCATCACGGAAACTCTCTCCGAAGACGAAGAGATCAAAATTAAAGATTTCGGGACTTTCAGGCTTATCCCGATTCAAGAGCGTGAAAGGGGGAATGTAAATTCGTTGGACTTCGTTCCGGCAGCGGCTCTGAAAGAACTTGTAAATAAGCCGTTTTCTCACTTTGAGACGATTTTACTGAATGAGGGAGTTACTTTTGAAGGAGTAGAAGAGGTGGTTGAGGGCAAAACACGACCAACTACTCCAACCGCTCTAATTACTGAACCTGTTCAGCGAACAAAGATACCCCCCGTGTGGATACCTATTTTGGGAGGTGTTGCCATTGCCTTGGCAAGTCTTTTTTTTTTCATGCAGTGGCAAGTCGGAAAACAGCCGGTAAAAGACAGTCTAAATCGTAACAGGCCTTCTTCGCAGACTTCACCTGCGACCATGACTTCTTCTGTAGAAAGAGTGCGAACAAAGGAGTTGCCGGAAAGTTTAGAAAAAGTTGTTTTGCAAGAGGGTAAAACTCTTAGGTTGATAGCCGAAGATAAGCTCGGGAATCGGGAGTTCTGGATCTATATCTTTCTGAAAAACAAAAATAAAATCAAAAACCCAAACATCGTCTCCGTGGGTACCGAACTGATAATTCCCGATCCATCGGAATATAACATTGATGCATCCGACCCTCAATCCATTGCCAAAGCCAAAGCATTAGGCGATGATGAACTGAAAAAATTTTTACAACCTGCTCTTCAATAAGTCCGGTATTTGGCTCGGTTCTTTGGCTACCGGAACCCCTACGGCCTCGAATGCGGCTATCTTTTCTGCTGCAGTACCCGAACCGCTGGAGATGATGGCCCCTGCGTGCCCCATCTGTTTCCCGGGAGGCGCTTGTTGTCCGGCAATAAATACAGCTACCGGTTTAGTCACGTGTTTTTTGATGTATTCGGCGGCACGCTCTTCGGCATCCCCGCCAATTTCGCCGATAAGGGCTATGGAGTCTGTTTCCGGATCGTTCTGAAACATTTCCAGCAGTTCCTGATAGTACAGTCCTACAATGGGGTCTCCCCCCACACCCACGGCTGTGGATTGCCCCAACCCTTTGGATGTAAGGTTGTAAACTACTTCGTAGGTGAGCGTTCCGCTCCGGCTGATCACCCCTGTTGACCCTTGCTTGAAAATCATAGTGGGCATTATACCCACCGTACTTTTAGCGGGAGAGATTAAACCCGGACAATTGGGGCCGATAAGGTCGGCGCCTTTTTGTTTGATGTAATGGTAGGCTTCAACTACATCGAGGGTAGGAACACCTTCGGTGATGCAGATGATGAGTTTTACCCCGGCATCGGCGGCTTCCATCATGGCATCTTTGGCAAATGGCGCAGGGACGAAGATTACCGATGTGTTGGCTTCCGTTTCTTTCACGGCATCGCGCACCGTATTAAAAACAGGGATTCCCTCCACATTTTCTCCGCCCTTTCCGGGTGATGTTCCGCCAACGACGTTTGTACCGTAAGCTTTCATTTTTGCTGTGTGAAATCCACCGTCGCGGCCAGTGATTCCCTGAACGATCAGTCGTGTATTTTTATCGATTAGAATACTCATATTTTTAAAACTAAAAATTAAAAACTTAATTTGCTAACCCGACGGCTATTTTACCCGCTTCACCCATTGTTTCCGCTACGTGGAACTTAGTGCCTTTCAATAATGCACGGCCCTCTTTTTCGTTAGTTCCGGTTAATCGGATTACAATAGGAATATCGGTTCTTATCTGGCTGAAAGCTTCCAATAATCCTTTTGCCACATCGTCGCAACGGGTAATCCCTCCAAATATATTGATGAGCACTACCTTTACATTTTTGTCACTCAGCAAAAGTTTCATCGCTTCAATTACTTTGGTGGGGTTTGAGCTTCCGCCGATATCCAGGAAATTGGCAGGCTCTCCGCCGTACAGCTTTATCATGTCCATAGTGGCCATTGCCAATCCGGCGCCGTTTACCATGCACCCGATTTCTCCGCCTAAATGCACGTAACTGAATCCTTTACTTTTAGCGTTCTGCTCTTTCTTTTCTTCTTCCGTAGGTTCGAAAAGCGCGGCAATTTTGGGATGACGGTAAAGGGCATTATCATCGAAAGTCATTTTAGCATCGACGACTTTAATCTGGCCTTCATCGGTAAGTACCAACGGATTGATTTCTGCCAGTGATGCGTCGGTATCCACAAATAACTTATACAGCTTTTGGAAAATTGTTGCTGCTTCACGAACCAGTTTGATGTCGTCAAATAGTTTGAAAGCAGCCTCACGAGCCAGGTAGTCGGGTACACCGATAAGCGGATCGATAACTATCTTATGGATTTTTTCGGGTGTGTTGCGCGCTACTTCTTCGATCTCCATTCCACCTTCGCGGCTCAACATCAGGATGGTAGATTTCGATTTCCTGTCGATCACATAGCTGACATAATATTCCGAAGCGATGTTCACCGCTTTACCTATAAGTACTCTGTCAACGATAAATCCTTTGATATCCATCCATAAAATATTGGCAACATGCTGCCGAAGTTCTATTTCGTCTTTAGCGAGTTTCACGCCGCCCGCTTTTCCACGTCCTCCGGTATGGACCTGCGCTTTCACCACCACTAACGGAGCATCCAGTTCCTGGTATGCCCGCACTGCATCCTCAACGTTACGACAGATATATGCTTTGTCCACCGGCAGCCCGTACGATGCTAATAATTCTCTTGCCTGATATTCATGAATTTTCATGGGCTTTTCAATTTTTTTTTAAGTTTTGAATTAATATTTTCGTAAAAGTAGAAATTTTTTCCTGATAAAAGAAAATTTTTTACATAAAAGCAGCCGTAGGGAGTTCCGTTGTTACAATTCCCCGGTTCGTGTCCCGGATGATTTAATTGCCAATCGGCTGTTTTGGAGTATCTTGTTCAGTGATTTTGTAAATCTATATCTTCAATTGAAATAATCCGTTTGGAGATGGCGTAAATGGTTAATCCGGACTGGCTGCGGATACCTGTTTTGGAGGTTATGTTTTTCCGGTGCGTAACTACCGTGTGAATACTGATATTGAGCGAATCGGCAATTTCCTTATTGGAATAACCGTGAACCAATTGGGTGAGTACATCGAGTTCTCTGTCGGTCAGGTTATCGTCATTCGACGGAGCTTTTAATTCACTATCGATCCCTATTCTTTGCAGTTTGGACAAAACCTGCTCTACGGTGTCGAAAATGGTAAACGATGAGTCGAGCAACGCTAACGAATGATTATCGACAATGCTTAAGTTAATTCCCACGATGGAGAGGCCGGGATGATTTTTACGAATTTTTCTTGCTTCCTTCTCCCTGTTTACCAATAAAAGCGGGTTGATGATCAGCAGATCCACTTTTTTTGAATGAAGGATATCTGCCAGGTCGTCTAATGAGTCCACTTTACAAATTATGCAATCGATCTCCGATTGAGAGAGGACCGTGTGCAATCCTTCATAAATAATCTGCGAATGCACCATAATGGCGATATGTAACCGATGCCTGCTCATACTCTCTCCATGTTGTATCCGAATGGAATTAAGATGGTCTCTTCAATCAGCGAATGAATATAAAGATCATATTCCAGCTCAAACAACGAGAAAAGCAATTTACGGCGTAAATTCAGGTCATCGTTGATTATTACATATTTCAATAACAGGTTTTTTATGTCTTTTATTTTCAGCTCTATATCGGTGTGATGTTCACTGTACTCCTTGGCCGAATACAAATTGTTTTTGTTGTTTGGCTTGTGGCTTATAAGTTCTATAAAATAGGGGAAAGCCACAGTGTCTTCGTAATAGAGATGGTCGATAACCTCGGCGAAGTATTCATTAAAAAACTTCTCGAGCAGTTTTAATTCCTTCTCGGGATGATTTTCTTGCAACTGCTTTATATATGCACTTATTTGCGGGTATTTATCGTTGCGATAGTAATCGTGGCTGTTTTTTAAAAAGCGCACAATCTGCTTCACATCATCAACAGAATCAATGGGGTTCTCTTTGGGCTTAAAGCCGTTGTACAGGTTAGCTATCGAAGTAAACAGTTTTTCGTTGATGCCTTTCTCCTTACACAACTGGCTCATGGTGAGATCGCCGACCCGGAAATCGATATCGAAATGCTGCATCATCAGCAGAAGCAACGGATTTTCTTCGATCAAGTCAAACAATTTCATCCCCGATTTAATATATGTCCGAGAAACGTTATACATGAAATTAAGTTTAGAACGTAAAGATAACTGTTTTGTTTGTTCAACGGGAGAACAATGCCTTAAAATAAAATTACAATTTAACTTTTTTCGGAATCTTGATTTTTATGGTTATTTTTGTACATCGAAAGAGATAGAAACTATGCAGGATTTTAACGCGCTTCTGATCAATAGGAGAAGCTATCGGAAATATTTAGACGAACCCTTATCCGGAGATGCTGTCCGGCTTATTATGGAAGCTGCTTTGCTTTCTCCGACATCCAAAAACAGACATTCCTGGGAATTTGTATTGGTGGAAGACAAGGAAATGCTTGCCAAACTTTCCACATGCAAGCCCAACACCGCCGCTTTTGTTGCCCATGCGGCATTAGCGGTTGTCGTTCTCGGAAACCCTCTGGAAAGCGATGTCTGGATAGAAGACGCATCTATTGCCGCCATCAACATGCAACTACAGGCCGAAGAACTGGGTATCGGCAGCTGCTGGGTCCAGGTTCGCGGCCACGAATTTTCGGAAACCGTCACATCGGGAGAATACATTAACGACATGCTGCAAATTCCGATGCCACTGGAAGTGCTCTGCATCATCTCTTTCGGGAAAAAGGAAAAACAACGTTCACCCAACAACGTTGATAATTTGTTGTGGGAAAAGGTACATGTGGGGAGTTATAAATAGATGATGAATAGCGCATTCTATTGGTGAAATAAAATATTTATCAAAGTTATATTTCGATTTTTTTTATGTTGGTTCAGTTCTTGTTTCTAATTTTTTTATAAGATTTATACTTTTTTGTTGCGAAAAAATGAAGTTTAGTTATAATCCGGCTCTTATCAGAGTAGTATTAAATAACTTATGGCGTAAATTTTAACATAGAAAAGTTGAAAACATTTGAAACATCTACTAATTTTGCAGAAACCAACAAAAACCACAAATAAATAACATGGCAAAAGTACAAGGGTATGTAGTTGTTAATACGCAACGTTGCAAGGGTTGTGATCTTTGCGTTGTGTCGTGTCCTACGGATGTGCTGGAATTGCAGCCGCGGGAAGTGAATGATCGTGGATATCATTACGTTTATATGAAAAATCCTGAAGAATGCATCGGTTGCTTCAACTGCGGAACCGTCTGCCCCGAAGGATGTTTGACCGTTTATCGTAAACGGTTGGACAAATAAGTAAACGTATTGTTTCTTAAGTCTTATACTAATTAGGAAATCAAAAAACTGAATTTTAAATTATGACAGAAGATGTAACATTAATGAAGGGAAACGAGGCTGTCGCATATGCGGCAATCCGCTACGGCGTAGATGGATACTTCGGATATCCCATTACCCCGCAATCCGAAATTATAGAAACACTTATGGAAGCCGCTCCATGGAAAACAACAGGAATGGTAGTCCTTCAGGCAGAGAGCGAAGTGGCAGCCATCAACATGGTATATGGCGGTGCCGCCTGCGGAAAATATTCCATGACTTCGTCATCGAGTCCGGGAATCAGCCTTAAACAGGAAGGAATTTCCTATCTTGCCGGCGCGGAACTGCCTTGCCTTATCGTAAACGTGCAACGCGGAGGCCCGGGATTAGGCACTATTCAACCTTCACAATCCGATTATTTCCAAACCGTAAAGGGTGGGGGGCACGGCGACTACAGGCTGATCACGCTTGCACCCAATTCCGTTCAGGAAATGGCCGACTTTGTATCGTTGGGCTTCGATTTAGCGTTCAAATACCGCAATCCGGCCATGATACTTACTGACGGTGTTATCGGGCAAATGATGGAGAAAGTGAAACTGCCCGAATATCAACGCCGCCGTACCGAACAGGAAATACGTGAACAATGCCCGTGGGCAACACTCGGAAAAACAAAAGAGAGAGGGCCCAATATCATTACATCGCTGGAACTGGATGCGGCGCTTATGGAAAAAAACAACGAGCGCTTCCAGGCAAAATACCGGGTAATTGAGCAGGAAGAGGTTCGTTATCAGGAGATAGAATGCGAAGATGCTGATTATTTGCTGGTGGCTTTTGGATCAGCTGCCCGTATCTGTCAGAAGGCAAAAGACCTGGCAAGAGAGGAAGGGATAAAAGTCGGCCTCCTCCGGCCCATCACCTTGTGGCCTTTCCCGGGCAAAATACTCAATGAGTATGCCGGTAAGGTGAAAGGTATGCTCACTGTGGAGCTCAATGCGGGACAAATGGTGGAGGATGTCCGGTTGGCAGTAAACGGGAAGGTTCCCGTGGAACATTATGGACGCTTAGGCGGAATTGTCCCCACTCCCGACGGAGTACTGGATGCATTAAAAGAAAAAATAGTAAAATAAAAACCTACAGCCGTGAGCCCAAAATTACAACAATTATTTTCGATACTGTTCTTGCTTTTCTTTCTAGCAACAGTAGTTGTCTATTTCGTTTCTGACAAAAATATGAAACTTACTTGGATTGCAGGGGCTTGCGCCGTTGTTTGTTATTTCTTATACCGATTCTCAAAAAGATAAAATTATGGATATTAGCAGTATAGTTAGCCCTGAAAATCTGGTTTATGCCAAACCGGAAATTATGAACGACAACCACATGCACTATTGTCCGGGTTGTTCACACGGCGTTGTCCACAAAATAATTGCCGAAGTTATTAAAGAACTTGACCTACAGGAAAAAACCATCGGGATCGCGCCGGTTGGATGCGCAGTTTTCGCATATAAATACCTCGATATCGACTGGCAGGAAGCCGCCCACGGGCGTGCACCCGCTTTAGCAACGGCCGTAAAGCGGCTGAACCCCGACAAGATGGTTTTCACTTACCAGGGCGACGGTGACCTGGCCGCTATCGGAACCGCAGAGACCATCCACGCAGCCAATCGCGGGGAGAATATCGCTATTGTTTTCATCAATAACGGGATTTACGGGATGACAGGCGGACAAATGGCTCCAACAACACTCAGTAAAATGGTAACATCTACCAGCCCCGATGGACGCGATGTGCAAATGATGGGTAATCCGCTCAAGATTCTGGATCTGCTGGCGTTGCTCGACGGAGTTTGTTTGGCAACCCGTGTAAGCGTGCATACCGCGGCAGCCGTCAAGAAAGCCAGGCGAATGGTGAAACAGGCATTCGAAAACGCTATGGCTGGCAAAGGCACTTCCATCGTTGAGGTTGTATCAACCTGTAACTCCGGATGGAAAATGACGCCTGCCGATGCCAACAACTGGATGGTGGAAAATATGTTCCCTGTATTCCCGATAGGAGATTTAAAAAATATTTAATGCTTAAAAACAGATGTTACAAGAAATAGTTATCTCAGGATTTGGCGGCCAGGGAGTTTTATCAATGGGTAAAATTCTTGCCTTTTCCGGTATTATGGAAGACAAAGAGGTATCCTGGTTCCCTGCTTACGGGCCCGAACAACGCGGCGGGACGGCCAATGTTACCGTTATTATCAGTGATAAACCCATCAGTTCGCCGGTTGTTAACCAGTATGATGTGGCCATAGTGTTGAATCAACCGTCGCTGGACAAGTTTGAAGAAAAAGTAAAACCGGGCGGAGCGCTCATTTACGACGACTACGGAATTCGTCACAAAGTGAAGCGTAAAGATATCAACGTTTACAGGATTAAAGCCATGGATGAATCCTTGAAGATGAACAACACCAAGGTATTCAATATGATCGTATTAGGTGGATTACTGAAGATATCGCCTATGGTTCAATTAGAAAATGTAATGGAAGGGCTGAAGAAGACGTTGCCCGAACGCCATCACAAGCTCTTGCCGATGAATGAACAGGCCATCATGAAAGGAATGGATATCATTCAACTGGAGCAGGAAGCGGATTATTAATAACTTTGAATTCGGGAGCCGGTTTGATCTTTTGTCAGGCCGGCTTCACTATTTTTTGTCAGGCCGGCTTTTGCGTTTTTTCTCCGGTGATTTTTGAGCATATTTTTTGCCCGGGTTCTTTTTGGGTTTGTCGGAATGTTTTCTGCTCTCCTTTCGCGATTTCTCGGGATTGTATTCGGGTACGTCGCCCAATTCAGGGGGAACGGGTATTTTGTAGATATTTTTTTGCAGGAACTTCTCTATTCTCGAAAAACGGAACTGTTCGTCGGGCGAGACAAACGTAATGGCCATTCCCGAATCGCCGGCACGAGCCGTGCGGCCGATACGGTGAACGTAATCTTCAACATCGTAGGGTACATCAAAGTTAATGATAAGTGATATGTCGTCGATATCGATACCGCGGGAGACAATGTCGGTGGCTACCAGAATATCTACTCTTTCGTTTCGGAATTCGTGCATTACTTTATTGCGTTCCGTTTGTTCCAGATCGGAATGCATGGCGTCAGCCGACAATCCCATTTTACAAAGCGTTTTGGCAATCTCCTTAACTTTTTGTTTCTTTCCTGAAAAAAGAATGACCTTGTTGGGCTTTTTATCGGAAAACAGTTGTTTCACGATTTCTATCTTCTGAGGTTCGTAACAGATATAGGCCGATTGTAAAATAGTTTCGGGCGGACGGGCAATAGCGATGGCAATTTCTTCGGGATCGTGTAAAATGGTTTTTGCCAATTGTTGAATTTTTGGGGGCATTGTTGCCGAAAACATGATCGTTTGCCGTTCCTTGGGAAGGAGTTTCTCGATTTTCATAATGTCATCGTAAAAACCCATATCGAGCATTCTGTCCGCTTCATCCAGAATAAAATACTTCACTCCGGAAAAATCGATTTTGTACAGGTTGATGTGCGAAAGCAACCTGCCGGGAGTAGCAATTACCACATCGGCGCCGTTGATCAAGCCCCGTTTCTGAACCTCCCAGGCCTCGCCGTCGTTGCCGCCATAAACAGCTACCGACGAAAATGATGTGAAGTATGAAAATCCTTCCATCTGTTGGTCTATTTGTTGTGCCAACTCTCTTGTGGGAGCCATGATAATGGCATTCACCTTGTGCCCTTCGTGCGGTTCGGTTTGAAGGTTGTTGAGCAGTGGAAGCAGAAAGGCTGCCGTTTTACCTGTCCCCGTCTGTGCACAAGCAATAACATCTTTTTTCTGGAGAATAATGGGTATGGCCTGCTCCTGGACAGGCGTGGTTTCCTTAAAGTTCATTGCCTGTAAGCCATCTAAAAGAGCATCGCACAGCGGAAGTTCGGTAAATAACATTTCGATTTTCTAAAATTTCAACAAAGATAGTGTTTATTTTCTTCTTTGATACCGGCAATTACCGTTCCGACAAATAAATTTCGACAGAACCTTTTTTGTTTTCGAAAATAATTATACCTTTGCACTCGCTTTTTTAGAGAAATTTGCAATTTGCAAGGAGAGATGGCAGAGTGGTCGATCGCGGCGGTCTTGAAAACCGTTGAAGTGAGAGCTTCCGGGGGTTCGAATCCCTCTCTCTCCGCTGATAGGTTCAGACAGAACTAAGACAAAATCAGACAAGTCCCGTAAAATGAAGGTTTTACGGGATTTTTTCTTTACCCGCCAAAGACATTTTGAGGACGAAAAAAGGGATCAACCCTAAAAGTTGTGGAGAGATTCTAAATGTTTTACCTTTGTAGCATGAAAACAGGCTATGAGTTATTGTTGCCGCAGGGCATGACAGATTACTTTGAGGTAATAGAGGTTGAAGAGATCGACAAAATTATCATTTTACATCTGGAAGAGAAAAGTTTATCGCCATCAGAGGTGCCGGGAAGAAGCTTTATATCCAAAGGTTTTTACCCGTCTGTCGACATTCATGATTTTCCCATCCGGGACAAGGGTTGTATCCTGCGGGTGCGTCGCCGTCGCTGGCAGGACAAGCGAACGGGTGATCCCTACATGCGTGACTGGGATGTGATAGCCGACGGCACTCGCCTGACCCGTGAGTTCGTCGCTTTTTTAAAAGCATTATCTCGATAGCGAGCCGGTCAACTGTACCACCCTGGGTAAATTCTTCCATCTGGACGGCAAGAGGCTTGAAGAGTGGTACAGATGCTATCTTTCAGGTTTTCACCAATGGAAGGCACGCGAACACGCCGCAGACTATCTGCTTTTTCCCGAGAATATAGGCCCCTACCTGAGCATCGATGAGACTGCATTGAGTTATGACGAGCTCTATACGATTGTCACCAACAAGGAGGCAAAGGGTCGCAAAGGTTCCGTGGTGGCCATTATCAAGGGAACATCGGCGGAAACGGTAATAAAGCATCTGGGGAAGATTCCTGCCAGCAAACGCAGGAAAGTAAGGGAGGTAACCCTGGATATGGCTGCCAACATGGAACTGATTGCCCGGCGGTGTTTCCCCGCGGCAAGTCTTGTCACAGACCGTTTCCATGTCCAGAAGCTGGCTGTCGAAGCCCTGCAGGAGATGCGTGTTGCCTACCGCTGGGAAGCCCTTGACCTGGAGAACAGGGAAATGGAACTGGCCAGGGAAACCGGGCAAAGTTACAAACCCATACAGCTCGGGAATGGGGATACGCATAAACAACTGCTGGCCAGGAGCCGGTATTTGCTTTTCAAGGCAGACGACAAATGGACTCCTTCACAGCGTGTACGGGCTGAAATCCTGTTCCACTATTACCCCAACCTTGAAACAGCTTACAAGCTGACAATGCAACTCAAAGGCATTTACGAACATACTACGGACAAAAGGTTTGCCCTGGGGCGGCTTGCCCGGTGGTATGAAGCCGTGGAACAGTCAGCATTCAAGACCTTCAATACTGCCAAAAGAAGTATAGCGGCCCATTACACAACTATTATCAATTATTTTGACAGACGAGCCACAAATGCTTCGGCGGAATCTTTCAATGCTAAGATCAAAGCTTTCAGGGCTACATTAAGGGGTGTAAAACATATTCCCTATTTTTTATTCAGGCTTACCAATATTTATGCCTAGTCCACAAGAATTCGGGTTGATCCGTGGAACCCACACACTTCAATGTAGAGGCACTGGTATGCCCGAAAAGGAAGATGTGCAAGCCCACGCCATACTTTTGTATAGCATGAACAATGCGCCATCGTCTCCTTTTCTAAAAATTACCAGTTTTCTACATTGAGACGTTCAGCGAACGTTATGTCTATATATCAAACGAGACTACTCCCGTTGTCTTTTCTATTTTACAAAGCAAAGATACAAATTTTAGCCGATTTCAATTGTTTTTTCAGGATTAAATGTGTGATGTTCATTGTGAGAAACATATCCCAACTGGTTGCTTACACATTTCGTTTTTCTGATTATCTTATCAATATTCCGGTGCGAATGTCCGTAAATCCAGTATTCTATCGGACTACTCTTGATGTATTGTTCCAATTCAACTGTAAAAGCGCCGTTTATTTTACTTCCGGCAAAATCGGGCGAAGCCAACTGAAACGACGGAACATGATGCGTTACAACAATAATATGTTCCGCTGTGCTCTTCGTCACTTCGTCCTGAATAAAGCGGAAACATTCGTCGTGTTCACGATTGAAGTTGTCCCATGTCAACAGCTCACCATTGTATAAAATCCGATGAAAGTCGCTAACGCCACGTTCGGTAATGTAGGCTTCTTCCAATGAAATTTTCGCCCATAAGGTTGAAATGATAAAGTCAACGTTTTCTATCCGGATAACAGCATCGTAATAACATTTCACATTGTCCCGAATCGAACAAACCAAACCATGCGGCATGTTGGCCAAATCGTAGTATTTGTATAGTTCGTGGTTTCCAACAGCGACAATCACTTGCTTATAATTTTCCGAAGCCCAATCCCAAAACGGATGCTTGCCGTAATTGTCATCATTCAGATAACCGATATCGCCTGCAAGAACGAGAATATCGCCCACAGGTTTCAATGGATTCCGTTTCAGGTAGCTGTAATTATCCGAAAATTCCAAGTGTAAATCCGATGCATATTGAATTTTCATTTTATTCGATTCCAAATATTTCTTTCATAATACCGAGAAAACCACGAATATCATCATCGGTACGCTGTAAACTGTCTCGCAAAGACTGATTCGGTAAAGATTCTTCCATTGTGCTAATGAAAACGCTTACTTCATCTTTCATCGTAGCCGATAATTCAACAGGTGTAAGCGGGTCGATACGCATGGCAAAGAGTTTGAAAACATCATCCCTGTGCTTTTTGATGTCGGCGCTGCGAACGTTCGGATTGATTTTCTTTTCTTCCGTCAAGTTCAGAAATGCCTTTACTTTCAAGCACAGAAGGGACAACGGGTCGGCAATACGAATGCCTTCTTCAATGATACTGCTATCAATGGTGTGACAATAATATTCTTCATCCAACAGAATAGCCGAAAGGCTTGGAATTTCTTCACCAACAGGAATGGGTGTTAAGTGAAAGCCTGTTGGTTCACCCAACACGTCAGGATATTTAGATAGCAATTCTATTTGTACCGGATAGCCGTTCTTTGGGTCGCTAAACCGGAACAACTCGGTCACAGGTTCTTTGTCTTCCCGCTTACGTTGACGGGTTTCGTATTCGCCATCAACAATAAAATCCCAAAAGCGTTGACCAAATTCAGGTGTCATCTTTTCAATGACCAATATCATATCAATATCGTCGGTTGCACGCGGACGCATATCGGTGTCCCGTAATGCAATATCGCAGGCCGTTCCCCCAATGATAACATAGTTATCTTCAAATCCGGCGAAGTATTCTTTGAATTTTTCCAGTCCTTTTACCATTTTATTTCCTCTATCATTATTTCCAATTCTTTTTCAATTCGTGAATCCGGGTCGCCTTTCATCGACAAGTACAACGAAAGTTTATCGACGATACCACCATTCAGCTGATAAGGTATCGTTACCGGATATTTCCATATTTCGATTTTGTGCAAACCTTCTATCTCGTTGTATCGACCATTTGTTGGATTGAATTGCTTTTCCCATATTGCAAATGTTCCATTTTGCTCTGGATTCAAGTGCGAGTAATGCGATAAAGCATTTATGCCGCTTATGCTGAAATTACCTTTGGGCACAACATCACAATATAAGGTTTTCTTGACAGGCGATGACAAATAACTTTGGGCTTTTGTCCACAATTCACGCTTGGAAATGCTAAAACGAATGAATTTAATTCCTGTATCATCTTGAATTTCGGTATCGCACAACTGACAGTTTTCAAGGCTCATGACGGCACGCGCCAGCGTTACATAGTTGTAAGGCACAATTTCTTCCAACTTCTTAATCGTGAATTCATTTTCGTTTTTCTCATCCAATAGATAATATAGCAGCACATATTGTGCGGCAGGGGTTAATCTCATTGGGTTCTTATCTCGTTTTTTAGCCTGAACATTCACAATTAAAGATGGCAGAAAAGCGTATTTATCCGAAATGATAAAATACACCTCTTGATTTATGAGGCGTTCTCGTTCATAATAGGTCAACGAATCCAGTAGGACAACAACTGGCATATTCATAACCGCTTCAACCTGCTTCGTAATTCGTTTATAGTTCAAAGGGGTTATGGATTCCTGTGTGTTTTTGGCTCGAATAACACATAAAATCTGATTATTGAAGTCTATCGTATAAAACGAAAACCTTAAAAGCATATCAGCATTAAGGCCGCGCAGCTTATCCCGTTTTATCGGAATCAACTCTTTTTGAACGCCTAATATTGAAACTATATTATTCATAATCAGTTATTATCACTTATTTTTGCACTGTTATCATACATAGTGATAATGATGCAAAAATAGTGATAATAGTTGAATCGGCAAACTCATGACTATAACTTTTTTTACTTTCTTTGTTTTTAGGCGGATAGCAAAAAAGTGCAGATTTAGGCAGTTAAAACCTGCAAAATCGCTAACATAAGATTCTTTCCAACCAGCAATTGGATGATGCAATACTGAATGAAGCCATACAGGAACCTTCAATAACAGATCTACTGTTTACCAGGATACCCATCCTTTATTCACAGATTCCTTTATGAAAGAAGATGATCGAAATGCGCAATGGAAACGGTTTTTGAAAAAGATAAAATATACAAGCAAATACGCTATCGTTGTGGCCTTGATTTTTATTTTCATGACTTGAAATCCAACGTTAAGATAAGCATTTTCAGTGACATATTAGCTAAATATGCTGCTTTTTTTAACTGCGAAACATAAATAATTATTTACCTTATAAATAAGATGGATATTCACATTGTTTTCGGTCGATGTGCAAAAGGCATTTTAGTTAATAGTGGAGTATTTCTGCCGAATGAAATAAAGCTTATTTGCTTAGAAGATATTCTCAATATAGGACCAATTTGTGATTTGGACGATTCTCCTCAGGAAAGAGAAGAATGGTTGGTTAACGTATATGAAATTAACACATTGGAAGAAAGGGGGGTTAGGAAAATAGTGACCGAAGATATTGAAAAAATAAAGACTCTGCTTGAAAGTATTAATGAAAACAATAAGGTGTTTCTATGGACAGGCATTGATCCTATAGATATTATAAGTACAGCCAGATTACTTTCCCATTTTCCGAAATCACACAATAATGTTTATATCGTAGACTACTCTAACATCGCTGTAAAGAACGAATATGGAAACACTGTATTTCCCCGCTCCTTAGTAACTACATCTTTAGAACAAGTCAAAGTTATTGCAAAAAAATTTAAAAAGATGAGTAATGAAGAGTTCATAAAATGGAATAAATTGTGGAGAGAAATCAAAAAAGATACATCTCAATTAAGAATCCTTGATAAAAAAGGCAACATAAAAGGGAAGGAAGAATCGTATTTTGACTCTCTTTTAGAATCTTATTGTACAAAAGAATTTCAAAAACCTGCCAGAATCATAGGAGCTGTCTTGTGTGATATTGACTTTAATGTCGGAGATGGTTATTTAAATTGGCGTTTAAAACAGCTTGTTGGCAAGAAAAAGATAGAAGCAAGAGGAGAATTAAATGAAATGAGAGATTATGAAGTAAAGCTACGGTAATAACTCTTGACACTATCCCAATAAGTGTGTAAGTAGTAATTGAAGGGTCTTTACTTATAGCTTAACCCTGTCTGCAAAGATAATCAAAAATTGATT
>MKTD01000003.1 GCA_001898165.1 Bacteroidia bacterium 43-41
TTCTTCTTGTGTCATAACATACTTCTTTTTCTGTTTTGAACACAAAGGTACAGGCACCTGATGAAATAGGAAATACGTGGTTTACCGGAGGCTTACAGTAATATCCGCAAATTACCAATGCCAATGGTTCTTTGGTCGGGGGTACACTGGACACGAGCACCTGCCGTGGTTCGGGCTGGTTAATATGAATTTTGCGATTAAGCGAGGGCAGAACCAAACCTGTTTGGATTATGCCGAGTGTGAGCAAAAGGCGCGAAGCGAATGCCCGACTTTACGATACGGCGCTGGGGCGATTCCTAAGCCCTGACCCTTATATGCAGATGCCGGATTTCTCGCAGAACTTCAACCGGTACTCGTATTGTCTGAATAATCCGCTGGTGTATGTCGATGAGGATGGGGAGTTTTTATGGCTTATAATCGGAATTATTGTAGGTTTTGCATATTTAAAGAGCTGCTCACGATAATACTCCAAGGAAAGACAAGGAAATCCATTAAAATGGAATTGGTTGCCTTGAAACTGGAATAAGCCTGATGAGTTTGTTGCGCATTTCGGCTCAAATACGGATGGTTCGGGAGCATTCGGCGGCGTTTCTATGGGAAAAGCTGGACAACCTCAATTTATGGTTGGTTATGGTAAAGATAAGGGGGCAGGCATGGGGTATCATAATGGAAATTCGAACATGCATCATCCCGGATATGATTATAATAAGGCGGAGAGAGGGGCGATAGCATCTATTTATCAAGCACAAAAACAACATGAATGGTTAAAAGGACCTTTGCCTTACCTCTCGTATAGTTATTCAAAATTACCTAGCAATAATGGGGTGGAATTAAAAATGATGTATTATCACAAAACAGGATCTTATTATTGATATCAAACAGTAAATACTAATAGACCTATAGGAAATAGCGAAAATTATTTTATAGATCTTCAAGGATCAGAGTGGTATGAAACTGAATCTAATTTCGCTGGTTATTTTTATACTTCTTATTGTGAAGATACACCTAAAAGGAATAATTTATCGAATGGTGATTATTGGAGTGCTGAAACTTCACTCGTAAGGGTAAATAAAGATTTCTATGAAATAATTGCAACTAATACTTGGGGATTTAGAATGGAAAATAATCAATTCAAAATGCATTAATTAAACAGGGGTACCCCTTCAAAAAGACATGTTGATGAAATGTATAGACGATATGGTTTAAAATTCAAATATTTAATTTCTATATATATGAAAACTGGTTTTTCAATGATCTTTTTGTTAGTTTCTTTGAGTTTATTTTCAAAACCTCGGATTATAGACTTAGTAAAAGAATTAAAAAACGCCAATTTCATTGGATTAGTAGAAATTCAAGAATATTATGCTGACAAAGATTCAATTTTGAGCGATGTAAAAGTCGATTCAGCAAAATATATAAGGAAAATTAAACTAAGAGCCATTACAAATGATAGTATACTTTACGTAACAACTTACAAAAGTGAATATTTGTATCCATTATTTGGATATATTGCAGATTATGGAGATGGCACACTTACGGGGACTTGGCCTAAACAAACCGATACAGTTCTTGTTATTCTTGATAATCTGAATAATATATCTCTATTCGGAAATAAAGTTAACGATACATTTCTCCTTTGGTCCCCTTATCTTACAGAAAGTCTTGCATCGTTCAGATTCAAAGAATCAACAGAACTATTATGTTATAATTGTGAAGATTGTTCTGATATACCTGTAAAAAGAAAAAGTTGTCGGGATAAATGTTTATTACCTTCAAAAGCAATTCCTGTAAAATTTTCAAAATTTGTGATTCCTCTCAAATTATAAACTTGCGCCAAACAACAAAAAAATTAAAACTGCAATAAATAAAAATCAACAGCTATCCCGCGGCGGCGGGGTAGCTTTTCAGACCAAGCATATTTCCATCCAAAGGCAGTCTCATGGGAGCAATTGCAGGAGCTACTGTCGCAGGTTTAAATATTTTATCAATGGGGACAACTTATAAATCTGATATATCTTACGGTGAATTTGATGATTACACTCCCGTTTACAGAAGGGAGAATTTTCTATGGCCAAAAACTACGGGAATGGCAGTAGGAAGAAATTTAGTGACTAGATTGACAGGAGATGGTCCTGATTTTGACTCTTATCTCCAAGCTCACGAAACAGGGCATCTTGGCCAACAGACTCAAATGGGATTTGCAAATTTTTACGGCAAAATATTAGCGGAATATTTAAAAGTGGGATTTATTGATTCATATGATACCCCGGGAACTTTAGAGTTTGGAGCTAATATGTATTCTTTAAATAGGGTTCACTGAATCCGATCAAACGATTGATATTTAACGTAATAATACACGTATTTCTTGTTTTTTTGGAGCAAAAAGAGTAACTTTACGGTCAAAACAGCTACAATATGAAGTATAGCTCCCAATCCAGACAGCTTCGTCTTGATATTTTCTCGTCCATCCTTGAAAAGTCGCTGGATCCTTCCAACCGGTGGTACAGGCTGGCCAACAGCATGCCGTGGGACAAAATCGAACAGGCGTACAACAAACGCCCGGACAACAGGCATTGCGGGGGAGGAAATAAGCCGGCCCGCATGGTTGTGGGAGCCCTGATCATCAAGCACAAGATGAACCTTCCCGACGTGGAGACCATCCGGATCATTTCGGAGAACCCCTACATGCAGTATTTTATTGGATTGGAGATGTTCACAAGCAAGCCCGTATTTGATCCGAGCCTGTTCGTGTATATACGTAAGCGTCTTGATGTCGACTCGTTCAACGAGATGTCTGTTGCCCTGATGGAGGAAGCGGAAGAGGACGATCCGGGTGACGGGGATGAACATAATGGGAACGGGAGTAATACCATGGGGGATGGCGGGATAGTTGTCGACGCGCAAGGCAATCCACACAAGGGGAGCATCAAGGTGGACGCTACCTGCTGTGATGTGGAGGTAAAGTATCCCACGGACCTGGATGTGCTCAATGATGCCAGGGATGTGAGTGAACGCCTGATAGACAAGCTGTGCAGGCTGGGCGGCTGCCCCAAGCCGCGGACATACCGCAAACAGGCAAGGAACCAGTTCCCGGGGATCATCAAGAAAAGGAGGAAGTCTAAAAACCTGGTCCGCAAGGGGATCAGGCAGCAACTGGGGTATCCGGGGCGTAATATAGGAAGCATCACCGGGATCATATCCGGCAATAACACCTCCCTGTTTGATTTGCTCACAAAAAAGGAAAGACAATGGATCGGGACCATCATCAAGGTTTACCACCAGCAGAAAGGCATGTACCGGGACAATACGCACCAGTGTCCGGACAGGATCATCAGCGTGTTCCAGCCACATGTGCGGCCCATCGTGCGAGGGAAGTCCAAAGCCAAAGTCGAGTTCGGGTCGAAGCTCGGGGCCTCGGTGGTGGAAGGTTATACCTTTATTGACCACTTCAGTTGGGACGCCTACAACGAGTCGGTCGACCTGGAGCGGCACATAAACCTTTACCGGGAACGTTTTGGCTATCTCCCCGGGGCCTGTTATGCGGACAGGATATACATGAACAGGGAGAACCGGGCGCTTTTGAAAAAGTACCACATCAGGGCGGCCGGAAAACCGCCGGGAAGGCCATCCAAAGAGATGCAAACGGATGAGTATAAAGAGCGGGCGGCCAGGGACATGGGGGAAAGAAACGAAGCCGAAGCCACCTTCGGCACAGGCAAAAGGGTCTATAGGGCCAATGATGTGCGGGCGAAACTTCCCGATACGGCCGATGCATGGACCGCGGCCTGCTTCCTTGTCAAGAATGTGATGAAGTTCCTCGAGGGGCTTCTTTTTGCCTTATTTGCAAAAAGCCTGTCAGATGCCAAAAAGGTACTTGAGTCTATAATTTTTAAAATTTTATACCCGGTGAGGGTAGTGGCATGAAACGAAAAAGCTTCAAATGGAATAATTCAGCGAACCCTAATTAATCTTTAAAAGAAATCATTATGAGAAAAATTATTATTCACGTAATTATAGTTTGTTCTTTTTTATTGTATAATGCTTCGAGTTGTTATAAAGAGAGTGATGATTGCCATCGATATATTCATTTTACTAATAATTCAGGAAGAGATATATATTATCAATTTAATATATTCGATGAAATCAGTGAATATAATCCTGCATTATCTCCTTCCATTTATACAATAAATAAAAATCAATATAAGAGATTAAGAAGTACAACAAGTTTTACTTGTTTTGAATCGATTGCAGAAGAAGGAAAAGGCAATATATTTCTCTTCCTTTTTGATTCTGATGCTGTTAAGTCATTAGATTGGGAGACTGTGCGTGAAAACGATATGTACCTAAAGAAATATGTATTAACCATTGAAGAATTAAATAAAATGAATTGGAAAATAATATTTACGGGAGAATAATTTCAACAGCTATCCCGTAGCAGCGGGGTACATTCCGGCCTGTTACGGCGCAGGAAAACGTACCGGATGGGAAGTACCTCTAAAACATCCGCTTATGTGGCAGGAAATATATCGAGTGTGCAATATACTTCCCAGAACGGGAGTATAGGCACCGAAAACTTTGTATGTGCCAACGGACACAATACGGAGATCAAACTCAACAACACCGCAAGCATCTGGAAACTGACCGAAGAAAACGCGTTGGGACAGCCCACCAAAGCCACCACCGGTACAATGGCACGCACTTACGGCTATACCGCTTACGAGCACGTGACGACATCTTACGAAGGCGAATAACTGTAGCCCTTTGTTTATTTATGGGATTTACCTATTATACGGGAAAAATCCTTTTAAAACAGGATGGCAAACAGGGGTAACGGAACGTTATATAACGGAACGAAAACGGATCGCTTTTTTTGCCCAAACGGTTTGTGTAATTCCGCGAACAGATAAATAGAGGATAAAGGCAAGCCATAAACCGTTGTTGCCGATTAACGGCACGGCAATATAATAGCAGGCAAAGAAAACAATGGTGGAAAATATCATCGCGTTCCGCATCTCTCTAGACGCCGTTGCCCCAATGAAAACACCGTCCCAGAGGAAAGCGGCAAAGCCCGTTACCGGGATGAGCACTGTCCAGAAAAGAAACGATTTGGTGGTTTCGATGACCGCTTTATCGTTGGTGAGGATTTGCAGGATCTGGTTGGGGAAAAACAGGTAAATCATTACCGATACGGCGCTTACCACAAATCCCCAGAAAAAGAGCCTTTTCAGCATCCTGACAAGCAAAACCCGGTTGTTGGAGCCCACGTATCGTCCCGTCAAGGCTTCGCCGGCATAAGCAAACCCGTCCATAAAATAGGAGAAAAGCATAAAAAATTGCATCAACAGGGCGTTGGCGGCTAAAATCATGTCGCCCATCCCCGACGATACAAAGGTGAAAAACGTTGTTACCAGCGTCAGCAGGAATGTCCGTGCGAAAACATCGCCGTTCACTCTGAAAAAGGACCGGATGGCGACAGCGTCAAAAACGGAAGATTTGATCCTGTATTTTCTCAACCGCCCGTAGAACTTCAGCCACATCAGCATGCAGACGATAAACGTTATTACTTGCGAAAGCATTGTCCCAAGCGCGATCCCCGCCACCTGCATCCCAAATCCGAAAACAAACAGGAGGCTCAGGACAATATTCAGCAAGTTGTTCAGGATGGCGATAACCATCGGTGTTTTTGCATTCTGCATCCCGATGAAAAAACCTTTAAAGGCGTATGTCCCTAATACGGCAGGCGCGCTCCAGATACAGATGCGGAAATAGGTCTCTACCTGAATTTTGCTTTCGGCCCCGGACTTTATCAGGCTCAGGGCAAATTTTCCGATCGGATATTGCAATAACACAATCAGTAAGCCGATTCCAACACCCGCCATAAGCGAACGTATCAGCACGTTCATGGCTTCGGTAAAATTACGGGCACCGTAAGCCTGGGCAGTAAACCCGCTCGAACTCATCCGGATAAACCCGAAGTTCCAATAAATCATGTTGAAGATGTTGGCGCCTAAGGCAATGGCGCCTATGTAAACTGCCGATCCCAGATGCCCCGCGATAGCGATATCGATCATCCCGAGCAGCGGAACGGTAATATTGGTGATTATGTTGGGAACGGCGAGCCGAAAGATTTTTTTATCCATGGCTGCAAAAATAATACAAAACATTGACATGGGTCAAAAAGTATTTTGAAAGAAAAAAAGAGCTGTGAAAAATAAAAAGAAAATATATTGTTATGATTATCTTCCTTTTTTATATCTTTGTTCTGTAAAATTTGATAGCCAATAAGAGATCAATAACAGGAATATTTATGGACAAAATTCAGGAAATCACCTCTAAACTCTACACGGAAGGAATAGAAAAAGGAAAAGAAGAGGCCGATAAAATTATTGCCGAAGCAAAAGCAATGCGTGACCAGATAGTGGAAGAGGCAAAAAAAGAGGCCGAACAGATTATTACGTCGGCGAAAAAGGAAACCGACGAATGGAAAAGCAATACGCAATCGGAACTTAAACTCTTTGCATCTCAGGCAGTTGAGGCGCTCAAAAGCGAAATCACCAACCTGGTTACCGATAAATTATCGGCGTCTAATGTGAAGGCAGCAGTGGAGGACAAAACTTTCATGCAAAAGCTGATCACTGAACTTGTACAAAATTGGTCGAAGAACGAAACATTAAAAATTGGTGTGGAAAGTTCCGAAGAATTGAAGAAATACATTTCCGGAAACGCCAAAAACCTCCTCGATAAAGGCCTGAAGATTGAATCCGTGAATGGATTGAAAACCGGCTTTATCCTATCTCCCGAAGATGGTTCCTACAGAGTAAAATTTGGAGAAGAAGAGTTCATTGAATATTTTCGTGAATTCCTTCGCCCGCAAATACAAAAACTACTTTTTTAAATGTTGTTTTCAGTAGTAATTTGCTCTCTGCGTTCGCATAATTGCCGCGGTGTTGAACACTTTACCGGAACGGCCAAATTACAACCGAATATCAATCGAATATCAACCGAATTACAAATTCACAAGGATATATGCTTTTTAAACATCAATATTACTGTTTTATAGCAGGGTTACCCGATTTTTCTTTCGACAGCATGAAGCTTCCGTTTACCGTGGAAGAGTTCAAGTTGATGCTCGACGAGGAATTGAAACCTGATGATAAACGGCTGCTGAGCAAATACTTCTTGAAGTACGACAACGACAACCTCCTCCATTTCCTCAAAAATAAGGATGCCGAATTGAACCCGATGGGGAGCATTTCCCGTGAAGAGATTCAGGAAACAATCGGAAGGATCAAGGAGGATTTACCGGTAAAAAATAAGAAAATACCGGCCTTCCACGAAAAATTCATCAGAACATGGTTGGACGAAGATGCTCAGGCAGAGAATAAATTGTGGGAAGACCTGATGTCTTCTTTATATATGGATTACGGCATAGAGGTGAAAAATTCGCTTATGTCGCGGTGGTTTGAGCTGAATTTGAATATCGGTAATCTGCTGTCGGCAATTTATGCCAGAAAATATGGATTGGATGTGGCACGGGTGGTGGTTGGCAATAACCCGATAGCTCAATTGATCCGTGAAAATGCGAACGCCCGTGATTTCGGACTGAGTCAGGAACTTGGAATTTTTGAAGCTGTAGTGCGGCTCTCCGAGGAAACGGACATATACGAACGCGAACGGAAAATGGATAAATTTCGTTGGGATTGGCTGGAAGAAAACGGAGTTTTCGATTATTTCAACATTGAATACATTTTCGCTTACCTATGCAAGCTCCAGATCCTGGAGCGTTGGGTAAAATTGAATGCCGAAGAGGGTGGACGTGTTTTCCGTGAACTGATCGCCGACTTAAAAAGCGATGTGAAAATACCGGAGGAATAAAAACAGGGTTCTTCGAAGTAAATAACAAACAATTATATATGACAAAAGGAGTAGTAAAGGGTATCATTTCCAACCTGGTAATAGTGGAAGTAGATGGCCCTGTTGCGCAGAACGAAATTGCCTATATCAACCTTGATGGTACGAATCTGATGTCGGAAGTCATTAAGGTTATCGGGAAAAACGTGTATGTCCAGGTTTTTGAGAGCACGCGCGGACTCAAGGTTGGCGCCGGAGTGGAATTTCAGGGACATATGCTCGAGGTAGTGCTTGGCCCGGGTCTTCTTGAACGGAACCTGGACGGCCTGGAAAATGATCTGGACAAGATGGAGGGTGTTTTTCTGAAGAGGGGACAATATACTTTTCCGCTCGACGGGGAAAAACTTTGGAATTTTAAGCCTGTAGCACAAGTTGGCGACATCGTTTCCGGAGGATCATGGCTGGGTGAGGTGGACGAAAATTTCCAGCCCCACAAAATTATGGTCCCTTTCGTGATGACCGATGAATACAAGGTAAAAAGTGTTGCGCCCGAAGGCGAGTACAACATTTATCATACCATCGCGATTGTTGAAGACAAAAACGGAACAGAGCACAAACTGAACATGATTCAGAAATGGCCCGTGAAAGTACCGGTTACCCTGTACAAAGAAAAACCAAGGCCGTTTAAACTATTGGAGACCGGCGTAAGGACAATAGATACACTGAACCCGATTGTGGAAGGGGGAACCGGATTTATCCCCGGAGCTTTCGGAACCGGAAAAACAGTGCTGCAGCATGCCATTTCCAAACAAGCGGAAGCCGATATCGTTATCATTGCCGCGTGCGGCGAACGTGCCAACGAGGTAGTGGAGATTTTTACCGAATTCCCTGAACTCGACGATCCGCATACCGGACGAAAATTGATGGAACGGACCATTATCGTTGCAAATACTTCCAACATGCCGGTTGCGGCGCGCGAAGCGTCGGTTTACACGGCTATGACTATTGGTGAATATTATCGTTCCATGGGTTTGAAAGTGTTGCTGATGGCCGACTCTACATCCCGTTGGGCGCAAGCGTTGCGCGAGATGAGCAACCGACTGGAAGAACTTCCCGGACCAGATGCCTTCCCGATGGACTTGTCGGCAATCATTTCCAATTTCTACGGACGTGCAGGTCACGTTACGCTGAATAACGGCAGGGAAGGCTCCATCACTTTTATCGGAACCGTATCGCCCGCCGGCGGTAACCTGAAAGAACCCGTTACCGAAAATACAAAGAAAGTAGCTCGTTGTTATTATGCGCTTGAGCAAGATCGTGCCGATAGAAAACGGTATCCGGCCATCAATCCTATCGAATCTTATTCCAAATACATTGAATACCCCGAATTTGAGGAGTATATATCAAAAGAGATATCCGGTGACTGGACATTGAAAGTGAACGACATTAAAACCCGGTTGCTCAGGGGAAAGGAGATTGCCGAACAGATCAATATCCTTGGCGACGACGGCGTTCCGGTTGAATACCACATCACTTTCTGGAAATCGGAGTTGATCGATTTTGTTATTCTGCAACAAGACGCTTTCGACGAAATCGATTCGGTAACGCCGATCGACCGGCAGAAATATATTCTGGATATGGTGGTGGATATATGCCGTACTGAATTTAAATTTGATAATTTCAACCAGGTAGCGGAATACTTCAAGAAACTGATCAATGTATGCAGACAGATGAATTATTCGGAGTTCAAATCGGATGAATTCAACGATTATCGCGGGCAATTGGATGAATTGCTCAAAAATATTTAAATTATGGCTAAAGCATTTCAAAAAATATATACAAAGATCACACAGATCACAAAAGCTACGTGTTCCGTAAAAGCTACAGATGTGGGTTACGATGAACTGGCAACGGTTGACGGGCGACTGGCCCAGGTGGTAAAAATCATTAACGACGAGGTTACCCTGCAGATTTTTGAAGGAACGGAAGGAATCCCTACCAACGCTGAAGTGGTTTTTCTCGGAAAAGCGCCTTCGCTGAAAGTGAGTGACCAGCTTGCCGGACGTTTCTTTAACGCTTATGGCGACCCCATTGACGGGGGCCCCGTTCCCGAAGGAGAAGAGCGGCAGATTGGCGGGCCATCGGTAAATCCGGTGAGAAGAAAACAGCCGTCGGAACTCATTGCTACGGGTATCTCGGGCATAGACCTGAACAACACGCTTGTATCGGGACAGAAAATTCCCTTTTTTGCCGATCCGGATCAACCTTTCAATCAGGTAATGGCAACGGTAGCACTTCGCGCAAAAGCCGATAAAATTATTCTCGGCGGGATGGGGATGACCAACGACGACTACCTGTATTATAAGAATGTGTTCAGCAACGCCGGAGCACTCGACCGTATCATCAGCTTTATGAACACGACGGAAAATCCTGCCGTTGAACGATTGCTTGTTCCCGATATGGCGCTGACCGCCGCTGAATATTTTGCCGTGGATAAAAACGAACAGGTGCTGGTACTCCTGTCGGATATGACCTCATACGCCGACGCGTTATCCATCGTGTCTAACCGTATGGACCAGATTCCGTCAAAAGATTCAATGCCCGGTTCGTTGTATTCCGACCTGGCGAAAGTTTATGAGAAAGCTGCTCAGTTCCCCGATGGCGGATCCATCACCATCATTGCCGTTACAACACTTTCGGGTGGCGACATCACACACGCCGTTCCCGATAATACCGGATACATTACCGAAGGGCAGTTGTTCCTCCGCCGGGATAGCGATGTGGGTAAAGTTATTGTTGATCCCTTCCGTTCGCTTTCGCGTTTGAAACAGCTGGTTCAAGGCAAGAAAACGCGTGAAGATCATCCGCAGGTGATGAACGCTGCCGTACGCTTATATGCCGATGCTGCCAATGCGAAAACCAAACTCGAAAACGGCTTCGACCTTACCGATTACGACCAGCGTGCATTGTCGTTCGCCAAGGATTATTCGGAGTACCTTCTTGCGATTGACGTAAACCTCGACACCGTTGAAATGCTGGATACAACGTGGGCGTTGTTATCGAAACATTTCAGGCCACAAGAGGTGAACATGAAGCGGGAAATGGTGGACAAGTACTGGAAAAATTAAAAATGGCTATAAAATTTCAATACAACAAAACGTCACGCCAGCAGTTGGAAAAACAGCTGAAAATACGCGAGCGTGCACTTCCTACGTTGCAAAACAAGGAAACGGCATTACGTATGGAGGTGAAAAGGGCAAAGAATGAAATTGATGAACTGGAAGAAGAACTTGAAAAACAGATCCGCTCTTACGAAAAAATGGTGGGAATGTGGCTCGAGTTCGATGCGGATCTTCTCCGTGTAAAAGATGTTCATTTCTCTAAAAAGAAAATAGCCGGCGTTTTGATCCCGATACTCGATAAGGTGGATTTCGAAACAAAACCGTTCAGTGTCTTTAATCGTCCGAAATGGTACTTAGACGGTGTTAGAACGCTCGAAACACTTGCCGAGATCGGAATACGGAGGGATTTTCACGAATTGAGGATTCAGCGCCTGGATTACGCCAGAAAAAAAACCACTCAAAAAGTAAATCTTTTCGAGAAAGTTCAGATACCCGGTTATCAAGATGCCATTCTGAAAATAAAACGATACCTCGAAGACGAAGAGAATCTTTCCAAGTCGTCGCAGAAGATTATGCGCGCTCACATAGAGAAAAAGAAGGAAGAGGAGGACAGCGTATGGTAGCAAAAATGAAAAAATTCACCTTCCTTGCTTACTACGGGGATTACGACGCGTTCCTTCATGAATTGCGCGATTTGGGGCTTATTCATGTAGCTGCATCGGATCGGGCGGTAGAAGATAACGGACAACCGGATGAGCTCTTGTTAAAGTTGAAACAATTGTGTGAGGCGCAGAAGATATTGAACAGGCAGATCGATAAGAAATCAGAGGCCCCGCTAAACAAACCCGATATCGAACGGGGTGAGAAAATTCCCCGCGAAATTGAACTTGTCCAAAATGAGAAAGCATTGTTGAGTCAGCAATTGCAGGTGAGCATAAAAGAACGCGATATGCTGCGGCCCTGGGGAAATTTCGATCCTGAAAATATTGAACGATTGAGAAGAGCAGGATATGAATTAGAGTTCTTCATCGTTCCCGATAACCAGTATAATCCTGAATGGGAAGCAATCTATGATGCGGTGATTGTGAAACGGGAAACGTCCAAGACTTATTTTGTTACTCTTACGAAAACCGGGAAAGTGGCAGATGAATTGAATCTGGAAACGGTGAAAATCCCCGGAATATCGCTTACGCAATTGGACGAACTTATTGTGTCGTTGCGCGAAAAAGTTTGTGCCCAGGACCAAAAGTTGAAAGAACTTGCGGCAGATCTGCCTTCGCTGGAAGCAGCAATAAAAGATTCCGAACGAAAAATTAACTATACTAAAGTCCGCCAAAGCGCCACTCCGCTGGCCGACGATAAGTTAATGCTGCTGCAAGGCTGGGCACCGGCGGACAATCAACAGGAAATTTCGGATTACCTGGAATCGAAAGCGGTATATTTCGACGTTTCCGACCCTACTCCTGAGGACGAGGTACCAATCAAGTTTAAAAACAACAAATTCGCACGGCTTTTCGAACCGATTGCCGAGCTGTATATGCTTCCAAAGTACACCGAGATTGACCTTACTCCTTATTTCGCACCGTTTTACATGGTGTTCTTCGGGCTCTCGCTCGGCGATATAGGATACGGAGCTTTTCTTTTGACGGCAGCCACATTGGCAAAAATAATTCAGAAGAGCAAATTGGGCAGCACCATGAAAGCTATCCTGTCGCTGGTACAAGTGTTGGGTGCATCCACTATGGTAGTGGGTTTGCTGACAGGCGGTTTCTTTGGGTTTGACCTATACAGCCTCAATTGGCCTGTTGCACAGGCATTGAAGGAGAAGGTCTTTTTCGACAACAACCAGATGTTCATGTTGTCGCTCGTGCTCGGTGTTGTTCAGGTTTTGTTCGGTATGTGCATGAAAGTTTTCAATCGCATCAAACAACAAGGCTTTAAATATTCCCTATCCACCATCGGATGGATTGTACTGTTGGTGAGCTTTATTGTTTCGATGCTGTTGCCGAACGTGTTGCCGATGTTTGGAACCGCTCACCTTATCGTGCTTACCCCGGCAGCTTTGCTCATTTACTTCTACAATTCTCCGGGCAAGAATCCGTTTTTGAACCTGGGTATTGGTGTGTGGGACACCTATAACATGGCGACCGGGTTACTGGGCGACGTGTTGTCTTACGTCCGGCTGTTTGCCCTGGGATTATCGGGAGGGATTCTGGCAAGTGTATTCAATAGCCTGGCAGCAGGCATGAGCCCCGATAACGCTATCGGCAAACCCATCGTTTATCTGCTGATATTCCTTATCGGTCACGCTATCAATATCTTTATGAACGTGTTGGGGGCTATTGTGCATCCCGTACGTCTTACATTTGTCGAATTTTACAAGAATTCGGAATTCGAAGGAGGGGGAAAGAAATATAATCCGTTTAGGAATTAAGAGTGAAAAATGAAGAACGAAGAATTAAAAGCGAAAAAATTAATACACACAATAATTTAAAAACAATTTATGGAAACTAATTTATTTATTGCCTATATCGGCATTGCAATTATGTTGGCCCTCTCAGGTATCGGAAGTGCTTATGGGGTTACAATTGTGGGAAATGCAGCCATCGGTGCTGCTAAAAAAGTGGATGGGAAATTTGGCAATTTTCTGGTTTTAACGGCTCTGCCCGGTACACAGGGATTGTATGGGTTTGCCGGATATTTTATGTTCCAAAACATTTTTAAAGTTCTCACACCCGAAATCACGTTTTTCCAGGCGATGGCTACGCTTGCGGCTGGGCTAACGTTAGGATTTGTCGGCTGGTTGTCGGCCATCCGTCAGGGACAGGTTTGCGCTAACGGTGTCGTTTCTATTGGCCAGGGGCATGATGCTTTTGGTAACACCCTTATTCTTGCCGTATTTCCCGAACTTTACGCTATTGTGGCGCTTGCCGCCGCTTTCCTTATTGGTAGCGCAATTGCCGTATAAAAAAAATAAATACGTCTATTTCACAAAGAGCCGTTCTTGTATGAAAGAATGGCTCTTTTATTTAAACAGTTTCTTAGGTGTCAAAATCGTAATCGTCGGAATAATTCAACCGGTCGATTTTAATATCGTTCAGCGACAAGGGATCGTCTATGGGTTCAATGTGGGTGGTAACGTTAACAGTATGGTCGAACATGTTTTCGATACGCTGCTCTATGACTTCGGCACAGTCGTGGCCCTCCTTCACCGTCCAATTCCCCGGGACAAGCAAATGAACCGATATGAATTTCCGGTATCCGGCCTGGCGTGTCAGCAACGAGTGAAAATCAATATTTTTTCTTTTCAATGAATTTAAGTAATCCGTAATCTGTTTGATCTCTTCCTGAGGAATGGAGGCATCCATCAGTCCGCTTGCCGACCTGCTGATGAGCCTGTATCCCGTGTAAACAATATTCAGTGCAACGACAATAGCGATGATGGGGTCGAGTATCAGAAGTCCCGTGAATTTTACCACCAAAACACCCGCAATAACCCCTACTGAAGTCCACACGTCGGTCATCAGGTGTTTCCCGTCTGCTTCGAGCACTATTGATCGCTCTTTTTTCCCGTTTTGAATTAAAACAAGTCCTACAAACAGGTTCACTAACGACGCCCCAACGGAGAACAATGTACCGATACCCAGGTTTTCCAGCGGTTGCGGATTAATGATCCGTGGGATTGACGTATAAATAATGCTGAAGGCCGCAATCAGGATAAGTGCGCCTTCTATGGCGCTTGAGAAATATTCGGCTTTGCCGTGGCCGTATTCGTGGCCTTCATCGGCAGGCTTCTCCGATATATTCAGTAAAATAAGAGCAATAATTGCCGCAAAAAGATTCACAAGAGACTCCAGCGCATCGGAGAAAAATCCCATCGATCCGGTTTTTAAATAAGCTATAAACTTCAAACCAATGGTTACCACTGCTGCAGCAATGGACAAATACATAAACTTCTTGAGTGACCGGGTTTTCATTTTGTTTCTGTTTGAAAAGTGCCGCAAAGTTAATCAATTTAGGTTTTCTAAGCTAAGAGACTATTAAAGTTTATTTTATTCTTCCCCTATTTGCACATTTTTAAAATAAAACTTATTTTTGTCAACTTTCTTCTATAATTGTTGTTCATATTGTAATTGAAGGGATTATATTCTAATGAAAAGAGGAGTGGCTCTGTTTTTACTGAATGTTATGGCGCTGGTTGCCGTGCAACCGGCTATAGCGATGCATTTTTGTGAAGGAAAGCTATATTCCTGGGGGTTGTTTGTTTGTGACGACGACACATCGTGCTGTCAGACGAAAGCGGCGAAACATTCCTGCTGTTCAACCTACCCTTCGGAAAATCACGGTTCAGGTCTGAATAAAGCTCAGGATGAATGCTGTGATTTTGAAACCATTAGAGTCGCAATAGACGACTACCAGAAACAGATTGAGGAGTTTAATCCGGATAGATCGTCCCTTTCATTCGAAAATATATGGATTGCATTGCATAATTCGCTTAAAGGGACCGTTTCTAAACCGGAAACCACTTTACTGCAAAACGACTTTCCGCCCGGAGGGCTTTTCCTGCAAGATGTAAGCATTCTCCATTACATCTGCATCTACCGCATTTGATTTTATAGATAGTCAATACAGAACAGTTACGTCAGTTTTTTAGATTTAAAAATACCGACAGGTATTGAGAAACTGTTTAAATTTCTTACGAATTCAAAATAGTTTCTTATAAACAAACAGGTTGTTCAAAAATTGGATAAAATCATTATGCTAAACAAGATAATCAGATATTTTCTTGATAATAAAGTAATTACCATTTTACTGCTTATTGCCATCGTTGTATGGGGTTTATCTACGGCCCCTTTCAACTGGCCGGGAGCTTTGTTGCCAAGGGACCCCGTTCCCGTAGATGCCATTCCGGATATCGGTGATAACCAGCAAATTGTTGCTACCGAATGGATGGGGCGCTCCCCAAAAGATATCCAGGAGCAAATTACGTACCCGCTGACAACATCCTTGATGGGGATTCCGGGGGTAAGAACCATCCGCAGCTCTTCCATGTTCGGGATGTCGTTTATTTATATCATTTTCGAAGATGATATTGAGTTTTACTGGAGCCGCTCACGGATTTTAGAAAAATTAAATTCTCTTCCTCAAGGGACGCTGCCCGCCGGCGTTCAACCGAGTTTGGGTCCCGATGCTACTGCTTTGGGGCAAATTTTCTGGTACACGCTCGAAGGGCGCAATGCGCAAACGGGTGAGCCTGCCGGCGGGTGGGATCCCGATGAACTGCGGACCATTCAGGATTTTCATGTACGTTATACGCTTTCGTCGGCCGAAGGGGTTTCGGAAGTAGCTTCAGTGGGCGGTTTTGTAAAGGAATACCAGGTTGAAATTGATCCTAACGCGATGCGTGCCTTCAATGTGTCGATCATGGATATTATGAACGCTGTTCAGAAAAGTAACCTGGATATTGGGGCGGAAACCATCGAAATAAACAAAGTGGAGTATCTTGTCAGGGGAATAGGCTACATTAAAAATATTTCCGATTTGGAAGAAGCCGTCGTTACCGTCCGGGACAATGTTCCCGTAAAAATCAAAGACGTGGCTTTTGTCAATATCGGCCCCGCAACACGCCGCGGCGGCTTGGACAAGGAGGGGGTGGAAGCTGTGGGAGGTGTTGTGGTGGCACGATACGGTTCCAATCCGCTTCACGTTATCGACAATGTAAAGGAGAAGATAAAAGAGATGGAAGCCGGATTGCCGCAAAAAACATTGGAAGACGGCACGGTTTCCAAGGTAACCGTGGTGCCTTTTTACGACAGGTCAGGTTTGATCCAGGAGACAATCGGTACGCTGGAGAGCGATTTAACACACGAAATCCTCATCAGCATCATCGTGATCATCATCATCATTATCAACCTGAGAGCATCTGTTGTGATATCGAGTTTGCTTCCGATCACGGTGCTCGCAGCTTTTATCGTGATGCGCCTGATAAATGTCGATGCCAATATTGTGGCGCTCACAGGAATTGCCATCGCCGTTGGTGTGATGGTGGATATCGGTGTCGTTTTCGTGGAAAATACCATTCAACATATGGAAAAACCCGAGAATAAAGGCATTACCAAAGGGAAAGCTTTTATCGATTTGATCCACAGGGCTGTGAGTGAAGTTTCCACTCCCACGATTGTGGCCATGCTTACCACCATTGTGAGTTTCTTACCGGTATTCTTTCTGGAAGCCCAGGAGGGTAAACTTTTTAAACCGCTGGCTTACACCAAGACCATCACGCTGGTTTCTGCGTTGATATTAGGGATGACGATCGTTCCAACACTAACATACTATTTTTTCTCCATCCGGATTACCTCCGCGACAGTAAAAAAAGCACTCAATATCGTTCTGATTGCCGGGGGAATTATCCTTTTTGTCTTCACAGGAGTCGAGTTGGCGCTTGTTCTCCCTTTGTTCGGATTAAATAATCTATATTCCCACAAATGGAAAAATGAAAAAATCTCCATATACATCAGTGCAGGAATTGCTACATTCTTGGCTGTCTCATACTTAACATCGGAGTGGCTTCCGATTGGCCCGCAAGAAGGATTTGTGTCCAATTTTCTGGTGGTGGCGGTCTGCATTGCATCAATACTTGGATTTTTCACGTTGCTGATTTCAAACTACGAACGGCTTATCCGGTGGTGTTTGGATAACCGGTGGAAATTTATGATGATACCGATTTCCACTTTGCTCCTGGGGGCAACCATCTGGTTGGGGTTTGACTCCACGTTCGGATTTATTGCGAAAGGGTTTGAAACGGCAGGTTGGAAAAAGTTCCGGCAAACAGCTGCCTGGCAAGCAGCCACCGATAAGTTCCCGGGGGTGGGGCAGGAATTTATGCCCAGCCTCAGCGAGGGTTCGTTCTTGCTGATGCCTACCAGTATGCCGCATGCGGGTATTGAGCAGAACTTACAATACATCGAGGCGCTGGATAAGCGGATCCAGAATATTCCTGAAGTGGAGATGGCTGTCGGGAAATGGGGGCGCGTCAATTCAGCACTGGATCCGGCACCTGTGCAAATGTTTGAGAATGTGATAAATTATCGTCCCGAATTTATTTTGGATGAGAATGGCCGGCGGATGCGGTTCAAAGTAAACCGTAAGGAGGAATATATCCTTAAAAACGGCTCTGTTTACAAGCCGAAGGAGGGGTTCCGCCTTATTCCGGCCGATAGCCTGATGCCTGACCGACGAGGCGATTATTTTCGTCAATGGAGGCCGCACATTAAAACTACGGACGATATCTGGCAGGAAATTGTAAACGTGACGCACTTGCCCGGATTGACTTCGGCTCCCAAGCTACAACCCATCGAAGCCCGCCTGGTGATGCTTTCAACCGGGATGCGCGCCCCGATGGGAATAAAAGTTTCCGGGCCGGATCTGGAAACCATCGAAGAGGGGGGAAAAGCACTTGAGGCAGCATTGAAAGATGTCCCTTCCATTTTGCCCTCTACGGTTTTTTACGACCGGGCAGTGGGTGCGCCATATATCGAAATCAAACTCAACCGCCGGAATATGGCCCGTTACGGCATCACTATTGCCGATATGCAGGAAGTGATAAGCGCGGCAGTGGGCGGTATGCCCTTGACCACAACCGTTGAAGGGAGGGAGCGCTTTCCGGTGCGTTTGCGGTATCCCAGGGAATTGCGTGAAAACGTGGAAGACCTTTCCAACCTGATCATTCCAACGGCATCGGGAGCACAAATTCCCCTGAAGGAGGTTGCCGAAATTGAATATGCCAAAGGCGCACAAATGATACAGAGTGAAAATACTTTTTTGATTGGTTATGTTATTTTTGATAAAATAGCCGGTGCAGCCGAGGTGGATGTGGTAATGAATGCCGAAAAGGTGTTGAGAGAGAAGATCGGGTCCGGTGAATTAGTCCTGCCCAAAGGCGTTTCATACACATTTGCCGGTAACTACGAACAGCAACAACGTGCGGCAAGCAGACTGATGATACTTATCCCCTTGTGCCTGATACTGATTTTGGTAATTCTTTACTTCCAATTTAATAATGTAACCGCTTCGCTCATACACTTCTCAGGTGTATTTGTAGCTTTTGCCGGAGGGTTTATACTGCTGTGGCTATACGGCGAACCGTGGTTTATGAATTTTTCTGTCGGGGAAATGAATGTGCGCGATATGTTTCAGATGCATCCGATAAATTTAAGTATTGCAGTGTGGGTGGGATTTATTGCACTTTTTGGTATCTCTACCAGCGATGGTGTGTTGATGGGTTCGTTTATCCACGATACCTTTCTCAAAAGGAATCCGCAGACAAAGAACGAAATTCGGGAGGCGGTTGTGTTTGCAGGGAAAAGGCGTGTTCGCCCGGCCGCTATGACAACTGCCGTTACGCTGATCGCTCTCCTGCCTATCCTTACCTCTACGGGGAAGGGTTCTGATATAATGGTTCCGATGGCTATCCCTACTTTTGGGGGAATGCTTATTCAATCGATGACGATGTTCGTGGTGCCGGTGCTGCAAAGCATGTGGCGCGAATCTGTTATCCGGAGACACGGAAAAGTGAAGGAATGATTGTTCTGAGAGCCAAGAACAAAGAGCCAAGAACAAAGAGCAAAGAGCAAAGAGCAAAGAGCAAAGAACGAAAATAGGGGACGAATTACGATTTACGAATTACGATTTACGAATTACGATTTACGAATTACGAATTACGATTTACGAATTACGATTTACGATTGACGAATTAAAAACTTTGAACATTAAAGTTTAAACATTGAATTTTCTGAAAATGAAAACATTAAAATACATTGTACTGTTGCTGATTCTTTCAGTACCGAAAAGCGTGGCGGTAGCCCAAACGGAGACGCTCGCCGATTACCTGGAGATTGCTGCCCGGAACAACCGGGGATTAAAAGCCGATTACTTGGACTATCAGGCATCGCTTCAGAAAATTCCGCAGGCAGGCGCAATTCCCGACCCGCAACTGGATATGGGTTATTACCTGAAACCGATGGATATTATCGACGGAAGCCGGGTGGCAGATTTTACGCTGATGCAGATGTTCCCGTGGTTCGGAACAAGAAAAGCTGCTCAAACCGAAGCCGGGCATATGGCCAAAATGGCTTTCGAGAAGTTTCGCGAGTCGCGCGACAATCTTTACCTGAACGTTTACACCCAGTGGTTTATACTTGGCAGCTTGCAACAGAAACTGCTGAATAATCGGGAAAGCAGAAAATTGCTGGAGCAGTTGGAGGTTTTGTCCATTCGTAAATTTTCTTCCCCATCGGCTTCAACCTCAGCTTCTTCCCTCTATTCCCCGTCAACTCCTTCCGCCGCTGCTTCATCGGGAAACAGCGGTATGGCCGGAATGGGGGGAATGAACGGCTCAGCCCAAAGCGCCAATGCAGTGCCGGCGAGCAGTGCCGGCGGAAACATGCAGGGAATGAATTCAAGCTCTCCCGGTATGTCGGATGTATTGCGTGTTCAACTGGAAATAGCTGAGTTGGATAATGCTATGGAAAGTGTTCAATCGGCTATAAAAGCCGAGAAAGCCAAGTTTAACACCTTGTTAAACCGCCCCTTGGAGTACGAAGTGCACATCCCTGATTCATTGGAGAAAATCCCGTTCGTGTTGGATATCCCGTCGGCAATGGAACAATTATCTGCCCAAAACCCAATGCTTGGAATGATTAACGAGGAATCGCTGGCTTATAAAGCCAAGGCGAAAATGGATGAAAAAATGGGACTTCCGATGCTGGGTGTAGGACTTCAGTATTCGTTGATAAAAAAACGGATGGACATGGGAATTCCGGTTACCGATATGAACGGGATGGATATGCTGATGCCTATGGTTTCAATTACTATTCCTGTTTTCAGGAACAAATACAAGGCACAGTTAAAAGAGAGCGAATACCGGCGGCAGGCGAGCCGCGAAAAATATGAGGATACTTATAACATGCTTGAAGCGGAGTTGGTTCGGATAAAGCATTTGCTGGATGATGCTTCGAGGCAGATAAGCTTGTCTGAAAAACAAACGGGGCTTGCCCTGACAACTTACAATCTGGTGGTACAGGAGTTTGTTACCGGTAAAAGCGATTTAAGCAATGTCATTCAGGTGCAGCGCCAATTGCTCGATTACCGGCTTAAGCGGGCGGAAGCCGTTGCAACCTACAATACAATGGTGGCATCGGCACAACGATTAATTTCATTTAATAACTGAACTTTCGTAAGTTATAGGATTGCGACTAAATCATCGTCTGACGATATTTTACGACCCATCCTCGCTCGCGTCAACTAAAAGAGTAGAACTCGCTTCGCTTCAGACAGCTACTCTTTTTTACGTTTATCGCGAGCTATGGGTACCCTGTAAAATATCTAAAGGTCTCCGCTTTAGTCGCATACGCTATTCAAGAAAATATGCGAAAGTTAAATAAATATATATTTACGTATGAAGAGCAAAATAAAAAAAATGACAAACAGCAATTTTCTTAAAAACAAGTACATTAAATTGGCAGGTGTACTGTTGCTGGGAATTTTTCTCGGGTGGTTACTTTTTGGGCGGTCATCAGGACAACAAAACGCTGCCGTTGAACACGCTCACGTTCATGAACCCGAAAGCCAGGTATGGACCTGCTCCATGCATCCGCAAATCAGAATGGATAAACCCGGAAAATGCCCTTTGTGTGGCATGGACCTGATTCCGTTATCTACTTCCGGCGGCAATGACACAGTTGACCCCGACGCCATTCAACTTTCGAAAGAAGCGATGGCCCTGGCAAATGTTCAGACTACTACCGTGAGCCGCCAGCACCCGGTAAAAGATATCCGGCTTTACGGAACCATTCAGGTAGATGAGCGTTTGTCGCAATCGCAGACATCGCCTGTAAACGGAAGAATAGAGAAGCTGTCTGTCAATTTCACCGGCGAAAGTGTCCGGCAGGGACAAACGGTTGCCACCGTTTATTCACCCGACTTGCTGAACGCGCAACAGGAATTGCTGGAAGCTGTAAAAATGCAGCCGGTGCAGCCCCTGCTGCTCCAGGCAGCCAGGGAAAAACTCCGGCTGTGGAAACTGACTGACGAACAGATTGCCGCTATCGAGAAATCGGGCGTTGCCCATCCGCTTGTGGAAATTAAAGCAAACACGAACGGAGTTGTCGTTGCCAAAAATGTAGATCAGGGAGATTATATCAGTCAGGGGAGTGTGTTGCTGAATATTGCCAACCTGTCACAGGTCTGGGTTATGTTTGATGCCTATGAAACGGACTTGCCGTTCCTGAGAGTGGGCGACAACCTGGAATTTACCCTGCAAGCCGTTCCGGGTAAAACTTTCTCCGGAAAGATTGCGTTTATCGACCCATTGCTTGATAAAAATACCCGCACGTCAAAAGTACGTGTCGTAACATCAAATCCGGGTATGCAGCTGAAACCCGAAATGTTCGCTTCAGCTAAAGTGAATGCCCCGTTAAAGCAGCATAACGACCAAATAGTGATTCCAAAATCGGCAGTGCTCTGGACAGGAAAACGTTCGATCGTTTATGTGAAGCAACCAAACACCGAAACACCTGCATTTATGCTTCGCGAAGTGGAGTTAGGCCCTTCGCTGGGCAGTACTTACGTAGTAATGTCCGGACTTGACGACGGTGATGAAATTGTTACAAACGGAACATTTTCCATTGACGCAACCGCTCAATTAGAGGGTAAGAGAAGCATGATGAATTTAGAAGCCGGGCAGGAAAATTTAAATGATGCGTCAACAAAAAGGGAGCATGCGATGTTAATGGTACAAGGACTTTGTGAAATGTGTAAAGACCGGATCGAGAAAACGGCGAAAGGCATCAGCGGGGTTTACTCTGCCACCTGGGATCAAAAAACGCGGGAATTGCACGTTGATTTTGACAAAGAAAAAACAAACATGGATGCAGTAAGCAAAGCGCTTGCTGCTGTAGGTCACGATACCGAACTGTATAAAGCCGACGACAAGATTTATAATGCTTTGCCGGCTTGTTGCAAGTATCGGGAAGAAAAAAATTAATTTTAAAAACACAGTAAAAATGAAAAAGTATGCTTTAGTAATAATTATGGCTGTATCAGTGGTGTTTACGGCTTGTAATTCAAATAGTTCAAAAAACGGTTCAGAAGCCTCGGCGAAAACTTCGGCCAATGAAATGACAGCGACCAATGACAAGGACACTTTGTTGGCAGTAGGAGGCAGTTGTGAAATGTGTAAAGACCGGATCGAGAAAACGGCAAGCAAGGTTCCGGGTGTAACGTCAGCTTCGTACGATCTGGAGAATAAACAGTTGCATCTTCACTTCGACGGTACAAAAACGAATGTAGAAAGCATAAGCAAAGCGCTTGCTGCTGTAGGCCACGATACCGAACTGTATAAAGCCGACGACGAGGTTTACAATGCTTTGCCGGCTTGTTGCAAATACAGGAAACCGTAAGAAAATAGGTTTAATTGGTGTAAAAATACCCGGTTTTGTATAGTTTTATGAAGCCGGGTGTTTTAGTTTTGGGTTTACTGTTTAGAGACTGCTTAAATTTGTTTCGCTATTCAAAAAGAATTATTTTTCAGGAGAGTTCTTCCTTGTTTTGGCGATAATAGCGGGCTATTCCTTAATTTTGCATACATTTGTACCCGATTAAAATAACGAGATTATGAAAAAATATTTCTTACTGGCTATCGTGCCGGCCATGCTCTTGAATGCTGTTTCTTGCTCTGAACAAAAAAAAACCGCTCCTAAGGACGATAAATGGACACTGGTTTGGGAAGACGATTTCAAAGGGAAACAGTTAGATACAACCCAATGGGCTAAAATTCCACGCGGGAAGAGCGATTGGAATAAATACATGAGCGATTACGACGGGCTGTATGTTGTGGAAGACGGCAATCTGGTGCTGAGGGGTATTCAGAACAATATTTTACCCAACGACACGGCTCCTTTTTTAACGGGTGGAGTTTATACTAAAGATAAACGGACATTCGGACTCGGCCGTTTGGAAATAAAAGCAAAATTAAATCCCGTAAAAGGCGCCTGGCCGGCATTCTGGATGCTTCCGAAAGAAGGAAAGTGGCCCGACGGGGGTGAGATAGACATTATGGAAAGATTAAGCCATGATAAACTTATCTATCAGACCGTACATTCCAGATATACACAAACCGACAGTTTAAGAGTTAATCCGCCGGCCAGTTCAATTGTGGGCATGAACCCCGATAGCTACAACGTATATGCCGTTGAAAAATACCGGGACAGCCTGGTGTTCTATGTAAACGAGATCCGGACAAAAAATTATCCGCGGATAGTAACCAATCACGAAGGACAATTCCCATTTGCCGATGAGGAGTTTTACCTGTTGCTCGACATGCAGTTGGGGGGTAGCTGGGTAGGATCGGTTAACCCGGCAGAACTACCTGCGGAAATGCGTATTGATTGGGTGCGTTATTACGAGCTTAAGAATAAATAGGGCTCACCCATTGCTCTTTGGGTCGATACTTGCTCTCGGAAGCCCAGCGAATTCCCCTCTTTTGAATTTCAAGAGCCCGGGGAACTTTAAAATCATTCATCACGTGTCCCAGCGATGAGTAGAAGATGCGCCCGTTCCCGTAATATTTTTTCCACACGACAGGAACAACACAGCCGTCAATCCACGAGGCATGTTCCCCGGTAAAAGTGGTTGTAGCGAGAACTTTCACGTTGGGGTCAACATGTACATAATATTGTTCGGAGTGCATGTCAAAATCTTTTAATCCCCGGGTAACTTCGTCCTTATGATCGGTAATTTTTACGCTGTAGTCGATAACTCCGCCGGGATGCGCCACCCATTGCCCGCCAACCATAAACTGGTATTCTGTATTTTCTCTGAAAGAATCTCCAATGCCACCGTGCCATCCGGCAAAGCCGCATCCGTTCCTGATGGCTTCCAGTAATCCTTTTTCCTGTTCCGGGGTTATTTTTGCCATGGTTACAATTTGAACAACAAGATCCAGAGATTGCATCAGTTCTTTATCGGCATATTTATCCAGGTTATCGGAAACAATCACTTCCGCACCTTCAGATTTGAGCCACGGTACAAAAACATCAACGGATTGCTTGGGTTCATGCCCGTCCCAGCCTCCGTAAACATATAAAACCTTCTTGCCTTTTAAAACCGTATTTCCCGAATGCAAAATGATTTTTTGAGCTATTAAGTTTTTAGGTAATAAGACAGAACCGCCCCCCAGTGCAATGGATGAATAGATAAATTTACGACGCGATAAATTTTTCATATTCTTTGGTTGTTATAATGGAAATGAATGGTTGAACAATCTTTCCTCTGCCAGTCTCTCGTATTTGGTACCGGAACGGCCGTAATTGACATATGGATAGATACTGATGCCGCCGCGGGGCGTGAAAATCCCAGTGACTTCGATGTATTTCGGATCCATCAACCCGATGAGGTCTTTCATAATGATGTTCACGCAATCTTCATGAAAAGCGCCGTGATTACGAAAACTGAACAGATAGATTTTTAACGATTTGCTTTCCACCATCTTCACATCGGGGATGTAATCGATCCGTATGGTGGCAAAATCGGGTTGTCCTGTTATGGGGCATAAACTCGTGAACTCGGGACAATTGAAAGTGACCCAGTAATCGTTGCTGCGGTGTTTGTTTTCAAAAGCTTCCAACACATCGGGGGCATAATCTTGCTTATATGCTGTTTTTTTGCCGAGGAGGCTTAAATTTTCGGTTTGAGACATATTTTTATTGTAAAACAGTTTCTGAATTATTCATCAAATATAACATTAAAAAAAATGGAAATAAAATATTCTCCTGTCTTTCTGTGAAAAATAGTTTCCAAGGTACCGTCATTTCATGAGTCCCGCGATGATGTTAATGGTAAGAGCCACAATAAAAGTGTTGAACAAAAACGACAAGACACCATGCACCAACGCAATGCGGCGTATTTTCCTCGAAGTGATGGAAACATCGGAAACCTGGAAAGTGGAACCCATCACAAAAGAGAAATAGGCGAAATCAATGTAATCGGGATTCTTTTCCGAAGGAAAATCCAATCCCCCCATGAATCGTCTGTTTTCGGCATCGGTCCCGTTGTAATATTCGTGAGCGTAATGGAAAACATAGATCGTATGTACCATCGTCCAACTCAAAAGAATGCCGGCAACGTTAAGCGGAACAAAGTAAGGATTTTCAATTAATGTTTGATCTTTAGACATCATCAACAATAACACAATAAAAATATTGGTAAAAGAAGAGATGATCACCATGAAAAAAACAAACACCGTACTTCCGTCATCTTCCACTGCTTTTTTCTTAATCTGATCTACTTTGCGCAAAAAGATAACAATCCAACTGAGCATAAGAAAAACGCACGAAAAAACGATCCAGGCAATCATTAAACGAAAGAGAACGGGAACCCCGCCGTCTATCAGGAAATAAGCGCCGCCGGCAACGAACAGGCTGATCAAAAACCGTGTGAAGTGGGTGATCTCCAAAAAGAAATTAATGAATTTATATGCCGGTTTCATTGGCGGATTTTATTACGTGACGGTTTTTAGAAACAGTTTCTTACTTCCTTTCCGCGAGATATTCCCTCAACCCCCTGTTGCGGAGTTTGCAAGCCGGGCAATGTCCACAGCCTTCGGCTTTAATTCCGTTGTAGCAGGTAAGGGTTTCATTTTTTACGATATCGAAAACACCTAACTCGTCGGCAAGCTCCCATACTTTTGCCTTATTCCTGTGCATCAGGGGCGTGTGGATGACGAAATGCTTATCCATAGCCAGGTTTATTGTTGCGTTTAACGAATGGATAAAGGTGTCCCTGCAATCGGGATAACCGCTGTAATCGGCTTCCGAAACACCTGTTATCAAATGCCTGATCTTTTTTGCATAAGCAATGGCTACCGCAAAAGTGATGAACAGCATGTTTCGTCCGGGCACAAACGTGTTGGGGTATGAGCCGGCAGGTTGTTCTTCGTCCATAGTGATTGACGAGTCTGTCAATGAGTTGGGCGAAAGATGAGAAATAACGGAAGCGTCGAGCAATTGAAACGGCACACCGGCTATTCCGGCAATGTTCCGGGCAGCCTCTATTTCAACCGAATGCCGTTGTCCGTATGAAAAACACAAAGCTTCGACGTTCCTGAAAGTTTGTTTTGCCCAAAACAGGCAGGTGGTAGAGTCCTGTCCTCCCGAAAAGAGGACCAGTGCATCTTCATTTGTATAATCTGTCATTTTATTAAAGTTTTCTTTCTTACATCACCGGCACTTCCCCTTTTTCAAATTTAACGGCCGGAGAATTCGAAACATCTCTTTTAAAGGATTGTATGGCAGCATCGTTCATCTCTGTTAATCGTACCACAACCCTGTTCTCGAAAACATCGGCGCTGGCGCCGGCAAAACAGGTTAAAAACGGATGGTTGGCAGGTATGGATGAATTGCTCAAAAACTGGTCTATACGATCCATTATTTGCATCATTTCACGGTAGGAATAGGTGCACGATTCGGTCAGAAAATCATCAGTTCCGAGAATTGAGGCAATCTCCGGACGATGCTGTGCAGGATTTCCAATCACGCAAACAACAAATTTTCCATTGTTGTTGATAAACGAGCCGCCGTAGTATGCGGGATAGTCGGTCGGAGCCGGCTCTTCCACTTCCCAGTTAGGATTGAAGGACGACATTAGTTTGTCGTGAAGATTTTTAGAAAGTTGTTCTGTTGTCGCAATTGTTGTGTCCGGCGGCTGTTGAACACTACTGCCGGATTCTTTCTTTTGCCGGTTACATGCCGGTCCCGTCGTAAGGACGGCGACGAGAATAAGGGTTGTGAGGATGCTTTGTTTCATATCTCTAATAACAATTTCTTGCTCTTTTTGTTTCAACTATTTAATCGCTCAGCCTCGTTTTTTATAACTCAATACCGCCCACGTATTAAAAAGCACCGAAAAGCCTGCCAGCCACATCAACGGGCGAAGAAGATCGGACAACGAACTGCCCTTTAGATATACCAGCCGCATGATCTCGATGAAGTAGGTGAGGGGATTGGCATGAGCGATAACCTGCGCCCATCCGGGCATAGCCGAAATGGGGGTAAACATTCCGCTGAGCAAGATGATGATCAGGATGAAAAACATAACCAAAAACATCGATTGCTGCAATGTCTCGGAATAGTTGGAGATTATAATTCCCAGTCCGGTAATTCCCAGAAGGAAAATAACGGCAGAGATATATAACGTTACAAAACTGCCCGACGGGAGCAATCCGTATATGATCCACGTGAGAAAGAACGACAGGGTAAGGATAATAAGCCCGATAATCCAGTATGGAATAAGTTTCGCGAGAATAAAATTAAATTTGCTCACCGGCGTGGCGTTGATTTGCTGAATGGTTCCGGTCTCCTTTTCGATCACAATGTTCAGCGAAGGCAGAATGCCGCATATGAGCGTGATCATGAGCACGATAAATGCCGGCAGCATAAAAGATTTGTAATCGAGGCGTTTGTTGTAACGGAAATCGGTTACCACATCAATATGCGGAGCATTGGAGAGCGTGGCTGCAGGAAAGAGTTCGGTGCGGAGTTCCTGCGAAAAATCGTTGATGATCTGCGTCAGGTAATTGTTTCCCAACAGCCCTTGCGTACTGTTCACGGCGTTTGCCGAAATCATTACGTTAGCGTGCCGCTCCTTCACCATATCGGTGTCGAACGACACGGGGATTTCCAGGATAATATCCGATTTATCTCTTTCGATATCGCCGATTGCAGCGTTGTAACCGGAAGATATATCGGTAAGGATAAAATACGCCGATGCATCAATCTTGTTTATCAATCGTTGCGAATAGGCACTTTTGGCATTATCCACCACGTGGATTTTTATGTTTTTTACTTCAAAATTAATTGCCCAGGGAAAAATCAGCAGTACCAAAACCGGGTATAACACAATCATTTTGGGAATAATAGCGTTCCGGCTGATCTGCTTGAACTCTTTCTCGACAAGATATTTTAACTGACTCATATTTTTTAACTGATTTTCGCTACAACCGGGTTTTAATTTTTACAACACTTGTTCCAATAAGAAGGAGAGCCATTCCTGCAAGGACACCCACTTCCTTTGCCACATACATGAACCCCAATCCTTCAATCATCACTTTTTTTACGGCAGAAATGTACCATCGCGCGGGTACCATGGATGATACCCATTGCAGCGGTATCGGCATGTTATCGATGGGGAAAATCATACCCGAAAGAATCAATGTGGGCATCATCAGCCCGATCCCCGAAATAAGCACGGCGGTTACCTGCGTTTGCACGAGGGTGGAAATAAATAAGCCCAGTGAGAGCGCCAGGAAGATAAACAGAATGGATATTGATACCAGCAGCGCCAAGTTCCCCCGAATGGGAACGTTTAGTACAAAATACGACAGCAATAGGATAGTGATCAGGTTGATGAACGAAAGCGCCAGGTATGGGACCGTTTTTGAGATAAGAATGGTTCCCGATTTCAGCGGCGATGCCAGAAGTACTTCCATTGTTCCGTGTTCCTTCTCGCGAACGATGGAGATCGAAGTCATGATGGCGCAGATTATCATCAACACCAGCCCCATGATTCCCGGTACGAAGGTGTATGCCGATTTCATTTCGGGATTGTAAAGCAGCTTGCTGTCCACGTCAATTTGACAGGGGATATTACCGGGTTGAAGCATTTTTTTCTGATATTCGCCGATGATTGCCGTTACGTAATTAGCGGAAATGGTTCCTGTGTTAGGGTTTGATGCATCGGTAATGATTTGTATCTGAGCCCTTTTAGAATGCACAAGGTTCTCGTTGAAATTTGGTTCGAATATCACCGCTACGTCTATTTTCCCTTGTTTCAGCAGGCTGTTGACTTCATCGGGCGAATATACATATCCCCGCATATTGAAATAGGGATTTACCGCCATGCGTTCAGCAATTTCGCGTGTTGCAACATCCTGTGCCGGATCGAAAACGACCGTGCAGATATTCTGGACTTCCATATTGATGGCGAAGCCGAACAACAAAATCTGCACAACGGGCATCCCCAGCAGGATCAACATGGTGCGCCCGTCACGAAATATATGGTAGAATTCTTTGTTTACGAAAGAGAAAAATTGTTTCATTGTTCGTTTTTAATTCTCAATTCTTGTTGCTTTTCTTGCCAACTTCCGGAATACTTCATCCATGTTTTGTGCCTGATAAATCTCCTTGAGGTTTTGAGGGGTGTCCAGTGCATCAATCCGTCCGTCAACCATTATCGATACGCGGTTGCAGTATTCGGCTTCATCCATATAGTGCGTGGTGACAAAAACCGTGATCCCCTGGTCGGATGCTTCGTAGATCATTTCCCAAAACTGGCGCCGCATGGCCGGATCGACTCCGCCGGTAGGTTCATCGAGAAAAACGATTTGCGGCGTGTGGAAAATTGCCACCGAGAAAGCCAGCTTCTGTTTCCATCCCAACGGCAAGGATTTGACCATGGTGTTTCGCTCCTTTTCGAATTTCAACCGGTAAAGCAGCTCATCGGTTTTTTCATTTATCTCATGGTCTGTCATCCCGTAAATACCTCCAAAAAGACGAATGTTTTCCCATACTTTCAGGTCTTCGTACAACGAAAATTTCTGACTCATATAGCCGATATTGCGTTTTATCTTCTCGTTCTCTCTCAAAATATCGTATCCGGCAACTGTCCCTTTCCCCGATGTAGGTTTACTGATGCCGCAAAGCATTTGCATGGCAGTGGTCTTTCCGGCGCCGTTAGCGCCCAGGAATCCGAATATCTCCCCCCTGCGGACATCAAAGGAAATGTGATCGACGGCAGTGAAATTGCCGAATTTTTTAGTGAGGTTCGATACTTTAATAACTTCCATGATCATTGTTAATTTGTGAGCGCCATAAAGCAATCTTCCACCGTTGGGGCAACAGCATCAATTTCTACTTTCGAATACCCTTTTTCCTTTAAATAGCGTTGAAGTCCGGAGATTGACAGATCTGCCCGGACCGTTACGTGATGCTTATTTCCAAAAGCAAAGCATGTTTTCACTTGTGGATGATCCCGTAAATCGCGCAACGAGGCCGACATATTTTCGGTTTGCACTGCCCACAGCGTTTCAGTGTAACTGTTTATAATGTTTTGCGGCGTATCGGCCGCAATAAAGTTGCCCTCGCGCATTAACGCAATACGGTCGCAGAGGCCGGCCTCGTCCATATATGCAGTGGAGATCAAAATGGTTATCCCTTCTGATTTCAATCTCTCAAGCATGTCCCAGAATTCTTTTCGCGAAACAGGATCCACGCCTGTTGTGGGTTCGTCGAGTATCAACACTTCAGGTTTGTGTATAAGCGCACAACTGAGGGCAAGTTTCTGTTTCATTCCTCCCGACAGCGCTCCGGCACGGCGTTTTTTGAAAGGCTCAATCTGTTGGTAAATATCTTTGATAAGGAGGTAGTTCTCTTCGATGGTGGTGTTGAAGACGGTTGCAAAAAACTTCAGGTTCTCTTCCACGCTTAAATCCTGGTAAAGCGAGAATCTCCCCGGCATATAACCGATTATACCGCGGATTTTCCTGAAGTCTTTAACCACGTCTAATCCGTTCATCCCGGCAGAGCCGCCGTCCGGCAGCAACAATGAGGCGAGAATCCTGAAAAGTGTGGTTTTTCCCGAACCGTCGGGCCCGATAACACCAAATATCTCTCCATCGTTTACCCTGAACGAAAGATCGTTTAATGCGGTTACCTTTCCGTAGCTCTTATATAAATTGTTTACCGTAATCATATTAGAATTTAACCTCTCCGTACATTCCAATTTTCAGAAATCCATCGTTCTTTACAGCAATCTTTGTTGCGTAAACCAAATTGGCCCGTTCATTTTTAGTCTGGATAGTTTTGGGCGTAAATTCCGATTTGTCGGATATCCACGATACGGTTCCGGAGTAGGACCTCATTTCGCCGTCCCCGGCATCCACACGGACTGTTACTTGGTTGTTCAACTTGATCCCGGAGAGTTGGTCGTTGGTTACGTAAGCACGCAGGTACATATTTTCGATGTCGGCAACTTTGAAAAGCGGGGAGCCTGTTCCGGCAAGTTCACCCCGTTCGGCGTATTTGTTCAGCACTACACCCGAGATAGGGCTTTTTATCGTGCATTTTTCCAGCAAATCTTCCAATTGTGCTACCTGAATTTGTAAAGCGGAACTTTGTGCCGATATATTGTCGCTGCTCTTTTGCAAGGTGGATGTCTGGGCCGATAATTGTTTTTGTAAAACTTCAATTTGTGCGTTTATATCATCCAGTTGTTTTTTATTCGCCGCATTTGCCGCAACCAGGTTTTGAGTGCGTGTACGTTCCCTTTGCAACGTTTGAATTTGCTTTTCGATGGCTGCCGTTTGCGTACCGATGTTCGGGCGTTGTGCGCGAACGCCCTGCGCATTTGATATCAGGCTCATTTTTTGCAGATAAAGTTGCGTAGTGTCTAGCTGTCCTACAACTTCGCCGGCTTGCACTATTTGTCCTTCAACAACGTTCAGCGACAGGATTTGGCCATTTCCCTGCGACGATACGATGATCTCCGTTGCCTCGAATGAGCCGTTGGCGTCGTAATCGTTGTCGTTGCCGGAACACGAGGCAAAAAGAAGAACTATAACGGGAAGAGTGAAAAGTTTGATTGGCTTCATATCATTTTTTGTTTTGTTGTTTTTACTTACCGTTCAGGGTGAACCTCAGATTATAAATCGATATCAGGTATTGGATTTCGTGCAGCGATTTTGCCTGTTTGACAATCTCCAGGGCGTTGATCTCCTGCAGTAGATCTGAAACTGTCAGGGTTCCGTTCTCCACTTTTACTTCGGCAGCATCTTTTATCTGCCTTCGCAAACGGATAATCTCGTCGTCGTCCTGCATCGTTTGGTAATATTTTTTTATTTCGTTTTGCTGTTGCGGAAGCTGCAGGTTCAGGCTATAGAGAAAAGTCTCGCGTTGCGAATGAAGTGCCAATTTTTGCTGTTCGATACTTTTTTTCTCGTGCTTGTAGGTGTACAAGCTCCCGAAATTCCACGAAAGGCTCACTCCACCCATGAAATAGGGTTTAAATTTATTGCTGAGCATATTCAATGCCGGTTTGCCGTATCCGCCCTGGGCAAATGCACCAATCACAGGCCTGTTTTTGGCGTTCAATGCCGTTTCTTGAGAATTAAGCAGGGCCGACTGGGCTTCTATCAGTTGCAGCTCAGGACGGTTAATGGCTGCATCTTCAGGCAACAAATTGGCCGGTGGCTTCACAAAGGTGGTTTTTTCATCTATATTTTGCCCGATCAACACAGAAAGGATTCTGATGTAGCTGTCCAGGGCCGACTCCATATAAATACGCTGCTGATTTGCTTTCAGCTGCTCTACTTTCACGGCGCTGAGGTCGGCATCATTGGCCACACCGTTTGCCACGTAACTTTGTACATTCCCATAGTTGCGTTGCAACTCTTTTTCCAACGTACTCTGTTGTGCTAATTGTTCGTTGAGCAGCAAAATGCCAAAAAAGACCTGGTTAACCCGTTCTTGAAGCGAATAAATTTCGGTTTCGAGTTTTTGTTTTTCCACTTCGGCATTGGCGGCAATGTTTTCTTTTTGCGCGGCAACCTTTCCACCGTCCCAGATTATTTGGTTCAGTTGAGCATAAACCTGATACTGGTCTTTATCGGGAAACGGAACATCAACAGGTGGAAAATTGGGAGGCAGCTTGAAATCAATTTTTGTAACATCACTCTGCCAGGTTGTTCTTGCGTTTAGGGAAAGTTGCGGGAAATAGGCCGTATTGGCATTTTCCAGCGTGAAGTTCTTAATGTTTTCAATTATATTGAATCGTGCGATTGCAGGATAATTTTCACGCGCCATCCGCTGACAGTCTTCAATAGTGAGAGATTGTGCGTTGATAAAGAATGCGGACATTAAAAACAACGGTATAAATAATGTAATTCTTTGTGATTTCATTGCCGGGATTGTTTTAGTATGGCGAAAATCCACTCGGGGATTAGTTTTTCTCTGTTTCGAATGAACTGCGGAAATTCTTCTTCTTTCAGTATCCCCGAAGCAATAAGCAAGGATTTTGCTATAAAGGGAAAGATGGTCAGGCCGACGATGTTCATAATAAAATCGGATATGGAAATGGTGTATCCGTTGTTTTTCAACTGATTGTCTAAGATCGGCTGCGACATTGTCCGCGCTTGTTGTAAAATGTGGTTGAATATGTTTCCGTTATTCTTAAGCTCGTTAAGTACAAAAATAGGAAGATCTTCATTTTCAGTCAATAACTTCGTGTAATCTTTTACGAGAATCCTGATTTTCTCTTCGAGTGTGGTATTGCTGTCCGACAGAAAAGGGCTCATTAATCCGAAAAGATCTTCAAGCTCTTCGTTCACAATCTGTTTGAATAGATTTTCCTTGCTGCCGAAATAATAATTGAGCAATGCCAGGTTTATTCCGGCTTCTTCTGCTATATCCCGCGTTTTTGTTGCTGCATAACCTTTTTGCGTAAATATTTTTCTTGCAGCTTCAATAATTTTTTGTTCCGTTGTCAACACTTCCATTTTTCAAGCTTATATTTTCGATGCAAAAGTATAAAATCTCTATATATTAAACAAACGATTAAAACAAATGTTTAATCATTTTATTCATCAAAGATTGGGTAAAATTGTTTAGCGGGTATTATCTTTGCGTAAAATGTGTAAAAATGAAGATGAAGATCACTCTGTTTTCGGCGCTTCTTTTGATGATCTCTTTTGTGGGATGTTCAAAGGACGATCCGAGTATAAACGCCACCCGGTTGCGGATAAAACTTACTGATGCCCCTGTTTTGCTGGTATCGGAATTTAATGTTGATATTCAAAAAATTGAAATTTCCACTACCGACAACACCAACAGTGATGAACAATGGACAACTCTCGATTTCAAAGGCGGGATTTACAATGTACTTCCACTATCGAACGGAAAATCAAAACAGATCGTAGATCAGTATTTCCCGTCAGGTGTTTTGCGAAAAATGAAAATAACGTTCGGGGACAACTCAAAAATTAAAACCACCGATGGAGAAAAGATCCTTATCCCGGATCCTGAAATTAAAGACGGTATCGTTGTGGATGTCCATGATAACCTGTATGCCAATTACATCACCAGCATAATGATCGACATCAACGCCGCACTTTCATTTTACGAATCCAACGGAAATTATTTTTTTAAACCGGTGCTTCGTGTTTTTCCCGAAACATTTGGCGGGTCGTTGAAAGGTTATGCTTTACCCGTTGAAGCCGAACCGGTCGTGAAAATTGTACAAGATAAGGATACTCTTTTCACCATACCCGAAAAGTCCGATGGGATGTTTCAGTTTAAAGGGCTAAAAGAGGGGGAATGGGAAATATTGGTTTTTCCGGCTTCAAACACAGGTTATCGTGATACCCTTTTTACCGATAGTGTGTTTACCGGTAAAACACGGGAGTTGAAATCGAAGATTATATTAAAAAAATAAATTCTTGGTTATGAACATGTAACACATGAAGTAAACCTAAGCGGAAAAGAAGGAAACGGAATACCTAAAATAAATTTTTCAGACTTGTTTTGGCGATAATAGCGGGCTATTTGAGCCAAATTTCTATGACTTTAGTCGTTGGTTCTCTTGAGTTTCTGCCTGACTGAAAGATGTTTTTAACAATTTAATTTATTTTCACATCTATACGGGTTATAATCATTTACTTATTTCTATCTTTGCTTTCAGTTTTAATATTCGAACAATAAAACAATGACACAAATGAAAAGATCAATCTATTTGATGATGGCGCTTTCAGCCACGTTGGTTTTAGCAATTTCCTGCAAACCAAAACAAAGTGCATATAAACAAGTATATGAAGCTGCCAAAGAGAGAGAGATGCAGCAGGCAGCGTCGCAACCTACTGTAGTAAAAGATGCCGGTACGTTGCCTCCGGTTGAAGTGTCAGTGAGAAAAGAGAAGGTTGAACCTGTTCTTGCTTCAGATGCTGCCAATTTAAAGAACTTCAGTGTGGTAATTGCTTCTTTAAGTGTAAAACTGAATGCTGAATCGTTGAAAACCAGAATGCAGAACGAAGGTTATTCGGTAATTTTGGCCGAAAACGAACAGGGCATGTACAGGGTTATTGTTGCCAGCTACGATGATAAAGCATCAGCCGCTGCAAAACGCGATGAGATTTATCAAAAATACTCCGCACTTGGAAATACCGATTACCTGAGAAGAACTTACGGTGTCCCTTTCAATGATCTTTGGATTTTGGAGAGACAGTATTAATGCCGGGAGATTGTCAGATTAAAGCTGCCCAACTAAGAAACGGGTAGCTTTTCTTATGTCTTTTTGTATTTTTTAACTACATGTCGTGCAGCGTTTCCCTGCATTTTCCATCTATTTAATAAACAAGCGATGAGTTGGCGTTTAAATTTTTGTATATTTGTAAGATGTAAGATGCGCCTCGGACAAGCTCAAACAAGTTTGGCTTTCACCCGGCAATAAATGAGATAGAGAGTTAAACCAAATGTATAAATAATCGTCAAACTCTGCGAAATGAATTATTTAAAACAACCAACTAAAATAAAGGGAAAAAACTATGAAAACTAAAAGTTTAATTATCACAGGTTTCCTAGTCCTGGCACCCATTATAGGTTTTGCCCAAGAGTGGGATGACATTTATGCCAATCCTACTCAAAATACTGCAACCATGAAGGTTCAGAAAAAACAAGAGCCACAAAAGAAGAAAATTGTTGTGGTAGAAGGAAAGGCATCCAACATGGAAGTTCGTGCAAACGGACGGAATATTGACGAATATAACCGTCGCGGACAGGACGATGCGATGGGAAACGATACCGTATTTGTTGAAGATTCGGCATACCAGCAGTACGAATATACAGACAGGATTATTAAATACCACGATCCGGAATCGAGTATCAAGATAACGGGGGCCGATGAGGTTACCGTTTACGTAGGCGACGATATCTACTCTGATTATTACGATAACCGTGCCTGGGGATCCAACGTATATCTCGGCATGGGTTGGGGCTGGAACAGCTACTATCCATGGTATGACCCTTGGTATGATCCCTGGTACTACGGTTACGGATGGGGATACCCCTTTTACAGCCATTGGTACAGCCCGTGGTATTACGGCGGGTGGTACTCATCCTGGTATTCACCTTGGTATTACGGCGGGTATTATTCTCCCTGGTATTACGGTTACGGCGGATGGTACGGAGGCGGATATTACGGCGGTTTCTATGATGGATACTACTCCGGTTTAAGCAATAATCGCTCCGGCAGGAGTACAGGCGCTTACAGATCAAGCTCGGCCAACACAGGCAGATCGTCCGTGGCAAGCATGGGCAGGGCCTCAAGTGCAACCTCGGGGCGCTCCTCGGTATCCGGCAGCGCTACAAGAGCTGCATCCGGCAGAAGCTCTTCGGCTTACAGCAGGGGCTCAGGCACATCGTCAAGAACGAGGATTATCGATAATAGCGGCCGGGTTTACGACTCAAGATCCGGACAAATTATAAACAGAGGCTCGTCTTCTTCCCGCTCATCTGCTACAGGCACAATCGATTCTAATTCGAGAATCTATAACAGCAGGAGCAGTTCAGGCACTTCACCGGCAAGAAGCAGCAGTACGAATACATACGAAAGAAGCTCTTCGAACAGAAGCAGTAGTACGTACTCAGCTCCTTCGAGAAGTTCATCGGGCAACGATTCTTATTCCGCACCAAGCAGAAGTTCAAGCTCAAGCCGTTCTTCATCTTTCGATTCTTCAAGCAGGAGTTCATCTTCCGGATCATTTGGAAGTGGCGGTGGGCGTATCAGTAGTGGAAGCAGCGGAAGCAGCGGACGTAGCAGCAGTGGGCGTCGTTGAAAAACAAAATTCAAACTATATTAAAATGAAAAAATTCGCATATTTTCTTTTCTTTTTGGTATTCATTGCAAATTACTCCTATTCACAGGGTGAATTGGAAGCCTTGAAGTATTCCCGGAACGAGCTCTACGGGACGGCACGTTCAATGGCGATGGGTAATGCTTTTGGCGCATTGGGGGGCGACATCACGGGCGTCTCCATCAATCCGGCCGGAATTGGTGTTTACAGAAGTTCGGAAGTGATGGGTACAATGGGGTTTCAGCAAAACAGGGCCAAGGTGGGTGATATCAACAGAAGCGTGGATGATTTCAACTTACATAATTTGGGATTTGTAGGGTATTTCCCGTTGAGAAACGATGTAATGCCTATGATTAATTTCGGTTTTTCGTACAATAGGCAAAAGACTTTCAACAACGAGATCAATGCTGTAGGAAACGGAGCGAGCAGGATGATTGATTATATTGTTGACAGGACCAATGGCGCCAACAATGGCCGTGGGATAGATCCCAATTTACTGCTTGTAGGCGAAGACCTGCCTGACCCGTTCGTCGATCAGCCGTGGCTTTCTGTTTTAGCTTACAACTCAAAGTTGATGTTTCCCCAATCCGGAAACAACAATTTTTACGATCCACTGAACACCAATAATGAAACACCGCTTCAAGAAATTATACTCTCGGAGAGGGGATATATCGACAATTACGATTTTACCTTCGGAACTACGATAAACAATGTGCTGAATGTTGGAATGGCCCTGACTATTTCCGATATCAACCACTCCCTTTATACCGATTTTCTTGAAGATTTCAAGAGCGGCGGTTATACACTGAACAATGAGATAATTACAAACGGTGCCGGAGTGGGAGCAAAGTTTGGGGTGATTTACCGCCCCATAAACTCGATCAGGTTAGGTTTGGCATATCATACCCCCACCTGGTATTCCATGTCCGAAATATATAAAGCCAGTATTGACGATGATTTAGGCGCTTATGTAACTGATCCTAATTATAAAAAAGGCAGGACCTATTCCGCTAAATTTACGAATCATTACGATTTGAAAACGCCCGACAAATGGGTGCTGAGCGGTGCCGCAGTACTGGGAAGCAATTTCATTTTAAGTGTCGATTACGAATTGACCGATTATACGAACATGAAACTGAGTGTTCCTTCCGGCGCCTATTCCAACAAGAATTGGTACGATATTGATAACAGTTATATCAAAGAAGATTTTAAAGTTGCATCCACTGTAAGGGTGGGTACCGAATACCGGTTTACTCCTCAATTCTCCGGAAGGTTGGGCTATGCCTGGATACAGAATCCGTACAATAGCGATTTTTCAAAAGCAGGAGATTCCAGCGTTTCCGGCTCAAACACCATTTACAGAATGGAAGGCGATACCCAATATTTCACCGGAGGACTGGGCTATCGGTTCAACAAAAATTTCTATGCCGACTTTGCTCTGGTTTATCAAACTCAGGAAGACCAGTTGTATCCGTTCCCCAACTTATATGCTTATAATGGTGATACGCGAGGGGAACTTGTTATTGATGCATCTCCCTTCACCCTGAAGAATACATCCGTAAGAGGATTATTGACATTGGGGTACAGGTTTTAGATAATTCTTCTTCATTTAAAACAGATCGGGCGGCGTTTATATGCTGCCCGATTTGTTTTTGCCTAGGGATGGCGACACGTGATTTTACAAGAAATGACTAAAAAACAGTACATAAAAAAATACAAAACAGTTTCTGAGTCCGGTTATTTTTATGTAAATTTGCAACCTGATTTACATATCATCCCATTCACACCATATGAAGAGTGAAAAGTGAAAAATTAAAAGTGTGGGGTGAAAGCGAGTTGATACGTAATGTGTTACGAGTCAAATAACATAAAAAGAATCAGATCATCAGTTAAATGGACAAATCAATCGAAAAAATTATTTTATTGGGATCGGGAGCATTGAAGATCGGCCAGGCCGGTGAGTTTGATTATTCGGGATCACAAGCATTAAAGGCTTTGAGGGAAGAAGGGATCAAGACGGTGCTCATAAATCCAAACATTGCAACTATTCAGACTTCAGAGGGCGTGGCGGACACAGTTTATTTTCTTCCGATCACGCCTTTTTTTGTGGAGAAAGTGATACGAAAAGAAAAGCCCGACGGCATCCTGCTGGCATTTGGCGGACAAACAGCGCTGAACTGCGGAACGGAGCTTTATCAGAGTGGTGTACTGGATAAATACGACGTAAAAGTGCTGGGTACTTCGGTGGAAGCGATAATGATTACCGAAGACCGGGATCTATTTGTAAAAAAACTCAAACAGATTGATGCCAAAACGCCGGTATCGCAAGCAGTTGAAAGCATGGAAGATGCGTTGAAAGCGGCTCATATGATCGGATTCCCCGTGATGGTGCGCTCGGCGTATGCGCTGGGCGGCTTAGGCTCGGGAATTTGTGCCAACGAAAAAGAGTTTGTCTCACTTTGCGAAAGTGCGCTTTCGTTCTCGAAACAAATTTTGGTGGAAGAGAGCCTGAAAGGGTGGAAGGAGATTGAGTTTGAAGTTATACGCGACAAAAACGACCATTGTTTCACGGTAGTTCCCATGGAGAATTTTGATCCGTTAGGAATACATACGGGCGAAAGCATCGTCGTAGCACCCATCATTACACTCTCCAAAGAACAAATTGCCCTGTTGGAAGATATCGCGCGCCGCGTTGTGCGCCATATCGGAATAGTGGGCGAATGCAATATCCAGTTTGCGTTTAACGCAGAAACCAATGATTACCGCATCATAGAAATTAATGCCCGGTTGAGCCGTTCGTCGGCGCTGGCCTCCAAAGCATCGGGATACCCGCTGGCGTTTGTGGCAACCAAGCTGGCACTGGGTTACTCACTCGATCAGATTGGCGAGATGGGGACGCCCAATTCGGCATACATAGCCCCGTCGGTAGATTACATGATTGTAAAAATCCCGCGCTGGGACTTGTCGAAGTTTGCCGGGGTGAGCCGTGAGATTGGTTCGTCGATGAAATCGGTGGGTGAGATCATGTCTATCGGACAATCGTTTGAAGAGATCATCCAGAAAGGGTTACGAATGATAGGGCAGGGCATGCACGGTTTTGTGGGCAACCGCGATCTCACCTTCGATAACGTGGAAGAGGCGCTGGCCAATCCCACCGATCTGCGTATCTTTGCCATTGCCGATGCTTTTGAAAAAGGGTATCCGGTGGACCGGATTGAAGCGCTGACAAAGATTGACAAATGGTTCCTCAAGAAGCTGGAAAATATTTACAACTATACATGCGTCCTTTCCCAATACAAGAAAATTGAAGATTTACCGAAGGATGTGCTGTCGGAAGCAAAACGATTGGGATTCTCCGATTTCCAGATAGCCCGTTACGTGGAAAACCCGCAGGGAACGATGGAAAACGAATTGATCCGCGTACGCGAATGGCGGAAAAAGCAAAACGTGCTGCCTACCGTTCAACGCATCAATACAGTAGCATCTGAGAACCCGGAAAAGACCAATTATCTCTATTTCACGTACGGATCGGATAAAACATACAAAGCGGTGAAATCCGGTAAAGAGGTGATTATCGTGCTGGGGTCGGGTGCATACCGCATCGGGTCCTCGGTAGAGTTCGACTGGTGCTCGGTAAATGCCGTGGAGACCGCACGTAAACTGGGCTATGAGTCGGTAATGATCAACTATAACCCCGAAACGGTTTCAACCGATTACGATATGTGCGACAGGCTTTACTTTGATGAGCTCTCTTTTGAACGTACGCTCGACGTTGTCGATATTGAGGCTCCCAAAGGCGTTATCGTATCTATGGGCGGACAGATTCCCAATAACCTGGCCATGAAGCTGCATCGCCAAAACGTGCCCATCCTGGGAACATCGCCCGAGTCGATTGATCGTGCGGAAAACCGGCACAAGTTCTCGGCCATGCTCGATCGGTTGGGCATTGACCAGCCGCGGTGGAAAGAACTTTCGAGCTACGAAGAGGTGGATAAGTTTGTGGAAGAAGTAGGGTTCCCGGTGTTGATCCGCCCGTCGTATGTGCTTTCGGGAGCGGCAATGAATGTTTGTTACGACAAAGAGCAGATGCACCATTTCCTCGAAATGGCAGCCAACGTATCGAAAGAATATCCGGTGGTGGTTTCGGTTTTCATGCAAAATGCCAAGGAGGTGGAGATGGATGCCGTGGCAAAAGAGGGCGAAATTGTGGAATATGCCATCTCTGAACACGTGGAGTTTGCCGGAGTGCATTCGGGCGACGCCACGTTGGTCTTCCCGGCACAAAAAATCTATTTCGAGACCATGCGCCGCATCAAGAAGATTTCCCGCCAGATTGCCAGGGAGTTGAAGATCAGCGGCCCGTTCAACATCCAGTTTCTGGCGAAGAACAACGAAATTAAGGTGATTGAATGCAACCTGCGCGCGTCGCGTTCGTTCCCGTTCGTGTCAAAGGTCATCAAGCATAATTTTATTGATACGGCAACCCGCGTGATGCTCGGAGCACCTTACAATAAACCCGACGGTACGGTTTTCGACCTCGATCATATCGGCGTTAAATCGTCGCAGTTCTCCTATTCCCGCTTGCAGAAGTTTGACCCGATCCTGGGTGTGGACATGGCATCGACGGGAGAAGTGGGCTGTATTGGTGACGATTTTAACGAAGCTATCCTGAAATCGATGCTTTCGGTGGGATACCGGATTCCGAAGAAAGGGATTTTGATCTCATCGGGAGAGGCGAAATCGAAAGTGGATTTGCTGGAAGCCTGCAAGCTGCTCCATGCCAAAGGATACAACCTGTACGCAAGTCACGGAACGCAAAAATTCCTGACCGATAACGGGATTGCAGCTACCGATGTGAATTGGCCGGATGAAGATGGCGAGCATAACATTCAGGAGATGATTACCCACAATAAGTTCGACTTGATCATCAATATTCCGAAGGATATTACCCGTCGCGAACTTACCAACGGGTACATTATCCGCCGCAGTGCTGTAGATTTCAACATTCCGCTCATTACCAACGCACGGCTGGCATCGGCATTTATTACCGCTTTTTGCACGTTGGATGAGGAACATTTGAAGATTAAAAGCTGGCAGGAGTATTGACTACCTTCTTCTTCTGAATTCGGAACAGACAATTGCGGCAGCCACGGCTACGTTTAACGATTCCGATGTTGGGGCGTTTACCGGATAATTAGGAATAAACAGTCTCTTTGTGATGAGTTTTTGGATCTCGGGGGAAATTCCTTTTCCCTCGTTTCCCATGACGACAAAGCCGTTTTCCGGCAGTTCTGCCTCGTAAATATTCTCACCTTCCAGAAAGGTGCCAAAAGCGGGCAATGAACTGTTCCTTTTTAATAGTCCCTCCAGATCAACATAATGGACTTTAACCCGTGCAATAGCTCCCATCGTGGCCTGTACGGTTTTCGGATTAAAAATATCGGCTGTGTCGGGTGAGCAGAAAATATGTTCAATTCCAAACCAGTCGCTCAGCCGGACAATGGTTCCCATATTGCCCGGATCCTGAATTCCGTCGAGGACAAGGTGCAGCTTGCCCTCGAGTTCAATTTCCTCAACAATGTAGTTCGGCTGATAAAAAACACCGATGATTTGCGGAGCGGTTTTCAACTGAGAAGCTTTTTTCAGTTCCTCGGGGGTAGCTTCGATGATTTCTTCCGCCGACAAGGGCGGGATCTCCCGCAATACGTCCGCTAATCCTGTCAAAAGCCGGCACCGACAATTATCGAGCAAGTCGAAAACCAGTTTTTTCCCTTCGGCAACAAAAGTATTGTGTTCACTCCGGTACTTTTTTTCGTTTAAAGAACGGATCAGTTTTATCTTATTTTTACCCAGTGACATTTTTCAGCAAAGTTACTTAATAAAGAAGTCATATATTGATTAAATGATGTCAATTTTTACACCTTTTTATTTCTAAAAAAATGTATCTTTGTATCATAAGTTGTCTCACCGTTATATTAACAAGAATCCGATAGAAATTGATAAAAAATAAATACTTCCTAATCTTATGAATGATAATGCATTAATGAATAAAGCAGCCGATAATATTCGTATTTTATCGGCATCGATGGTAGAAAAAGCAAAATCGGGGCACCCGGGAGGCCCCATGGGTGGCGCTGATTTTATTAACGTCCTCTATAGCGAATTTTTGGAATACGATCCCGAAAACCCACATTGGGAAGGCCGTGACCGGTTTTTCCTCGATGCGGGGCATATGTCGCCTATGTTTTATTCTGTCCTCTGTTTGGGCGGTAAGTTCTCGATAGATGAAATCAAAGAATTCCGCCAGTGGGGAAGCCCCACGCCCGGCCATCCGGAGTTGGATGTTGAGCGTGGAATAGAAAACACCTCAGGCCCTCTCGGGCAAGGACACGCTTACGGCGCCGGTGCCGCTATTGCCGCTAAATTTCTAAAAGCGCGCTTAGGAGATGCTATCGATCATACCATCTATGCATACATTACAGACGGCGGTATTCAGGAAGAGATTTCGCAAGGCGTAGGACGGCTTGCCGGACACCTGGGATTGGATAATTTTATTATGTTTTACGATTCCAATAACATCCAGCTCTCAACTACTACAGATGCCGTTACGAGCGAAGATGTGGCAAAAAAATACGAAGCGTGGAACTGGAAAGTGATCACGATAGACGGAAACGATGTGAATGATATCCGCAAAGCCTTAACTGAAGCCAAAGCGGAAAAAGAGCGCCCGACGCTTATTATCGGAAATACCATTATGGGACGCGGCGCCTTGGCTGCCGATTGCACATCGTTTGAGTGCCAGGTTTCTACACACGGGCAACCCCTGAGCGCCGCAGGAGCCGATATTGCACAAACTGTTAAACATTTGGGAGGCAATCCGGAAAACCCTTTTGTTGTCTTTCCCGAAGTTGCAGCACTTTACGATAAAAGAAAAAAAGAGCTTAAAGGGATTGTGACTGCCAAAAAAACAAAATTCAATGCATGGGCAGAAGCCAATCCCGAGCTTGCAGCCAAAAAACGCAACTGGTTTGCCCGGGAATTGCCCGAAATTGATTGGGCCTCCATCGTGCAAAAGCCCGATAACGCTACCCGTGCAGCCTCGGCAACTGTTTTGAGCGTTTTAGCCCAAAAGGTTGAAAATATGATTGTTGCTTCGGCCGACCTGTCAAACTCCGACAAGACCGATGGTTTTTTGAAACAGACGAAAGCATTTGAGAAAAATGATTTTTCAGGAGCATTTTTGCAGGCGGGGGTTTCGGAGTTCACCATGTCGGCTTTGTGTATCGGAATGAGTTTGCATGGAGGTGTTATTCCTGCCTGCGGAACATTTTTCGCCTTTTCCGACTATATGAAACCTTCCATCCGCGTAGCTGCCCTGATGGGAGTGCCCGTTATTTTTATCTGGACACACGATGCTTTCCGTGTAGGGGAAGACGGGCCGACGCATCAGCCTGTTGAGCAGGAAGCGCAAATCCGTTTGTTGGAAAAGCTGCAAAACCACCGCGGGCAAAATTCAATGCTCGTGCTTCGCCCTGCGGATGTGAATGAAACTACAGTTGCCTGGAAGATGGCTTTGGAAAATGCCCAAACGCCTACAGGGTTAATTTTGTCGAGACAAAACATCAAGGATTTACCCGCTGCAGGATCGCGTTATAAAGAAGCTTTACAGGCCATGAAAGGCGCTTATGTGGTGCAGGAAGACATTGATTACGATGTGATTCTTCTGGCATCGGGCTCGGAAGTGTCCACTCTCGTTGAGGGAGCAGCACTACTGAAAGCCGATGGCATAAAAACCCGAATTGTTTCTGTTCCGTCAGAAGGGCTGTTCCGTTCGCAAACCAAAGAATATCAGGAATCGATCCTGCCGGAAGGCAAAAAGAAATTCGGTTTAACAGCCGGGCTCTCCGTTACGTTGGAAGGCTTAGTCGGCGCAGACGGCCGGGTTTGGGGAATGAATTCATTTGGATTTTCAGCGCCGTACAAGGTTCTGGACGAGAAACTCGGCTATACGGGCAAAAATGTATATGAGCAAGTGAAGGAACTTCTATAAACGAATTAAAAATGTCTTTATTTGATAAAACAGAAAAACCCATCGGGTTGGCTTCGGATCATGCCGGTTTTGCGGCCAAGCAGATTATTATTAAACTGTTGACTGAAAATGGGATACCTTTCAAGGATTTTGGCGCATATTCCGAAGAAAGTTCAGATTATGCCGATTTTGCCCATCCCCTGGCAAGGGCCGTCGAGAGCGGAGAATGTTATCCGGGAATTGCTATCTGCGGTTCGGGAAACGGTATAAATATGACGATGAATAAGCATCAGGGTATCCGCTCCGCCCTTTGCTGGAACAAGGATATAGCTTATTTAGCGCGTGCCCACAACAATGCTAATGTACTTGCCTTGCCGGGCAGGCTGTTGAACGAAGAAGAGATTTACGAGATTCTGGTAACTTTTCTTAATACACCTTTCGAAGGCGGCCGTCACGAAAGAAGGATCAACAAGATTCCCTGCGGATAAAAGATGATATTCAGAAAAATAAAATACGTATTGCTTATATTCGTTTCACTTTCTATTTTTTCAGGATGTGGGGACAATATGAGTTTCAATAACGATCCGCGCGGTAATTTCGACGCGCTTTGGAAGATTATCGATGAGAATTATTGTTTTTTTGAATACAAGAATATCGATTGGGATGCCGTACATACTAAATACGGTGCAAGGGTAAAAAACGATATGGGAAACTATGCCCTTTTCAACCTGATGGGAGAGATGCTTTCTGAATTGAAAGACGGACACGTGAACCTGATCGCTTCGCACGATATCTCCCGTTATTGGAACTGGACGGAGGATTTCCCGTCGAATTTTGATCCGAATATTCAAAAAAAATACCTGGGCAGCGATTTCTCCATTGCCGGGGGAATGTATTATAAGATCCTGGAAGATAACGTCGGTTATATTTATTACGGTAGCTTTTCGAACGATATCGGTGACGCAAACATGTCGCAGATATTAAGCCAGATGTCTGTATGCGAGGGGATTATCATCGATGTCCGTAACAACGGGGGAGGCAATTTAACCAACGTAGAACGGATTGCTTCGCGATTCTTTAACGAAAAAACCCTGGTGGGATATATTTCACACAAGATCGGCAAAGGGCATTCCGCCTTTTCCGACTTTTACCCCAAATATGTGAACAGCTACGATAAGATCAGGTATCAGAAACCGGTGGTTGTTCTTACCAATAGGAGTTGTTACAGCGCCACCAACGATTTTGTAAACGTTATGAAACACGCGCCAAACGCCATTATTATCGGAGATAAAACCGGCGGCGGGAGCGGATTGCCTTTCTCGTCGGAATTGCCGAACGGTTGGTCGGTCAGGTTTTCCGCATCACCCATGTACAACGCCAACAAGGAACATATCGAATTCGGGATCGAACCAAATATCTATGTTTCTATGACCGAAAGTGATAAATCGAAAGGAAAAGACACCATTATCGAGAAAGCCAGGGAAGTGATAAAGGCGGCGGATGAGTACGGCTCTTAAATGATCTCAATTTCATCCGCTTCGCACATTTCCAGTGCCAGTTGACGCAGGCGGAATTTTTGGATCTTACCGCTTCCTGTCATTGGAAACTGGTTGATAAAGAATACATACCGCGGAATCTTGTACCGGGCAATGTGATCTTTGCAAAAATCACGTACATCTTCACGTGTGAGTTCTTTGCCGTCTTTGAGGATAATAAAAGCGCCGACGTCTTCCCCATATCTGGACGAAGCCACTGCAACCACCTGCACATCCTTTATTTCGGGCATCTTATAGAGAAAATCCTCTACCTCTTTTGGGGAAATGTTCTCTCCGCCGCGGATAATCATGTCTTTTATCCGTCCCGTGATGCGATAGTTGCCGTTTTCGTCTTTCACCCCCAAGTCGCCTGAGTGCAGATAGCCGTTGGCATCGATTACCTGGGCTGTTGCTTCCGGATTTTTATAATACCCTTTCATCACATTATAACCGCGGCAACACATTTCACCTTCTATCCCTGCCGGGCACTCTATCCCTGTGGCCGGGTCGAGAACCTTGACATCGGTAAATTCATAAGCGCGCCCCACGGTTGTACAACGCACACCAAAAGGATCATCAACACGGGTTTGCGTCATTCCCGGCGATGCTTCCGTGAGTCCATATACACTGGTAACGTCCATGAACATTTTTTCGTTTACCTGCTTCATCAGTTCTATCGGACAAAGCGACCCCGCCATTATACCAGTACGCAACGAACCCATATCGAAGAGTGAAAACATGGGATGATTCAATTCGGCAATAAACATAGTAGGGACACCGTGCAAGACGGTACAGCGCTCTTTATGAATCGATGCCAGGACCAATAGCGGGTCGAACCGCTCCACCATCACCTGCGTGCTTCCGTGAGTGAGGCAGCACATGGTTGCCAGCACTACGCCAAAACAGTGGAACAAAGGAACGCAGACACAGCACTTGTCTTCAGGTGTGAATTTCATATGAACTCCCGTTAGGTAACCGTTGTTGGCAATGTTGTGGTGACTGAGCATTACGCCTTTTGGAAATCCGGTGGTGCCCGATGTGTATTGCATGTTCACGGTGTCGTGGCAGTTGGTTTGCTTCCTGAGCGACCAAAACTCGTCTTTCGGCCGGTTTGCGCCCACCAGAAGCAGCTCGGCGGTATTGTACATCCCGCGGAATTTTTCTTGTCCTATATATACCACGTTCCTGGTCTCCGGGAAGCGTTCGCTCTTGAGCTTTCCACGTTGTGTGGTTCTCAATTCCGGCAGAAGCTCATAAATCATATCGATATAATCGCTGCCGGGAATTCCTTCGGTAAGGCATAGCGTGTGCATATCCGAATTTTTCAATACGAAAGCCAGTTCCTCGGTTTTGTAGTTGGTGTTAACGGTAACTGCTACAGCGCCAATCTTTGCCGTGGCATAAAGCACGGTCAGCCAGTCGGGAACATTTTGTGCCCAAATTCCCACGTTCGTTCCGCGGGTTACCCCGATTGATAATAACCCGTTGGCCATATTGTTCACTCGTTCATCGAAAGTTTTCCAGGTGAAGCGAAGATTTCGATCTGAGTACACAATATATTCTTTATCAGGTGTTTCTTTAGCCCAATATTCGAGCCAGTCGCCTAATGTCTTCTCAAAGAGCTGCATAAGAATGATGGATTAGTTGGGGGTGTAAACTACTGCAAGAACCTGGGCGGGATCGTCGTTTGCCGAGGTTACCAGGTGCTCTACAATGGAGTCGTAATAAATACTTTCGCCGGTATTTAAAACAAATTCATCCAATCCGTATAAAACGGTTATCGATCCCTTTAAAACGTATAAAAACTCTTCTCCTTCGTGCGACGAGGCGGTCAGTTTAGATGAGCTGGAGGGTTTTATATCGATGAGAAACGGCTCCATATGCCTTCCCGATTTACTTGCAGCCAAAGAAAAAAAATCGATGTGTGAATTGTCGCTGGTCAAATGGCTGGTGAAAGTTATCGGGCGTGATTGTGTGGAGTTTTTATTGATAACAGGGCCTATGTTTTCGTTATCGTCGAGAAAAGTTCCCAATCTAACCCCTAAGGCTCTTGAAATTTTGATAAGCGATGAGAGCGAAGGTATCTTTTCGCTGTCAAAGATAAGTTGGACCTGCTTCACAGTCAGGCCTGCGTTTTTTGCCAGTTCTTCCGCCGGTATATTTTTATCGGCACACAAGATTTTTATTTTCTTTGTAACGGGGTTCATAGCATTCGTAAATAATTTTTTATTTTTAGCGCACAAAACTACAAAAGTATTACGTTATTGGCAAATATAATTTTAAAATGACATGAAAAAACAGATATTTTGGTAATTATGAAACATACAACAAAAAAGAGAGAAGTGCAACTATAATTCGTAAAATTCAAAACACATTCTTATTCGTTTTACTTTTTTTTGTATCTTTGTAGCTTCGAGAAAACGAGTTGATTTCAGAGACTGTTTAAGTTTGTTTCTCAATTAAAAGGGATATTTTTTTAGTAATTTCGAGAGTGGCCTAATTCACTCTCTTTTATTGTGTCAGAATGGATAAGAATACAATTATAGGTTTTTTACTGATCGGTGTAATCATTATTGCGTTTACTATTTTAAATCGCCCCAGCAAGGAGCAGATAGCAGAACAGCAACGGTTGCGTGATTCAATTCAACAGGTTGAAATCCAAAAAGCCGCGTTGGAAGCAGAACGATTGGCAACCGATAGCTCGCAACCAGCTCTTGATATCAAACAACAAAATACAGTTTCCGATTTTTTTGCAACAGGAACCTCCGTCGCCCGGGATTCGATCGGTACACAAACCGATTCAACAACGGCCGTAAAGCCAACGGCAGAAGAATTTGTCACACTCGAAAACGAGAAATTGAAATTGGTTTTGAGCACATTGGGCGGTAGAATTTATTCCGTGCAACTCAAAGGCGAGAAAAAATTCAACGGCGATAGCCTCTATCTTTTCGAGGGCGATGAAGCCCGGTTTAACCTGGAGCTTTTCAACCGCAACAGTGTCCGATTATCCACGGCAGATCAAGTGTTTACCCCTATGCCAACCGCAGACGGAAAATCGGTTGTGATGCGTTTGGAAAATTCTCCCGGACAACATATCGACCTGATCTACACCCTTCCAGCCAATGAATTCATGCTGGGTTTTAATATTCGAATAGCAGGGATGAAGAACGGTTTGCATCCGGAGAGTTTAACGAATTTCCGTATCAACTGGGAACAAAAAATTCGTCAGCAGGAGCAGGGACGCCAGTTTGAAAATCGTTTTGCACGGTTGAACTACAGATACATGGGACAAGACGTCCAGAGGTTAAGCGATAGCAAAAACGACCGGAGGGAGCTTACCGAGCCGGTAAAATGGTTCTCTTTTAAAGATCAATTTTTCAGTACAATCATTATTGCTGAAAAACCATTCAGCAATACCATTCTTTCGTCACAACCGCTCAGCACTTCCGAGTACATCAAGGATTATAAGGCTGAAACATGGGTTCCGGTAACCACTGACCCGCAAAAAGATGAACTCACGGCATCGTTTAACTACTATTTCGGGCCGAACCATTTTTATACACTGAAAAATTACGATAAAGAGATCAAAGAGAGCAGCCAGAAACTTTATCTTGAGGAACTTGTAGATTTAGGATACAAATGGTTGAGCTGGATCAACAAATACTTCACGATCCCCGTATTTAATTTCTTTCTGAAATTCGATTGGGGGATGGGAGTCATCATCCTCATAATGACTCTTCTGATTAAGCTGATCATTCTTCCGTTGACGTATAAATCGTTTAAATCGTCTGCAAAAATGCGTGTGCTGCGCCCGCAGATTAAAGAAATTGAAGCCAAATATCCCGGACAGGATAAGGAGATAATGCTCAAACGTCAACAGGCCACCATGGACCTGTACAACAAGGCCGGAGCAAGCCCGATGAGCGGATGTTTCCCGATGTTGCTCCAAATGCCTATTTTGCTGGCTTTTTTCTTCTTTTTCCCGTCGGCAATCGAGTTGCGTCAGCAAAGTTTTTTATGGGCGCATGATCTCTCCACGTTTGATTCCATTATAAGTTGGGATGCCAGCATACCGTTTATATCGAAGATCCTCGGAAACCATATCAGCTTGTTCTGTTTGCTGATGACGGTAGTGAACGTGTTCTACACCAAATACAACATGGCGGCGACAGATACCGGGCAAACCCAAATGCCGGGAATGAAATCGATGCCTATTCTCATGTCTGTTATGATGTTCTTTTTCCTGAATTCTTATCCTGCAGGATTGAACTACTACTATTTCTTATCCACTTTATTTACCATCGGATTTACGTTCCTGTTCAAACAGTTTTTAGATGAAGATAAACTGCTTGCCCAGTTGGAAGCCAACAAAAAGAAACCTAAAAAACAATCGGGCTTTATGGCGCGGTTGGCCGAAGCACAAAAAATACAGGAAAAGCAGGCTCGCGAAAGAGCAAAAGAAACGGCTAAGAAAAATTATCGCCGATAATTCTGAATTTCCAATATTTTCAACGATAGGAGACAGCCCGGGAGATTTTTTCTCTTGGGCTGTCTCCCTTTAAGTGAATACTCCACAAAATACATTTTTCTTTATTATTTTTGCTAAAATACCAACTTACCTGTTGAACTTATTTTTTTGATAGTTGTTTAAAGTTTGGAATTGAAAACTAAAAAATAATACTAAGAAACTGTTTTGAATTTTTTTATGCACTGTTTTTTAGTCATTTTTTGATGGATTTGGATTTTCGTTTCGCATCGTATAGCGGGCTATACGGAAGAAAGGAAAGTTCAAAGATGCGAAAAAGGGCACAAAACAGCATAAAAGAGAGAAGTGCAACAATAATTCGTAAAATTCAAAACGGTTTCTAATAATTCAATCAAAAAGTAAACTACAAATATTACCGATATGAGCGAAGATAAAACTATTATTGAATACGACGAAGATGAATCCGTGAAATTTATACGGAAAAATCTGCCCGAAGAGATGCAAAACGAATTTTCAGACGACGAAATCAATTACATTGTTGATTTGGTATATGAGTTTTACGAAGAAAAAGGCTTTATGGATGAAGATGACGATAAGGACATCGAGATTGACGAAGATGAGCTTTTGGACTATGTTATTAAAAACGCCCGCAACGACAAGATCCGGGATTTCACAGACGAACAGGTTGAGGCTATCGTTGCAGGTGAATTGGCGTATTGCGACACATTAAATCTTTTCGAATAATTTTTTAACAAATCGATTAACTATATTATTTTTCAAAAGCATTAACTATGAAACAGATTTTTAAATTATTTGGTATCATCATTTTGGGTGGTACTATGGTATTGTCAAGTTGTGGAACAAACAACATGGTGAAGGGTGGTGGTATTGGTGCCGGTGCAGGCGCTGCAGTAGGTGCCGGTGTAGGTGCCATTGCAGGCGGTGGTAAAGGTGCTGCCTGGGGCGCCGGGATCGGTGCTATTCTTGGCGGAACCGCAGGAGCCATTATCGGGAACAAGATGGACAAACAGGCCGCTGAACTGGAACAGATTGAAGGGGCACAGGTTGAAAAAATCAACGAAGGCCAGGCTATCAAAGTTACTTTTGAATCGGGTATCCTGTTTGCTACCAATTCAAGCACCCTGAACACAGCTTCCCGCTCTTCCCTGGATAAATTTGCCACTTCCTTGCTGAACAACCCCGATACAGATGTTAAGATCTACGGGCACACGGACAGCACGGGTGGTGATGCGGTGAACAATCCGCTTTCTGAGCGTCGTGCCGAATCGGTTTACAACTATTTGGTATCTAAAGGAATTACAGGAGCGCGTATGGCTTCACAGGGTTTCGGATCTACCCAACCGATTGCCGACAACAGTACCGTTGCCGGAAGAGCTCAGAACCGTCGTGTAGAAGTTTTCATCCTTCCGAATGCCAAGATGGTAAAAGATGCTAAGGAGCAGGCCAAATAATTAGATAGGAGTCAATGATATAAAATCGCATTATCGATTTCGGTAGTGCGATTTTTAATTTTAAAAGAACTTTCGCAAGTTATATGATTGCGACTAATATCACAAGCTATGGGTACCCCGTAAAATAGCTAGAAGGTCTCCGCTTTAGTCGCATGCACTATACGAGGAAACATGCGAAGGTTGAATAATTTAAAAGAAGGTATGGCTGAAGAAATAATTGTTCCGGATGGAGTTTCAAAAACAGAAAAGTATGAAGTTTTAATTTTGCAGTTGAGATCATTGGTGGAATCCGAAGCGGATACGATTGCCAATATGGCAAATATATCTGCAGTTTTAAAGGAAATTTTCGGTTTTTTTTGGGTAGGATTTTACATCGTAAAAGATGAGCAACTGGTACTCGGTCCTTTTCAGGGACCGGTTGCATGTACACGCATCCGCTACGGAAAGGGAGTGTGCGGCACGGCCTGGAAAGAGCAAAGGGCGATTATTGTTACCGATGTTGATGAATTTCCCGGGCATATTGCATGCAGTTCTTTATCGAGATCAGAAATTGTCGTCCCTGTTTTCCACCATGGAAAAGTAGTTGCTGTGTTGGACGTGGACAGTGAATTTCTCAACTATTTCAATGAAACGGATGAAAAGTATCTATCGGAAATTGCGGAATTGATCAAATTTTGAAAATATATTTCTGAAGTTCGAAAAAAAAAATTATCTTTGCAACACGAATAGGCTTTGACCGCTTCGCTTTTAGACATTCAAACTGTCTTGTATCTTTGCTCTTTGCTCTTTGTTCTGAAAAAATATTGCGGAAATAGCTCAGTTGGTAGAGCACGACCTTGCCCCAAAGTATGGGAAATGGAACCGGCCTTGGCAAGGTAAATAAGCAGGTGGGATCTTAGTACGTTAGGAGTTCTTGGTTTAAAGTGAAAAGTTCAAGGTTCAGAGTTTTTCGTCTTTTGTCTTGGTTCTTTGCTCTTTGTTCTGAAAAAATATTGCGGAAATAGCTCAGTTGGTAGAGCACGACCTTGCCAAGGTCGGGGTCGCGGGTTCGAGTCCCGTTTTCCGCTCAAGAGAAGCCCGTTAGGGTTTCACAAGAGTTTCAAAGAACGCTTTTGTTAAAACAGCGCCTCCACAGAGAAGCTATTGTCCGTCCGGACTATTCAATGTTATTTTTCAGTTTCCCGATCAAAACATAATTATTTCCGTCTTCATCAATATCATCTCGTACAGATTTTTTCCCCACTGTCATCAACGGTAAAAACACGAATATTCCCACAATCGACAGTCCCGGCCGGCCTCTTCCTTTTCGGCCGTGTAGCCCTTGGGTAGGACTCTGTTGAGCGCTTCCACTTTGCGGTCGAGCACGTTTCCACCTGCGTGTTGGCACCAATGTAGTCGAACTGCAACGCCCAAATGTCGTGCTCTTTGCCCTGCCGGCTGGCCAGCTTGACCTCTTCGCGTTCGCCGTCGATCACCAGCGAGTCCGTCCGCACATCTTTGGCAAATATGGGTTGTAGCGAAGCAAACAGTCCCCCCCGGCATAAACCAGGCAATGCATACCAAAGAAGACTGATTTTAAGCAAATAAGCAATAGTGATGCAAAACAAATACAGTACAAGTTAAATCAGAGAAAAAAATTGAAATACAAAACACCAGCTCAAAAGTTTTTTGTATATTTGGGAAATAAGTTGCGTTAGTGAGTTGAATCTATGCAATTCGCAACAACTGATGAATTCAAATTAAAACTATATCAATATTACTAAATTTAAAGCAACATGAAGAAGTTCCCTGTTTTTTTAATGTTATGCAGTGTGTTATCGCTTCAGGCACAACTCCGCAACGACGATGTGTATAAGATGACGGAAATGAATAATTCGCGAATGAGAAGCGAGATTCATATTCCTGATTTTAACGGTTATCAGACACTGAAATGTGATTTTCATATCCATACTGTTTTTTCCGACGGAAAGGTCTGGCCCGATATCCGGGTGGCAGAGGCCTGGCAGGAAGGGTTGGACGCCATTGCCATTACCGATCATATTGAGTACCGGCCAAACAGAGAAATACTTAAAGGAGACCTGAATGAATCGTATAAAATTGCCAAAAGGGCAGGTGATGCAATCGGGTTTATGGTTATTCACGGAGCAGAGATTACCCGGAGTAAGCCCTTAGGCCATCTTAACGCGCTCTTCATCAGCGATGCCATGCCCATGGATGTGAAAGAGCCCCTTGAGGCCATAGACGAAGCAATACGGCAAGGTGCGTTCATCATGTGGAACCATCCCGGTTGGCCCGATGATAAATCGACAATGTATCCCGTACACGAAGAACTGATAAAAGCCGGTAAAATTCATGGTGTGGAGGTTTTTAACCACATGGAATATTATCCGGTATCTTTCGATTGGTGCAGAGATAAAAACTTGGCATTCATGTCTAATACCGATATTCACGACTTGATAACCACCACTTACGGTGCAAAGAATAAAATTCGCCCCATGACACTTGTCCTGGCAAAAGAACGAAGCATAGAAAGCATTAAAGAGGCTTTGTTTGCCAAACGCAGTATCGCCTATTTCGACGGTGAGCTGGTTGGAAAGCCGGAACACCTGAAAGGGCTGCTTAAAGCCTCCGTGAAGATTCGCGTCATCAACGAAAAACAAGCAGAAATAACCAATGTCTCCGATATTACTTACCGGGCAACAGCCGGCGGTAATTTATACGTTCTCCCGGCACAAAAAACCATTTTGTTGACAATCCCGGGGCCTGAAACCGTTTTCATCGTTGAGAACTGTTATACCGGGAACGGAGAGAAATTAACCGTTACCGTTTCGGATTTTCAGCATTGACTATTTTAAAGTCCGAAATCGAATTTAAAACAGTTTCGGAAAATAAAAACCTGAAAATATTTTGTAAAGGTTCAAAAAACATTTAACTTTGCCGCCACAAAAATAAAATAAGGTTGCAGAGGCAACGCAATATTTTTAGAAATAGTGAAGTTCGCCCGGATGGCGGAATTGGTAGACGCGCTAGTTTCAGGGACTAGTGTTGGAAACGATGTGCAGGTTCGAGTCCTGTTCCGGGCACTGCATAACATTTGCGCAGGTGGTGAAATTGGTATACACGCTACTTTGAGGGGGTAGTGCCGGTTACGGCGTGTGAGTTCGAGTCTCATTCTGCGCACTAATTAACTTAAAATCCTTAATAATCAAGTACTTGCAAATTTAATTAGTCTAAACACCAAAATGATGTTCCCTGAGTGGGAATATGACTTTAATGCCTTTCTCTATCCGTGAGATATACGTCTTGTTCGTGCCCACACGCTCGGCAAGTTCGGATTGGGTCATTTTTTCACTACGTCGCGCATCAGAAATCAACTGTCCCATATAATAGACATAAGCCTCTTTGCGAAATATTTCCCGCTCTTTCATAACGCAAAGACAGGTATAAAAGTTTACATATATTACAATTTTATTCCGGTTTTGTGTCTATGTTTTAAAACACATCAAAAAAAAATCTGTAATAGTTCGTTTATTCTGAATATTTCAACCTGAGATAATCGCAAAATTCTAAAGTAAAAACTCAGATGTATTGTTTCAAGAAATTGGGTGTCTGTTTTTGTTTTTTATGCGAAAAATTATACCTTAGCATACTAAAAAAACAGATAGGAATGAAAATACTTACTGCCGAACAAATCAGGGAGATTGATTCAAAGACTATAGCCTACGAAAATATCTCTTCGCTGGAGCTGATGAAAAGAGCATCAAAGGCTTTCTTCGATTGGTTTACAGCAAGGTTTACCGATAAAAATCTTTCGATCTCAATATTTTCGGGGACAGGGAACAATGGGGGGGACGGACTGGTTGTTGCCAGGATGCTTCATAAATCGGGATACAAGGTAAAAGTTTTTATAGTAGAATACAGTCAGCACTATTCCGAAGATTGCGCACACAATATCCGTCGGGCCAAAGTGGAAAATATCTCCGTTAAAAAAATAACTTCAACCGGGGATATCCCGTCCTTATCTGGTTGTGAGATAATTATTGATGCCATTTTCGGGACAGGCCTTAACCGGGAAATAACCGGTATAACACGTGAAGTGATTGAGAAAATCAACGGGAGCGGAAAGAAAATTATCAGCATGGATGTACCGAGCGGATTGTCCATGGAGGGAAAAACTCACTTTGCCGTTCAGGCTACTGAAACGGTAACGATGCAGATACCAAAACTCGCGTTGTACCTGCCCGATAACAAAAATTACACCGGGGAGGTCCATCTTGTAGATATCGGATTGAGCGAAACGGCTATAGACGATGCGGAGACCTCTTTTTACTTCGTAACAAAGCAGGAGATAAAAGAATTGTTGAAACCGCTTGAAAAGTTTGCCCACAAAGGCACTCAAGGGCACAGTCTGCTTATTGGCGGAAGCATTGGCAAGATGGGTTCGGTTTGTCTTGCATCAAGAGCTGCCTTGAAAACCGGATGCGGACTGGTTACCGCTTTTGTTCCCAGGTGCGGGACATCGGTCCTGCAAGCCGCTTTTCCCGAAGCAATGGTTATTGAAGACCAGAACAATACACATATCACGGAAATCGACTTCGATATTCACCCGGATGCCGTTGGAGTGGGGGTGGGATTGAGCGAATTGCCGGAAACACAACATGCTTTTTACCGGTTTTTACAGCAAAATACAGCACCCCTGGTTATTGATGCCGACGGACTAAATATTTTGTCTAAAAATAAAGAATGGTTAGGTATTTTATCCTCAAAAACAATCTTAACCCCTCATCCCAAGGAGCTTTCAAGACTTATTGGCGAGTGGAGCGAAGATTATGATAAAATATATAAAGTAAGAGCATTCGCAAAAGAATGTAACCTGATTATCGTTCTAAAAGGGGCTAACTCGCTGATTATAGATTCGGAGAATGTATATGTCAATAGTACCGGAACTCCGGCATTGGCGACGGCCGGAAGCGGAGATGTGCTGACGGGAATTATTACGAGCTTGCTTGCACAAGGTTATGAACCGTTAAGTGCCGCTAAAGCGGGTGTTTTCATTCACGGATTGACGGCAAACCTGTCGGCAACAAAGATTCACGCCCGAAGTTTTTTGGCCTCAGACATCATCGAAAATATCGGAAATGCATATTTTGAAATAGAGAAGTAATTTGGAAAATTTATTCTCCATATATTTGGCAATTTCGTAAAAATAACGTACTTTTGCACCTCGATTCGCTAATAGGCTCAATAAGTAGTTGCACAACGCAACTCGCCTCAGGCATATAACGTATAAGTTATTTAATATGTACGTAATTGTAGATATTCAGGGTCAGCAGTTTAAAGTGCAGCAAGACCAAAAATTATTTGTCCACAGGATCAATGCCGAACAGGGCAGCGAGGTGGAATTCGAAAAAGTGATGCTTATCGATAACGATGGCGATGTACAAGTGGGTGCTCCCGTCATTGAAGGCGCTAAAGTGGTTGTAGAGGTTCTTTCGCATGTAAAAGGAGACAAAGTTCTCATTTTTAAGAAGAAAAGAAGAAAAGGTTACAGGAAATTGAACGGTCATCGTCAACAGTTTTCCGAAGTAAGAGTCAAAGAAATTATTGCTTAATCAGTTAAAATCAGAAGAAAATGGCACATAAGAAAGGTGTAGGTAGTTCGAAGAACGGCCGCGAATCGGAAAGTAAACGATTGGGCGTTAAAATATTCGGTGGAGAAATTACAAAGGCGGGCAACATTTTGGTTCGCCAGCGCGGAACAGTTCATCACCCGGGAGAAAACGTAGGTATCGGTAAAGATCACACGCTTTTCGCGTTGATCGACGGTGTTGTGGTTTTCCGCAAACGTCACAACAACCGTTCGTTCGTATCGGTTCTTCCGAAAGCGGAGGCAGGAGCGTAAACTTTTAGCCTGCTTGAAACAGGATACTTGATCCATAAAATAATAATTTTTTTAGTTGATAGGAACAGCCTGCTATTTCGATAGTCAGGTTGTTTTTTATTTCCACAACATGAAGCTGACTCAACAACAAAAAGATTTTATCCGCCAAAACGAACAGAGCGATGTCCGGAAGCTGGCATTAAAGCTCAATAAGGATAGATACCGGAGACCGGATGTTGAGTTTGTTTTGAAACAAATTTCGGGACGGCAAACAGCTAAAGAGAAATTCCCGTGCTGCTATGCCCACGATGAGATCATTTATCCGGCGCATTTATCGCTGGAGCAGGCATCTTCCGAAGCCACCGCCAAATATAAGGCTTCATTAATTCCTGGCGAAAATGGGGCCTTTGCAGATTTAACCGGTGGGATGGGGGTGGACTTTGCTTTTTTGTCGCAACGCTTTGTGCAATCGGTTTACGTGGAGCAGGATCCGGAACTTTGTGAGATAGCCGGGCATAATTTCGAAGTGTTGGGCTTGCGGGGCATTGAGGTGGAGAACTCGACGAGTGAAACTTTTTTAAAAAAAATGCCTCCGGCAGACCTGATTTTTCTGGATCCGTCACGCAGGGACGATGTCGGGCGGAAAGTGATCCGGATTGAAGACTGTTCACCGGATGTATCGAAAATACAGGATATGTTGCTTGCCAAAGCAAAATTAGTTTTGATTAAATTTTCACCCATGCTCGATATTTCATTAGCGGTAAAAAGCCTGAGGAACGTGAGCGAAGTTCACATTGTTTCCGTAGAAAACGAGTGTAAGGAGTTGTTATTTTTGCTTTCTTTCAAAGCGGATGCTGTAGTCTATAATGCTGTTAATCTGAATAAATGCGGCGATATTGAAAAGTTTTGCTTTACTCCGGAAGAAGAACTTGGCCTGGAAATCCCTTTTGCCAAAACTGTGGGGAGGTACCTTTACGAACCCAATGCTTCCATTCTTAAAGCGGGAGGTTTTAAAAGCGTTGCAAAGCAATTTGACATTCAAAAACTGCACATAAACAGCCATCTGTACACATCAGACAACCTGATCACCGCTTTTCCGGGGCGCGTATTTGAGGTGAAGGGTTGGTTTACGCCCAACAAGAAAAACATAAAATCATTTCTTTCCAACACAAAAAAAGCGAACATCTCCGTTCGCAATTTTCCGATGCCTGTAGCCGTAATCCGTCAAAAAACCGGATTGAAAGAGGGTGGGGGTACCTATCTTTTTGCTACCACCGTTGCCGATGGAACAATGGTATGGGTGACAGGAGAGAGGTTATAAATACTTCCCCAACATTTCCGCCATCTCCACCTGTAACTTTTTAGCTTCCTCGCCGGCAGTTTCCGCAAACGTTTCGGTACTGTCGGCATAAATGATCCCGCGCGAAGAGTTCACCAATAAACCACATTCATTATTCATTCCGTACCGGCAAACCTCTTCCAGCGAACCGCCCTGTGCGCCTATGCCCGGGACAAGAAGGAAATGATCCGGAGCAAGCTTTCTCACATCTTCGAAAAGCTTCCCCTGTGTAGCGCCTACCACATACATCATTTGGTCGGCTGATGCCCACGTTTGCGATCTGCGAAGCACTTTCTCAAACAAACGCTCACCGTCCCGATCCTGAATAAACTGAAAGTCGTATGAACCTCTATTGCTTGTAAGGGCAAGCAGGATAACCCATTTCCCATTATAATTGAGAAAAGGCGCGACGCTGTCTTCGCCCATATACGGTGCAACGGTGACGGCATCCACCCTGGCGGTTTCAAAAAACGTGCGGGCATACATTTCACTCGTGTTTCCTATATCGCCCCGTTTGGCATCGGCGATCACAAATTGATCGGGATAACGTTGCCTGATGTAGGCCACTGTTTTTTCGAAAGCCAGCCAACCCGCCAACCCCTGGCTTTCATAAAAAGCCAGGTTGGGTTTGTATGCCACGCAATAGGGAGCTGTTTTATCAACAATCTCTTTGTTAAAGGCGTAAATAGGATCATCTTTTTCCAGCAGGTGTTCCGGAATTTTCTTAATATCCGTATCCAGTCCCACACAGAGAAAAGATTTCTTTTTTTTAATTTGGGCAAGAAGTTCTTGTTTGGTCATAATGCCTGTTTTATTTTGAACGCTTAAATTTCGGCTTCCTTCATCCGTTCCGTGTTTTCACTTACGATAAGCTGATTGATGACATCCTGAATATCGCCGTCCATAAACGCGGAAAGGTTGTAAACGGTATAATTGATACGGTGGTCGGTAATGCGTCCCTGCGGATAGTTGTAGGTGCGGATCTTAGCCGAACGGTCGCCGGTGGAGACCATCGTTTTGCGTCTCGAAGCAATATCGCCCTGGCGTTTGGTAAGTTCAATATCATAAAGCTTGGTACGCAACATCTGCATGGCCAGCTCCCGATTCGCCAATTGCGAGCGCGCCTGCTGACAAACCACTACAATACCGCTTGGTTTATGGGTAAGCTGTACTTTTGTTTCCACCTTATTTACATTTTGCCCGCCGGCGCCACTGGAACGTGCTGTATGAAAATCGATATCGGCAGGGTTGATCTCCACATCAAACTCTTCTGCTTCGGGCAGTACGGCAACGGTTGCAGCCGATGTATGTACACGGCCTTGTGTTTCGGTTGCCGGAACACGTTGTACCCGATGGACTCCCGACTCGTATTTCAATGTTCCGTAAACATTTTCGCCGCTAACCGTAAATATGATTTCCTTGAAGCCTCCCGCGCTACCTTCGGTATAACTGGATACTTCGGTTTTCCAGCCTTTGCTTTCGCAATACCGGATATACATTTTGTATAAGTCCCCTGCAAAGATAGAGGCTTCATCACCTCCCGTCCCTCCACGAATTTCCATAATGACATTCTTTTCATCTTCGGGATCGGCAGGAATGAGCAAGAGCTTTATTTTTTCTTCCATTTCGGGAAGTTTTCCGGTGTTGGTGGAAAGTTCTTCGTTGGCAAGCGTACGCAAATCACTGTCCGACTCGGTATCCAGAATCATTTTGGCCTCTTCAATTGAGTCTAATGCTTGTTTGTACTCGTTTCGGGCCTCCACAATCTCTTCCAGGTCGCGGTATTCTTTGTTGAGTTTTACAAAACGCTTCATATCGCCAATGACCGTAGGGTCGGTAATCAACGTGCCTATTTCCTCGAAACGGGTTACCAAATGGTCGAGTTTATCTAATAATGAGTTTTCTGACATGTTATGCCTAATTCTAAGGATAAACAAACTTTCCAAATTCACTCTCAATCACTAATTTCCGTACATCTGATTTTTCCACACGCCCAACCACTTGTGCATCAACATTAAACGATCTGGAAATTTCAATCACACGCGAAGCGTAAGTTTCGGGCAGGTAAATCTCCATCCGGTGTCCCATATTAAAGACTTTATACATCTCTTTCCAGTTGGTATTTGATTGATCGTGAATAAGTTTGAATAACGGTGGAATAGGGAAGAGGTTGTCTTTTGTAACGCGCAAACCTTCGTTAAGGAAGTGCATGATTTTTGTTTGTGCACCACCGGAACAGTGGACCATTCCGTGGATATTTCCACGTAATTCATTCAGCATTAGCGATATAATAGGGGAATAGGTGCGGGTAGGGGACAGAACCAGCTTCCCGGCATCAATTCCCAAGTTTTCGATTTGTTCGGTAAGCCTTACGTTGCCAGAATAGATTAAATCTGCCGGAATGGCGGCATCATAACTCTCGGGGTATCTCTGTGCCAGATAGTTGGCAAAAACATCGTGCCGGGCCGATGTTAAACCGTTGCTTCCCATTCCTCCGTTATATTCATGCTCGTATGTAGCTTGTCCCGATGAGGATAACCCGACAATAACATCTCCGGACCGGATGTTGGCATTATCAATAACATCGGAGCGCCTCATGCGGCAAGTTACTGTGCTATCTACAATGATGGTCCTCACCAGATCACCCACGTCGGCCGTTTCTCCGCCCGTAGGATAAATGTGTACGCCCAGCGACGAGAGTTCTTCGCAAAGTTCGTTTGTGGCGTTTATAATGGCTGAAATCACTTCACCGGGAATCAGGTTCTTGTTGCGTCCAATGGTGGAAGAGAGCAATATGTTATCGGTAGCACCGACGCACAATAAATCGTCGATGTTCATGATTAGCGCGTCTTGCGCAATTCCTTTCCAAACGGAAATATCCCCGGTTTCGCGCCAATAAACGTATGCCAGCGACGATTTTGTCCCGGCACCGTCGGCATGCATTATATTGCAAAAACCGGGATCGTCGCCAAGTATATCGGGAATTATTTTGCAGAATGCTTTCGGAAAAATTCCTTTGTCGATATTTTTTATGGCATCGTGCACATCTTCCTTTGAAGCAGAAACGCCGCGGAGATTGTATCGTTGAGAGGTTGTCATAGCATAAAAAAATTCAAAACAGTTTCTAACGCAAAAGTAATAAAAAACTACGAATTCCCGGCATTAATTCAGATTGATCTATTTTTCCTATAATTACTATTATGTTTAATCGTATTTTATCCATCTCCTGCTCAGCCTGCTTGTCCTAGAAAAGAAAAGTGGCGCCGGTATTCCGACACCACTTCATGTTACGTTAAGTTTTATCAGGTTACAATCCCAATTCTGTTTCCACTTCCTTCAGTTGTGCAGATTTGTCAACACCCATCATGCTTAAGTTGTAATACACGTTTCTGAGTTTCATCAAAGCTGCCTCTATTTCCGTTTTATCAGCTGATCTGTCTTTCAATGATTTTGTGAATTTTTCCAAGTGCGGCAATGCCTTTTGATAAAATTCAATTGTTTTTTTGTCATTTTCCAGCTGCAACTTGCGATCTGTCATAGTAGCTGTTTTTTCTTTTAAATCCTGTGCTTGAAGAATAAAGTTCACGGCAAGCGCTTCAAGAGCCCTTTCACAATTTGGATTTTGAATTAACGCCTTGTTATATTCTTCTTCAGCTGCTGCATAATCTCCTTTTTCGGCTAGCAATGCACCTTTAACGCTGTTTAAATCACAAGCGTTGGATGGATCATTCTTGATGGCCTCATCCAGATATTCCATTGCTTTTTTATTATCTCCCTGATGGATAAAAACGTTTACCAGGTTAGGAATGAAATACTTGCTTTCCGGAAATTTTTCAGCACCTGCATAAAGAGTTTCCAGGTATTTAGCTGAATCGCCTTGTTGAATATATTCACTGGCAATTAATTCGTAAATATCGCTCTCTTTGTAAGCGCTATTCGCAACAAATGGTTCTTTAGATGCCCTTTCCAGCATAGCCAATGCCCTTTTGTGGTCTTGTGCCTGGATAGCCGTGATAATGGCATAATATTTAATGGTTTGGAAAGTACTGTCTATCACAAAAGCGTCTTTCTGCCCGGCAAACATCGGTAATGACGGAATGTCCCAATATATCTGGAAGAAATCGGAAGCTTTGGAATATTGTTGTTTTTCATTGAAGAAAATGCCGCCGTTAATATAGAAAGGATGGTTGGCTTTTAAAATTCCGGCGATATCTTTTCTGAACTTATTTTTTACTTTTCCTTTTTCATCCGGTAATTCACCTAGGGAATCGGCTTTCAGGTACGGTGCGTAAGAATCCAGCAATCCGTTGTACATTGCTTCCTGATTAGCTTGTTTTCCAAGCATTTCATTCGTTCTTTCGTTATCGAATGCCTTGTTGCCGATATCTCCAAAGATTTTCCAGGTTTCCGGGTCGTTGGCGGTTTCGGCATTCGTAGTGGCTTGTTTTATCAAGGTGCGAGCTTCATTCAGGTCGTTGCTTCCCAAAGATCTCTTGGCGTCTCTTAGAGCCGATTTTTGTGCAAACAGGGGGCTTGCAGCAAAAACAGCCAACGCTGTAAAGAAAAATAATTTTTTCATTTCATTCATCGTTTTAAGTTAAATACTGTCCTTTTCTTATTTGTTTGAAATTTCTATTGATTTATTTGACTGCAAAATTACAAAAAGTTTAAAATATATGCACTTATTCGTCAGTTTCCTCCGTTATATTTTCCTCTTCATCGATATCTTCAGGTAAAACAATTTCCACATCATCTATCTCTTCCTCTGAATTTACTTTACATACCGAAGCAATTTCATCGTTTCGTTTTTCCAGATTTATGAGCCGGACTCCCTGAGTTGCACGTCCCATCGTGCGAATATCGGAAATTTTTACACGTATTGTTATGCCTGATTTGTTAATAATCATTAAATCGTTGTCGTCCGTCACACTTTTTATCGCAACAAGTTTTCCTGTTTTCTCCGTAATGTTCAGTGTCTTAACACCTTTTCCTCCTCTATATGTAATTCTGTAAACCGGTTCACCATCTTCGTCGTTAAGCATTGTTCGCTTTCCGTATCCTTGTTCCGATACTACCAATATGGTATCTTTTGAGTCGGAATCCATACAGATCATGCCAATTACATAATCTTCCCCGTCTTCGTCCAACGTCATGCCTTTTACTCCGGTTGCGGTACGGCCCATAGGACGGACATCCTCCTCGTTGAAACGGATGGCACGGCCGTTCCGGTTTGCCATGATGATGTCTTTTTTACCGTTGGTTAATCTTACGGCGATTACCTGATCGTCTTCCCTTAATCCTATGGCAATGACACCGTTCTGACGCGGGCGCGAATAAGCTTCCAATAATGTTTTCTTGATAACTCCCGATTTTGTTCCAAAAATCAGGTAATTGGAGTTGATGTACTCTTCGTCATCCAACGTGAGCACCCTCACAAAGGCGGTGATGCTGTCGTCCGAATCGATGTTCAGCAGATTTTGGATAGCCCTTCCTTTTGATGTTTTTGTGCCTTCGGGAATTTCATATACCTTTAACCAGTAACATTTGCCTTTTTGAGTAAAGAAAAGCATATAGTTGTGGTTGGTAGCGGGATAGATGTATTCTACGAAATCCTCGTCTCTTGTTTGTGAGCCTTTAGCCCCTACTCCGCCCCTGTTCTGCGTACGGAACTCTGTTAACGGGGTACGTTTGATGTAGCCGAAATGCGAAATGGTAATGATCATTTCATCGTCGGAATAAAAATCCTCGGGGTTCATTTCTTCCGAAGCAAAAACAATTTCAGAACGGCGTTTATCGCCGAATTTATCGCGAACTTCAATCAACTCGTCTTTAATGATCTGCATGCGAAGTTCTTCGTTATTCAAAATATCGTTTAAATGAGCTATCAACCGTTGAATTTCTTCGAACTCGGCATGAAGTTTATCCTGTTCAAGTCCGGTAAGTTGCCTTAACCGCATCTCTACAATGGCACGTGACTGAATATCGGACAACTCAAAGCGCTCCATTAACCGTTGAATGGCTTCTTGCGGCGTGCTCGAACTACGGATAATAGCAATTACCTCGTCAATATTATCAGACGCAATGATCAGGCCCTGCAGTATATGTGCCCGTTCTTCCGCTTTGCGAAGTTCGTATTTTGTACGCCGCACAACCACTTCGTGGCGGTGTTCGACGAACAGTTCAATCATTTGCTTGAGGTTAAGCAATTCGGGACGGCCTTTTACCAACGCAATGTTATTCACGCTGAATGATGACTGCATGGCCGTTAACTTATACAGCTTGTTCAGGACCACGTTGGCGTTGGCGTCGCGTTTAACATCCACCACAATACGCATTCCCTGACGGTCTGACTCATCGTTGACGTTAGAAATCCCTTCAATTTTTTTATCACCGACCAGGTCGGCAATATGCTTGATCAATTCCGCTTTGTTTACTAAATAAGGGATCTCCGAAATGATTATTTTATCGTGGTTTTTTCCCGATTCAATTTCAGCTTTTCCACGCATCACAATGCGTCCCCTACCCGTTTCAAAAGCGTCTATAACGCCCTTATAACCATAAATATAACCACCTGTGGGGAAGTCGGGCGCCTTGATGTAGTGCATCAACCCCTCTATATCTATCTCTTTGTCATCGATATAAGCTACAATTCCGTTAATTACTTCCGTTAAATTATGCGGAGCCATATTGGTGGCCATCCCCACCGCAATACCGGCTGCGCCGTTGATGATCAGGTTGGGTATCCGCGTTGGCAAAACGGTCGGTTCCTGAAGGGTATCGTCGAAATTGAGTTGGAAATCTACCGTTTCTTTATCGATATCGCGAAGCATTTCTTCGGCAAGCTTGTTCAACCTTGCCTCGGTGTAACGCATGGCCGCGGGGCTGTCGCCGTCAACACTTCCCATGTTTCCCTGACCGTCCACCAGCGTGTAGCGCATGCTCCATTCCTGAGCCAGGCGCACCATGGCATTGTAAACCGATGAGTCGCCATGTGGATGGTACTTCCCGAGTACTTCCCCTACGATCCTCGCCGATTTCTTGTGTGGCTTGTCCGACGTATTCCCTAATTCGGACATCCCGAAAAGAATACGCCTGTGCACGGGTTTAAAACCATCACGCACATCAGGTAATGCACGTGATACGATAACGGACATCGAATAATCGATGTAGGCCGACTTCATTTCATCTTCGATGTTGATCTTAATGACTCTGTCTTCTTGGTCAATCATACTAAAATATAATTTTTCTCTTTAGATATATCTTATACTATGCTGAAAAACAGAATAATAGATACATCCTTTACATCTTTTTAAATAACGTACTAAGGTAAGGATTTTTCACTGTTTAACAAAAGAATTTCAGTCAAAAATCAGTTGCCCCGGCTTCCAATTAATGTTTTTTATTGTTTGTTCCTGAAGGCGTTTTCAAACAAAAAAACAACCCGAAGTAAACTCAACTTTCTTCGGGTTATTTTTTACTCTATTGAGAAACTGTTTCTAACATTAAGCGCCTTGTCCGTGGCAATTTTTGTATTTTTTGCCGCTTCCGCAAGGACATGGATCGTTCCGTCCCACTTTCTTCTCCACACGAACGGGTTCTAATTTCCGTTGTTCAGGCTCTCTTGGTGAGCCGTTGTGAGCGGCCCTGCTTTCCACTTCGTCTTTTTGAGTGCGGTATTTGCTGTAGTCGGTTTTCTGCTCGGGTGCAGCCTGGCGAACATTTCTCGGATCCTGGACAGGGATCTGTCCGCGCATCAGAATAGAAACTGCTTTTGAGTTGACATCGTTGACCATTATTTTAAAAAGGCTGAACGATTCGAGCTTGTAGATCAATAGCGGATCTTTTTGTTCGTAGCTGGCGTTTTGAACCGAATTGCGCAATTCATCCATCTCCCGGAGATGTTCTTTCCAATCTTCGTCGATAGTGTGAAGTAAAATTGATTTTTCAAACGATTTAACCAGTGCTTTCGATCCCGATTCGTACGCCTCTTTCAGGTTAGTGGCAATGTTATATACTCTTTTCCCGTCGGAGATGGGGATAAGAATATTTTCATACATGGCGCCCTGTTTTTCATACACGTCTTTGATAACCGGTTGGGCAATTTCCGCCAATCGGTCGGTCTTGCGTTTGAATTCCGAGATAGCCTTTTCAACTACTTTCTCAACCAGCGTGTTGGGTTTCATATCCTTCATCTCTTCTTCGGAGAATGGAATTTCAACTGCCATCACACGGAAAAGGTCGAGTTTCATGTTTTCGTAATCGTCCTCGTTGGCTTCCACTACATTTTTAGCCGTTTCCGTTATCATGTTGGCAACGTCGATTTCTATACGGTCTCCCATCAATGCGTGGCGACGACGTTTATAAATGACTTCACGCTGGGAGTTCATCACATCGTCGTATTCCAACAAACGTTTACGAATACCGAAGTTGTTCTCTTCCACCTTTTTCTGTGCACGTTCTACCGATTTGTTCAGCATATCGTGTTCGAGCATATCGCCTTCCTTGAAACCCATCCGGTCCATAAGCCCGGCAATCCTTTCGGTGGCAAACAAACGCATCAGGTCATCTTCGAGCGACACGAAAAAAACCGATGATCCCGGGTCTCCCTGACGACCGGCACGGCCACGCAGCTGACGGTCAACACGGCGGCTTTCGTGCCGTTCCGTGCCTATAATGGCCAAACCTCCGGCATTTCTCACCTCCGGTGTTAATTTAATATCCGTTCCACGGCCGGCCATATTGGTGGCAATGGTTACCATCTCCCGTTGTCCGGCGTTGGCTACAATTTCTGCTTCGCGCTGGTGCAGCTTGGCATTCAACACATTGTGTTTTATTTTGCGAAGCGTAAGCATCCTGCTCAACAATTCGGAGATTTCCACCGAAGTTGTTCCCACCAGGACGGGGCGGCCTTTTGCAATGGTATTTTCTATTTCGTCGATAACCGCTGTGTATTTTTCCCGTTTGGTTTTATAAATACGGTCGTTCATATCGTTGCGGACAATTGGCCGGTTGGTGGGGATCACCACCACGTCTAATTTGTAAATGTCCCAGAATTCACCTGCTTCGGTTTCGGCTGTTCCGGTCATACCCGCCAGCTTGTTGTACATTCTAAAGTAGTTCTGCAAGGTGATGGTGGCGAAAGTTTGCGTGGCAGCTTCTACTTTTACACGTTCTTTAGCTTCGATAGCCTGGTGTAAGCCGTCGGAATAACGGCGCCCTTCCATGATACGGCCTGTCTGTTCATCAACAATTTTTACTTTGTTGTCGATAACCACATATTCATCGTCCCTATCAAACAGCGTGTATGCCTTAAGAAGCTGGTTTATAGTATGTACCCGCTCAGATTTTATCGCAAAATTTTGTAGGAGTTCATCTTTTTTTATTGCCTTCTCTTCGTCGGACAACGACAGGTTCTCGAGCTCGGCAAGTTGTGATGCAATGTCCGGCAACACGAAAAAATACGGGTCGTCCGATTTTCCGGTCAGCAAGTCGATGCCTTTATCGGTCAGCTCAATACTGTTCTGTTTCTCGTCAATCACAAAATACAACGGATCGGTAGCGATGTGCATGTTGCGCGACTGTTCCTGCATATAGAATTCTTCGGTTTTCAGCATGGCAGCCTTCACCCCCTGCTCACTTAAAAACTTGATAAGCGGTTTATATTTAGGCATACCTTTATAGGAACGGAAAAGCAGCAAGGCCCCTTCCTCCTGTTCCTTTTTATCCTCCGAAGCCATTTTGGCTTTTGCATCAGCAAGCAGCCGGGTAGTAAAATCGCGTTGGGCTTTAACCACTTGTTCCACCCGCGGACGGAAGAGATCAAACAATTGATCATCGCCTTTCGGAATGGGTCCCGATATAATCAACGGCGTGCGCGCATCATCAATTAATACGGAGTCAACCTCGTCCACAATGGCATAATTATGTATTCGTTGAACCAGGTCTCTTGGTGAAACGGCCATATTGTCGCGAAGGTAATCAAAGCCGAATTCGTTATTCGTACCAAAAGTGATATCTGCTTCATAAGCCTTGCGGCGGGCGTCGGAGTTAGGTTCGTGTTTATCGATACAATCTACGGAGAGCCCGTGGAACATATAAATCGGCCCCATCCATTCCGAGTCACGTTTCGACAAGTAATCGTTCACCGTTACCACGTGAACACCCCTGTGCGTAAGGGCATTAAGGAATACCGGCAGGGTTGCCACCAGTGTTTTTCCTTCACCCGTTGCCATTTCGGCAATTTTACCCTGGTGCAGCACCACGCCTCCAAACAATTGCACATCGTAGTGCACCATGTCCCAGGTTATCTCGTTGCCCCCGGCAATCCAGTGATTTTGATAGACAGCCTTATCGCCTTCGATATGTACAAAGTCGTGCTTGGCCGCTAAATCGCGGTCGAAATCGGTAGCCGTAACCACAATTTCAGCGTTATCATTAAATCTTTTAGCGGTTTCTTTGACAATGGAAAATGCTTCGGGGAGAGTTTCCGATAATATTTTCTCTAATTTTGAAGTAATCTCCTTTTCAATTTTATCAATTTCGTTCCAGACCGATTCGCGTTTTTCTAATTCCACTTCTTCTACGCCTGCTTTCAGCTCCGCAATGCGGGCACTGTCTTCGGCAACGTATTCTTCTATTCTCTTTTCGAGTTCTTTGGTTTTTGCACGTAATTCATCGTTCGAGAGCTGTTCCATTTTCGTATAAGCCTCCTTTATCGTGTTCACGATCGGGTTTATCTCGTTCAGGTCCCTCTGTGCTTTATTACCAAATATTTTACTTATAAATGAATTGAATCCCATAATGCTTTGTGTTGCGGGTTTTGGATCAGCAAACTGATTTATCCTCTTCCCTTAATTTTTAATTTCTGATTGATTTCTAATTACTTTTAAAACAGTTCTTCCAGAATATTTGCTTTTGCAGCGTTAGGAGCACGGATTCGCAAGCGGTGGGATACGCTCGGGGCAATTTCTGTCGCATCAATTACACGATTGATTTTTTGCGGCTTAATGTTGTTCCCGAAAAAGATTACAGGTGCATGAACCGCATTGTCTCTTACGCGGACATTGTTGTTTGAGTCATTATCAACGACTACCTTCCATCCGGGCTGTAATTCCAGATAAAGATCACCCGATATCCCTTTGTAAAAACCATTCCTATAATGTTGTACAGTTTGGTTATAGGCGCCGTGCAACATCTGATGAGACGTGATCACATCCTGTATTCCTGACGATTGAACAAGAAATTCGGCTGCTTTTTGCTGGAACTCCACAAAGTTGATCTTTCGGTCTTCGATAAGCTTCCGGTTGAAAAACAGCTGCTGATCATAATATTTGCTTACCCATTGTTCGCGGCCGTAAATGGCCATCAGATACATATTGAGCAATGCGATGCTCCTGTCGGGATAAAAATCTCCGCCCGAAGTAACCATATCCGGAGGATGAACTTCCTGTTCGTTGAAATACCCGGTGGAAACCACAAAGATTAAGGTGTTTTGTAAGCCTACGGTTGAGTCGATAGCTTCGAGCAATTTTTCTATTTCCTGGTCTAACCGATAGTAAGTATCCTGTACTTCAACGGAGTAGTTTTTGTCGAGAGAATTTTCAAAGTTACCGGCATAGAATGTCAATGCCAGGAAGTCGGGGTTTTGACGTTTCCCCAACGAGTTGGCCTTCAATACTTTTTCAGCAATCTCACGCACTTCCGTATTTACAAACGGCGACTGCTTTAATAAGCGCACGTGATTTTTTTTCTCCGCACCAAAGTAGTGTTGGAAGTTATAGAGGTTCTTGGTGTAGGGAAATGCTTTGTAGTTCGACACATCGATGGCGGGGCGCCAAGTGATGGATCCGATTTTCTTACTCAACGATTCCGGTGTCCGGTTGTGTTGTTCAACTATGGGTTGCCGGATTTTATAAAAAGTGGTTGTAGCCCAGTTTCCGGTCAGGTCTTCCACCCAATACGCGCCACTGGCGGCGTGTCCCCCCGAAGCAAGCGCCTGCGAAGCGTGAGGTGCAAAAGCAAACACGTCCGATTGTCCGCCGGAGGCGATCTTAAGCTCATCGGCAATGGTAGAAACTTTTACAGGCAATGGCGAATAGCGTTCGGTGTACTTATCATCGGAGAACGAAGGAATTTCCCGGTTTTCTTTCAGGAAAAATTTGTTTTCTCCGATAATTCCGTGATAAGAAGGATTGGCACCGGTAAAAATGGTGGTGATGGTGGAAGCGCGGTCGAGATGTGGAAAATTGAATTCCAGATCGGAATAAACCAGCCCGCCGTTCAGAAGTTTTTTAAATCCTTTTTCTCCGAAAGTATGTTGGAACATCTCCAGGTAATCGCCGCGCAATTGGTCTATGGTGATTCCCACAACCAATTTTGGTATAGCTTGTGTCTCTTGGGCACAGAGAGTGGTTATCGAAAAGAGAGCGACAAAAGACGATAATATTTTATTCATTTGAGTTTTTTTCTTCCATTGCTACGTTTGCTTCGCGTTATTGTCCCCACCCTGCCTTCATATATTTTGACGAAACATACCGTTTGTTGACCTTTTTTCTTTTCGTCAGCATAAACACATTCGTCCCCGATCTGAGCCATAAGCTCATTGAGAAAGGGATAGTTGCAACCGGTAACTGCTGTGGCACCAACCACCAGAGAAGCAGAAAAAGGGTTAGGACTGCAAAGTTAATAAAATGATAGATATTTACCACGTTTTTCATCGGTTTTACCCAAAATAAAACAGCAAAAATAAGTGCAAAAATATTCATCCAAACAAAATTCCAGTTCGGATTTGTAGCCGGATGCTCCGAAAAAAACATCAGAGAAAACAGTACAAATCCTCCTATACCGTAAATTGCGAAAAGAATCGTATCGTAAATTTTGGGTAATTGGGTTTTATTCCATTTTATATATTGGACCACCGATACCAGAATTGTTATAAAAAGAAGTGCGAATGCCACTACTATTGGCGAAAATACGGACTGTTCGTCTTTGCTATTTCCCTTATTTGCAGCATCTAGCACAGTGGTTGTCTCTTTGATCAGGGGATAGCTTACAGAGTCGTTCTTAACAACGGTTGCACCTTCGAATGAACCCATCAAATAGGAAGGGATAAACATTTTTGCACGCACGTCAATGGGGTAATCGGCCCCGGCACCTATAATCAAATCAATACCGAATTTATTCCACGGGTACGGCTGTAAACATTCGTGCAGGATATCCCGATAAGTCTGCCCTTCTTTTGTGGGAGGGTATATGATCTTGCCCCCTACAAATTTTTCCACCATATCCCGCGGGCGTGTGGAGCAGTTATCGTAAAAATAATTATACCGATAGCCTCTGTTTTCAGGCAGTTGGTTGATATACAGCGCCTCCCACAATTGTTGCTTTTCCGGTTGAGTCAGGTTAAGTTCCTGCTCATAAACAGCCACTTTCTTGTATATATATTCGCTGATAAATACTTCAAAGGATGTTGTTCCCAAAATATAATCGGTTTCTCCCCTTACAAAGTGGTATATGAAGTTGGGCTGGGAAGAGTCGAAAAAACCGTAATTAAAAACAGTGTCCAGATGTGTAGAATCGTCCTGAACACGCAAGGCCGTGTGCCCATAGTACGCGTAAACGGCTCCCGACCACGGCCCGCAGGTCATAAGGCTTATTTTGGCACTATCGCTCAGTTGTATTTGAGCATTCGTGAAAGCCGAAAATGTGATAAGAATTATGGTAAAAAAGTATCTCTTCATTATCATCCGATCTTATATTAAAATGCAAATTTACACATAAAAGTTTATTTTTGCGGCTTTTTGATGATATTCCGAGTGATTATGGCGTACAATTTGGTTTGGGCAATAATCAAAAAACAACGGTGATCCTCTTTCGAAAACCACCGTCTTTCCACTTCCTGAAAAGGAATTTATTTTTTCTTACGATCTCCGTAACGGCTCATAAATTTGTCAACACGTCCGGCCGTATCCACCAATTTTTGTTTTCCGGTGTAGAACGGATGCGATGAACTGGTAATCTCAAGTTTTACCAAAGGATAAGTAACACCGTCAATTTCAATGGTTTCCTTGGCGTTTATGGTTGAACGTGAAATAAAGATCTCTTCGTTCGACATATCTTTGAAAACTACCGGGCGATAATTGCTTGGATGTATTTCTTTTTTCATTGCTATATGTTTGTTTTATTTTTCTGTTGCTTTGAATTTTCGGAATGCAAAGATATAACAATTCATTGGAATACAAAAATTAAATGGAAATAATTTAGAAAAAATCAATTTCGGTATTTTGGAGACTGTTTAGGTTTGTTTCGCTTTGAAGTCGAAGAGCTTTTATTTAATTTTGTATGAATTTAAAATGTGAAGATGAAAATAGAAATCATAACTGTTGGTGATGAAATCCTTATTGGACAAATTATCGATACCAATTCCGCCTGGATGGCAGCAGAGCTTACCCGGGAGGGATTTGAAATTGTTGCGATTACAACGGTCGGCGACCAGGCGCAAAATATTATAAGAGCCCTTGACACGGCTTTTTCCAGAGCAGATGTACTGCTGATGACAGGTGGAATTGGCCCTACCAAGGATGATATTACCAAGAAAACGCTTTGCAACTATTTCAATACCGATTTGATTTTTGATGAAAGTGTTTTTCAAAACATCAATCGCCTCTTTGCTCACAAAAACTATAAGTTGAACGAGCTGACAAAAAATCAGGCATTTGTCCCGAAAGATTGCACGGTTATCCAGAACAAAGCAGGGACGGCCCCTCTCCTCTGGTTTGAACAAAAAGGCAAAATATTGGTTTCAATGCCTGGCGTCCCTTTCGAGATGAAAGTAGCGATAACCGGCGAGATCATTCCAAGGCTGAGGAAACAATTCCTATCGATTGACTATCTGAAGTCTTCTTTTCTGGTATCGGGAATTACAGAGTCGGCATTAGCCATCCTGCTGGAAGATTTTGAAGCAAAGCTTCCCGGCAATTTTTCGCTCGCCTATCTCCCATCCTACGGATTGATCCGTTTGCGGTTATCGGCTTGGGGAAAAGAAAATCTTTCGGAAATGGAATTTCAGGAAGGGAGGCTCAGGGAAACGCTACATGAAGTTCTTGTAGCAGACGGTGATCAACCGCTTGAAGCATTGCTGGGCGAAGCATTGCGAAGCAACAACCTCACCGTTTCCACTGCCGAGAGCTGTACCGGAGGGAGCATTGCACACCGGATAACGCTTGTTCCGGGAGCATCGGCGTACTATAAAGGTTCGGTTATATCGTACGACAATACGGTTAAAACATCCATGTTGGATGTTGATAGTAAATCCATTGAGACATATGGAGCAGTCAGCCGGGAAGTGGTGGAACAAATGGCGCAAAACGTATCGGAAAAACTGAAAACTGATTGCTCCATTGCCGTTTCAGGTATTGCCGGCCCCGATGGGGGAACGCTCGAAAAACCGGTGGGAACGGTCTGGATTTGCACCAGGATGCATAATGAAACGGTAACTCAAAAATACCAATTCGGTACTTCCCGCGAAGAAAATATAAACAGAACAACCAACATGGCTATCTTACAGATGATAAAAATGCTGAAAAAATATAAGAAACCGTTTTGAAGGCGAAGATTTTTTATTTACGTCTTTCGTAGGAAATTTAAACAGTTTCTAAAAAACAGTGCATAAAAAAATTCAAAACACATTCTAACGAGAAGGATGCAAAATAAAATAGAAAAAATAAGAGTGAAATCTCTGGATGGCGACCCTGTAGATTTAATGGAAATTTATTCGGGGAAACCACTACTGATCCTGTTTTTCAATATTCAGTGCCTGGGATGCACGGGCAGGGCAATCCCATTGGCTTACGATTGCTTGCAGGAATTCAAAAACCTGAATGTTGTGGCCATACATACTGCTTTCGGAAAAAAAGTGGTGACCAAGGACGATATCATCAATATATTCACCCTGAAAGAGTTGCCATTTCCCATCTACCTCGATATCGAAAACACGAACTATAAAAAATTTGACTGTGAGGGTATGCCGCATTGGATCCTGATGGATAAAGAAGGTAACGTAACCCGATCGATTTTCGGGTCGCAAGACGGTTCTCAAACCCGGCTGATTTATGCCCTCGAAGAATTGACAAAAGAAGCGGAATAAAAGATTTTGGCACAGTTTTCTTCCCTTATTTATACGTTTTACCCAAAACTTCCGTTATATTTACTGAATCAAGAGACTGTTTTGAATTTTACGAAAACCCAAATGCATAAAAAAATTCAAAACAGTTTCTAAGTAACGTTACAATTTTTGAATTTATGATCGATTACATCAAAGGCGAAATAACTGAATTGACGCCCGCTTCCGTTACGCTTGAATGCAACGGGATTGGCTATCTTGCAAATATCTCGCTAAACACTTACACCGTACTCAACGGCCAACAATCGGCCAAACTTTATATTTATGAATCCATCCGCGAAGATGCGCACGTCCTTTTCGGCTTTGCCGACAAACACGAACGCGAAATATTCCTGCATCTTATCAGCGTATCGGGAGTCGGGCCGAGCACGGGACGAATGATTCTCTCATCACTTACTTCCCGTGAACTGGAAGCGGTAATTGCTTCTGAAAATGCTACTGTGCTCCAATCTGTAAAAGGAATTGGCGCAAAAACCGCACAACGTATTATTATTGACCTGAAGGATAAAATCAAGTACACCGAGGAGGGCTCCACGATAAAAATTCCGGCCGCATTGTTTGTTTCGGGAGTAGGCCAGGAAGCTGTCTCTGCCTTGGTGATGCTGGGGTTTACAAAGCAGGCATCGGAAAAAGTGGTGGTAAAAATAGTGAAAGAGTCGCCGTCATTATCGGTGGAAGCAATTATCAAAGAGGCATTGAAAAGGATGTAATATATGTGAGCTATCGGTCAACTCATTTGGTAATTGAAAAAAGCAGCATTCTATAATCTTTTTTTTATCGTTCTGCTTTCGGTTAGCGGGATGCAGTCTCTTTTTTCCCAACAGGATACCACCCGGAAAGATATGGAAGTCGTTTATGATTATAAATCCAACCTCTATATCTTTCAAAACAAGATGGGCACCCTATTTACCATGACTCCCGACGAGTACATGAAATATTCGTTGAAGCAATTGAACAGCAGCTATTTCAAAGAAAAAAATGCCATCAAAAAAAAGGAAGAACCTGCACAAAAAGAACCTTTATCGCTATTCAACCTACGCAAGAGCAACAGTTTGCTCGAAGAGATTTTCGGACCCGGCGGAGTGCGGGTAACCACCCAAGGATCGATAGAGCTTACTACCGGGTTGAAAAGAGACGTGCTCAACAACCCTACCCTTCCCGAACGTTCACGCAAGCGGAACAGGTTCGATCTCGATCAGCAAATCCAGCTTAACGTCAACGCCAAAGTAGGCAATAAAATCAATTTCGGACTGAATTACAATACCGATGCTGCCTTTAATTTCGATACCAGGCGTATAAAACTCGCTTATCAGGGCGATGAAGACGAAATCATCAAAAATATTGAAGCCGGAAACGTAAGCATGACAACCGGAAACTCGCTTATTAACGGCGGAATGGCGCTTTTCGGTATCAAGTCGGATTTGCAGTTCGGTAAGTTGCGTGTAAATACTGTTTTGTCGCAACAGGAGTCGGAATCCAGGACCGTCAGTTCGCGCGGCGGCGTTCAAACCACGCCTTTCGAAATAAATGCCGACCAGTACGACGAGAACCGACATTTTTTTTTAGGTTACTACTTCCGGGATAATTACGACAGGGCACTGGCAAAAATGCCTTACATTCAATCGGCAGTCTCGATAACACGGCTCGAGGTGTGGGTCACCAACAAGCAGGGCAACTATGATCAGGCACGTAATGTACTGGCCTTTGCGGATTTAGCTGAGCACAACACCATCCACAATCCGATATGGCAGCCTGCCGGTGCGGAGATCGTGCCGCATAACGATGCCAACACGATGTATCAGCAGTTGATTTCAACTTACGTTGCCGCACGCGATATCAGCCAGGCCGCAACGGCTTTCCCTTCAAATGTGATTATCGGCCGCGACTACGAGAAAATTGAAAGTGCGCGGCTGTTAACTTCGTCCGAATATACATTCCAGCCGCAATTGGGTTATATTTCATTGCGTACGCCGTTGCAGGCAGATGAGGTGCTGGCGGTTGCTTTCGAATATACATACAATGGAAAAGCGTATCAGGTGGGGGAGTTTTCCAGCAATATCGGCCGCGAAACCACCGGAGCGGCATCCAACCAGAACGGTGCGCTTTTTTTGAAGCTTCTAAAGCCTGTTTCTCTTTCACCGCAAGCCTATACTTGGGATTTGATGATGAAAAACATCTATTCATTAGGATACAGCGCTTACAATATTCAAAAAGAACGGTTTAAACTCAATATCACTTACCAGAGCGATACCACGGGTGTTTACCTGAATTACATCCCCGAAGGCGAGATCCGCGGACAACTGTTGCTGAGAGTGATGAATCTCGACAACCTGAATTCAAAAAACGACCCTTATCCCGACGGTATTTTCGACTTTCTTGACGGTTACACCATTATGGCCGCCAACGGACGGATCATCTTCCCCGTGCTGGAACCCTTCGGGTCGCACTTGCGGAAAAAATTCAACAACGATGCCATAGCCGACAAGTACGTTTATCAGCAACTTTACGATTCCACGCTGACCGTTGCCCGACAAATTGCCGAGAAAAATAAATTCAGGATCTCAGGCGAATACCGGGGTAGTTCGGGAGCGGAGATCAACCTGAATGCCACTAACGTTACGCGTGGCTCCGTGCGGGTCACTGCCGCCGGTGTTACCCTGACCGAAGGCACCGATTATACGGTAGATTATATTTCAGGAACGGTAAATATTATCAATCAGGCCATTTTAGATGCGGGAACGCCTGTGACAGTGTCGCTCGAAGATCAGTCGATGTTTAACATGCAGCGTAAAACGATGATGGGGCTGAACCTGGCTTACGACTTTTCGAAAGATTTTACGGTTGGCGCCACCATCATGCACTTTTACGAGAAGCCGCTCACCGTGAAGACTACTTTTGGCGAAGAGTCGGTCAAAAATACGCTTTGGGGCCTGAACACCTCGTTCAGGAAGCAATCTTATGCCCTTACCAACCTGCTTGATATGCTGCCGTTCGTGGAGGCCTCCGCCCCGTCGCAACTGAGTGCCAACCTGGAGTTTGCCCATACGATTCCCGGGCATTACCGCAATAAATACACGGGCGGATATTCATATCTGGACGATTTTGAAACATCCACATCAAGAATCGACTTGCGTTCGCCCTACGGTTGGGCTCTGGCTTCAACGCCTTTTAACGACACTTCCACGGGGCTGTTTCCCGAAGCGGCATTGTCTAATAATATAGATTACGGGAAAAATCGTGCGCAAATGGCATGGTTTTATATCGACGGATTGTTTACACGCCGGAACTCAACGCTTACACCCACCCATATAAAAAACGATAAAGATCAGTTATCCAACCATTTGGTGCGTGAGATCTACGAACGTGAAATTTATCCCAACAAAGAAGCTGTTTACGGCGAGCCGCCTACCCTTCCAGTGATGAATATTTCGTTCTATCCCAACGAGCGCGGCCCGTATAACCTGGACACCGGCATTGATTCCGAAGGGAAATTACTTAACCCGAAGAACCGCTGGGGAGGAATTACCCGGAAAATGGATATCCGCGATTTTGAAGCGTCAAATATCGAATACATTGAATTCTGGCTGATGGATCCCTTTGTAAATGATAAACCGGGGACCGCTCGCGGCGGCGATCTATACTTCAACCTGGGTGAAATATCGGAAGATGTGTTGAAAGACGGAAAGAAGTTCTTTGAAAACGGATTACCCGTAAACGGCGATGCAAGCGCCGTCGGCACAAGCGTTTGGGGAAAATACCCGTTGCGCCAGTCCACGGTTTATGCTTTCGATAATTCGCTGGGGAATGAGTTGCGCCGCATTCAGGATGTGGGGTTGAACGGATTGAGTACCGAAGAAGAAAAATCGTTCCCCACCTATGCCACTTATTTAAACGAAATCATACCAAAACTTTCGGACGAGGCGTTGCAGGAAATGCAGGCAGACAAACATTCGTTGCTGAACGATCCTTCGGGAGACAATTTCAGGCATTATAGGGGACAGGAACAAGACCAGGCACAATTGAGCATCCTGGATCGTTATAAATACTATAACGGGACCGAGGGAAATTCTCTCGCACCCAATGAAGCGCAACCCTATTCCACCGCCTCGCGCACAACACCCGATGTGGAAGATATAGATAATGATAACACGCTGAACGAGAACGAGTCATATTATCAATATAAAGTGCAGCTTCGTCCCGGAAATATGACGGTGGGGAGCAATTACATCGTTGATAAACGCGAAGTAAGCGTTTCATTACGTAACGGTGAAACAGGGAAAGTGAACTGGTACCAGTTTAAAATTCCTATCCGTGATTTTCAGTCACGGGTAGGTAATATTCAGGGATTCAACAATATCCGATTTATGCGAATGTTCCTGACCGGTTTTGAACAACCTGTCTTTCTCCGGTTTGCCACACTGGAACTTGTACGCAGCGAATGGCGGACATACACCCGGAGCATCCAGTCGGGCGGAACCGTGTCGGGATTGGGAAAACTGGAAATTTCAACCGTAAATATTGAAGAGAACGGCGACCGTACTCCCGTGAATTACGTCCTGCCGCCGGGTGTGACGCGTATCCTCGATCCGAGCCAGCCACAGCTCCGCCAACAAAATGAACAGTCCATTGCACTGAAGGTGAGCGATCTTGATCCGGGCGATTCCCGTGCTATCTACAAAAACACCCTCTATGACTTTCGTCGTTACAAACGCCTCCAGATGTTTGTCCACGCCGAAGAAGCGGCGGACGGCGCCACTCACCTGCAAGACGATGAGATGAGTGTTTTTCTGCGTATAGGCTCCGATTACCGGAACAATTATTACGAATACGAAATTCCGCTCAAATTAACTCCTGCAGGACATTACAACACCAACATCCCCGAACATCAGGAAACGGTTTGGAAACCCGGAAACATGTTCGATTTTCCGCTTGAACTGTTGACAGACCTGAAACTGAAACGTAATGCCGAAAAACGCCGCGGAAGTGATGTTACCTATCTTACGCCTTATTCCGAGGCCGATCCCCAAAAGCCGGACAACAAGTTAACCATTGTGGGAAATCCATCGCTTGCCGAAGTGAAAGTGATGATGATTGGCATCAGGAACAACTCCAACACCAACAAATCGATCGAAGTGTGGGTAAACGAACTCAGGTTGAGCGAATTCGACGAAAAAGGAGGCTGGGCAGCACAGGGGAACGTCAATCTCGCGTTGTCGGATATCGGGGCGGTAAATATTTCGGGAAGGAAAGAGACGGTGGGTTTCGGCAGTCTCAACCAAAGGTTGCTGGAACGCCGGAACGACGATTATTCGTCAATAAATCTCGCTGTAAATATGGAGCTCGGAAGATTCCTGCCTGCGCAGGTAAAGATCTCCGCCCCTTTCTATTATTCGTATTCCAATCAAAAAACAGTACCGCTGTATGATCCGCTCGACCAGGATATTTTGCTTTCGGAATCACTGAAAAACATCAATAGCAAACAGGAAAGAGATTCAATCAACAGGCTGGCTGTCACACAAAACACGAGTAAAAGTCTGAGCCTGAACAACGTAAAAATGAACATAAAGAGTAAAAATCCGATGCCTTATGATCCGGCAAATTTCAGTTTCGGATACTCTTACAACGAGAATCATTACCAAAATCCCGAAACCGAATACAACAACAGCATCCATCAGCGATTACTGGTAAACTATACTTATACACCGCTCGTGAAACCGGTTGAACCTTTTAAAAACATACAAAGCAACTCGGGTTGGCTGAAATTTATAAAGTCCCTTAATTTTAATTACCTGCCAAACAATATCCAAATCAGTTCCAACCTGATCCGAAATTATCAGGAAGCGCAGTTGCGTGATTTAAACGCATATATGTCCGGATATACACAATCGCAACGGCAATATCTAACGTTCAGCCAAAACTTTACCTGGGACAGGGATTTTTCGATTACCTGGGACTTGACCCGGAACCTGAAAACTTCTTTTCATTCGGGAACGATTGCCGAAATAGAGGAACCCTACCTGCAGGTAAACAAAAAACTCAATCGCGACGATTATGAGATTTGGAAGGATTCCGTGATTCAGAGCATTCAGAACTTAGGTAAACCGCTCAATTACGAGCAAACGGCAGATGTAACCTATACCCTTCCGTTTGCTGCTATTCCGGTTCTGGACTGGATAAATTCGAGTGTGGCGTATAATTCACGTTACCGTTGGGAGCGCGGTGCGTTTATCCGCGACGAAAATATCGGCAATTTCCTTCAGAACGATATGTCGATCACGGCAAATACGCGGTTTAACCTGATTCAGTTTTACAACAAATTTGATTTTTTGAAGAAAGTCAATCAACGCTTTGATACTGCAAATCCTTCAGGTGTGAGTGAGGCACGGGTCGCCCAATATATGCTGCGTGGCCTGATGATGATACGTAGCGTGAATGTGAATTTCGGTTACAAATCCAGAACCGATATCCCGGGTTTTGACCCCATGATTGGAGATTTCTTCGGACAAAGCCATATGTCTTCAGGATTGATTCCCGGGTTGGGCTTTGCGTTCGGCTTTGATGGCGGTGAACGTTTTCTGGAAAAGGCTGACGCCCACAATTGGCTGGTTAAAAACAACAACAATATCTCGCCGGCCATATACCACCGGACACAAAATATACGTATGGACGCCACTATCGAGCCGCTCCGCGGGTTAAAAATAGAGCTGAATGCGCTGTACGAAAATAATCGCCGGACGGAAATCCAATATATGTTCGACGGGGTACCCAAGCTTTATGGCGGAAGTTTTGCGATAAGTACGATAGGCCTGGCTTCAGCTTTTGAAAACTCAAGCGCAAGGAATGATTATGCTTCGGCATCCTTCAGCCGGTTTTTGACAAACCGGGAGGTTGTGGCCGAAAGAGTGAGCGCCCAATACCAGAACCAGAGTGTGAACCCGAATTCGGCAGATGTGTTGATCCCCGCTTTCTTGGCGGCTTACACGGGACGGGATGCCCATAAGGTCGGGCTGACTGCTTTTCCCGGACTGCCGTCGCTTCTGCCCAATTGGGACGTTTCGTACAACATTTTGCAAATGTTGCCGATGCTCCAGGCAAATTTCAAATCATTGATGCTTACGCATAAATATGTTTCGCAGTATCGTGTCGGGGCGTTTTCGTCGTTCCTCAGCTGGGTGCCTATGGACGATCATTCCGACCTGGGGTATATTCGCGATGTGCTTACGGGACTGCCTGTTCCGTCGTCGCCTTACGATATTCCGGCAGTAAACCTTATCGAAAGTTTCAATCCGCTCATCGAAGTGCGCAGTGTACTCGATAACAACATGATGCTTAATTTCCGCATTAACCGCACACGTTCGCTCAACCTGAATATCTCATCTTATCAGATTGTGGAAACCAGCGACAACGATATCGTTATCGGACTGGGTTACCGCCTGCCCGATTTTAACCGTATTATCGGCTTCGGTTCCAACTCCATGAAAGCCGATAGGCGGCGGACACGCGTAAACCGCACACAACAAACGCAACAGGACAACGTTGGCAACTTACCGGAATTTAACAACGATTTAAACATCCGGGTGGATATCTCGCATAAAGTCACGCAGGCCCTTATTCGGAAGATCGAAGACCGGTTTACACAGGCAACCAGCGGATTGAAAACTACCAGCATCCGTTTTTCTGCCGATTATGCATTGAGCCGGTCACTCACGCTACGTGCGTTTTTTGATAAAATAATAAACATGCCGTTAGTCTCGTCATCGGCATACCCCACCGCCAACACCAATGCAGGAATGAGCTTGCGGTTGAATTTGAATCCGTAAATTGTGTATCTTTGTCACGCAATAAATCGCAATAAAGATACGTATTTTTTAAACTAACAGTGTCTTTATGATAAACCCAATTGTTTTGTCAAAAACAGACAGTAATACCAAACAACTTTTTCTGGAAATAAGCACCGAAAACCGGGATGCTTTCAATGCTTTGTTTCACCGGAAATACGAAAAGCTGGTGCGGTTTGCACAAAATTTTGTTGCAGTAAACAGCCTGGCAGAAGAAGCGGTATCAGACGTTTTTGTATCGGTTTGGATCAACAGGGACAAGCTGCCTGCTATTGATAATCCCGATACCTATTTATATGTTTCCGTGAAAAACAGATGCCTCAACACCCTGCGAAGTAAACCTTATACCGTAGCTATTGATGAACAACCCGATATAAAAAAAACGGAGTACGACACCCCCCATAAAGAAATGGAGTATCGGGAGCTGTATGAAAAACTGAACCGGTTAATCAACCAACTTCCTGAACAACAACGTCTGGTTTTCAGAATGATCAAAGAGAACGGACTTTCGGCAAAAGAATGTGCCCGGATCCTAAATATTTCGGTTCGTACCGCAGAAACGCACGTTTACAAAGCCGTGAAGAAGCTCGAAGAAGAAATTACCGCATACCTGGGTTATTCGCCCAAGAAGAAAACAACGAAACGGATGATTATGCTGGCATTATAGGTGTAAGAGGTTACGTATTTTTTATCGTTCTTGTGTCCTTATTATAAACACTGTTTAAACCCAACTTTGAACATTAAGCAAGCAAATAGAATGACAAAAAAAACATTCCTTCATCTGCTCGCAAAAGAAATATCCGGCAATATTTCGTGCGACGAGAAGAGACGGTTGGACGAAAACCTCAAGAAAAATAAGGTTTTACATGAAGTATATACCGAAACACATCGGTTTATGAAACCGGAACACAATAGACCTGCCGTAAACGTGGAAGCCAGGCTCAACGAAGTCTGGAACCGCATCAACACGATTTATGATGAAAATATAATCCCATCAAACAATCCCGATACAGGAAAAAGAGGCCTCTTGCCGTTGTGGGCACGTGTGGCGGTAACCGTCGCCATTTTGTTGTTGGCAGGATATTTTGCGTACCGCATGGTTACACCGGAGGATCTTTACACCGAAACCATTACTGCCACAGACGAAAATCTCTACACCGTTCTCGACGACGGCACGCAGGTGTGGATGGGCAAACACTCGCAGATTGCCTACAACAAACGCTTCGGCATAAAAAACCGCAGTATCCGCCTTTCGGGAGAAGCGTTCTTTGATGTGGCACACAATCCCGCCGTGCCTCTCACGGTTTTGGCAAACGGTGTAAGCGTTACCGTAAAAGGTACGGCATTTAACGTAAACGCATCGCAACCCGACGTGGAAGTGGCGCTTATCCGCGGATGGGTAACGGTGAAAGATATGCGCCGAAAAGATTCACCCGAAGTGCTGTTGCATCCCAACCAAAAAATGATGGTACGCAACGGAAACACCGTTTCCGACAACAGTAACTATACGATACTCAGCCTTGTGCAAGCCGGTGACAGCATCGTGCCCGAGACCCGTTGGCTGAACGATGCGCTGGTTTTCCGGAAGCAACGTTTTGCCGGTATCGCCAAACTGATGGAAAGCCGCTACAACGTATCCATCGATATTGTGAATCCGCAACTTCGTGAGCAACGCTTCACAGGAAGCATCAAAAACGAAACCTTACCACAAATGCTCGATGCACTGAAACAGTCGTATCCGTTTTCGTATGAAATTACTGATAAAATAGTGATAATCAGGTGATAAATTAGAACAGCCGTCAGACACGTAAAATCAAAAATTATGCAACACACAAAATATCTTTCTATCGGCATCGTGGTTTTTCTGATCGTTGCATTCGCCGCCAACGCCCAGACCAAACCCATTTCCCTTATCTCCAAAAATACACCGCTAAAGGAGGTGTTGCGGGAAATTGAGCAAAAAAGCGGTTACCGTATTTTGTATAACGACGAAGTGGTTCCCGACGGCTTGTGCGTATCAGCAGAAGCAATTGATGAAAGTGCAAAAAATATTTTAAAACTCATTCTGGAAGAGACGGATCTGACTTTTGTCTTACACTCGGAAGAACTGATCATCATTACCAGACGACAATATTTGAGTGAACGCAATGAAATTTTCGGTACTGTCACCGACGAAAATGCGCAACCCATCCCTTATGCCAACGTTGTACTGCTGCAAGCCAACGACACCACACGATTGGGCTACGGCGCCGTAACCGACGGGCAAGGTTACTACAAATTGGCGAATGTGAAACCCGCAAATTACAGGTTGCAAGTTTCGTTTATCGGCTATAAAACGCAATATTCGGAGTTTATTGTGGCCGGGAATAACCAAAGCCCCATCGTTCGCAATTTTACATTACTCGCCGACGAAACCCTGTTGCAGGAACTTGTAGTGGAAGGCCGACGTCCCGCACTAAAGGCCGAAGATGGAAAACTTGTCTATCATATTCCCATACTGTTGCAAAACAAGCCTGTGACCAATGCTTACGATGCACTAAAAGAGATTCCGGGCGTAATGGAGCAGAACGAACAACTGACGCTCATTGGTACGAGCGGAATGACTGTCCTGCTTAATGGTAAAAAAACATCCATGACTTACGACCAGCTGATGGCCTTTCTAAAAAGCATTCCGCTCTCGCGCATCGAAGACGTGGAAATTATGTACAGTGCGCCGCCGCAGTACAACATCCGCGGCGCTGCCATCAACGTGATACTTCGGCAATCGGCGGAAGAAGGCATGGAAAACGTGTGGCAGGGTGAAATGGCGGGAACATTCATACAAAAAACATATGCAATGGGCAACGGACGCGCGGGTTTGCTCTATTTAGGCAAAAAAATGAGCGTGGACGTCTTGTATTCCTACAATTACCTGAAGACGGAAGACAACGATAAACAAACAGCCGACCATACCCTTGGAGATCGGGTATATTACATCGGGCAGGACAATTATTCACTCTCGTACAGAAAAATGCACAATATCAGGCTCGCAGCAGGACGTACTTTCACGGATGAGAGTCGTTTGGATATTTCATACAGCGGTAGTTTCGATCATTCGCAGTCCGATCGTACGGCGGATATAGAAATATCGGAAAGCAACATCCATACTACCGGCAGACATTATGGCCCTTCGCAGATGCACAACTTCAAAGCCGATTATACGTTCCGTTTCGGGCTGAACATCGGCGCCGATTATACTCGCTACAGCGATAATTCTCATTACAGCCTGCAAAATGACCTGCCCGAAAATTCGCTGTTCGACACGCAATCAATCTCGTCCGTATCGAAACAAGACATCGACCGGACTTTTTTCTATGCCAACCAATCGCATCAATTTAACAACCAATGGCGTATAAACTACGGCATAAATTATTCACTGACACACACGCGGAATATATCGGATGCCAAACTCAACGATGCCGATTATCCCGAAGCCACCTTCGATACCCGTCAACACGAAATTATCCGCAATGCATTTGCCGGCGTATCCCGGACTTTTTCCGACAAGCTTTCGGTGCAGGCATCCCTGTCGGCCGAATTTTACAATGCCACGGAAGAATCATCGGGACAAAGCAGCACGATTTGGGACGATCATGCATTCTTCCCCGCGTTCAACATCAGCTATACACCCGCCGAAAACCACACTTTACAGCTTTCGCTTGCATCGGATAAATCCTACCCGTCGTACTGGGCACTCAACCCATCGGTGTATTACTTCAGCGTGTACGGGGTGTTGTACGGTAATCCGCATTTGCGTCCGTCGCGGAACTACGATTTGGGACTGACGTACATCTACAAACGGAAATACGTCATCCGTCCGTATATTTCCTATACTGCCGACCACTACACGCAACTACCCTACCAATCGCCCGACAAACTGCAACAGGAATTTATCGTGCAGAACTTCGATTTCAAGAAACAAATCGGATTACTGACGGTAATTCCGTTTACCGTTGGCAAGCGTGTTTCGTCACGATTCACGGCAAGCGGCATGTATTGGCAGGAAAAAGACGATACGTTCTTCGATATCCCGTTTAACCGGAAAACGTTTTGGGCTTATTTTCAACTGAACAACGACATCGATTTGTCCTCGGATCCAAACCTCAAACTGAACATTTCGGGACATTACACCACGCCCACTGCCATTCAGGGTATATTCGACCTGGGCGCCACGGCCGATTTGTCGGCAGGAGTGACATGGACATTCAGCCGCGGACGCGCCAGACTCATTCTTAAAGGCAACGATCTTCTCAATACACGTACGCCTTTTGCGTCCATTAACTACAGGGGACAAAAGAGTTCCATCGACGGTTTTCGCGATACACGCACCGCTTCTCTTTCGTTCGTTTACCGTTTTGGCGGTTACAAAGAAAAAGAACGGGAAGAAGTAGATACGTCACGGTTTGGAACGAACTGACTTTTTTATCCCTTTGAGTTATTTTCTCGCTTTTGCGCGCATCTAAAATTACCCATTCGGTATAAAAAGCATAGGCTTCTTCATCGAATTTAACGCGTTTAGGAATGTAAATAAATTTATTTACATTCTCAACACGATATTAGCATCGATATGTAATCTTGTTCTTCGTTCTCTATTTTTCCCATTGTTATATGTGTTGAATGTCTTTAATTTTATCGTATTTGTCATGTGTACCAATAAAGCGGATATTACAGGTAAAGGTAATTAACTTGGGGCAGGAATAAGCCTGCAGTTGAATTTGAATCCCTAGCCGGCACCGGCATTTATCAAATCAACCAATTCCGCGTTTTCACATTTCATAATGCGTCCGGGAAAGGTTTGAACAATGGAGTAGTTGTGGGTTGACATAATAACGGCAGTTCCCGCATCGGAAATCTGCTGCAGTAGGTCAACAATCTGACTGCCTGTTTCAGGATCGAGGTTTCCGGTAGGCTCATCGGCAAGAATCAGTAACGGCGAGTTGAGTAACGCCCGCGCAATTACCACGCGTTGCTGTTCGCCGCCCGAGAGTTCGTGCGGCATTTTGTAAGTCTTGTTTTGCATCCCCACCTGCGTCAGCACCTCATTGATACGGTCTTTGATAACTATTTTATCTTTCCAGCCCGTGGCCCGCAGCACAAATTCCAGGTTCTTTTCTACCGTACGGTCGATAAGCAATTGGAAATCCTGGAAAACGATACCTATTTTCCTCCGCAGGTATGGGATCTGCTTCCTTTTCAGGTCTTGCAAGTGATAATCAAAAACGCGGGCATCGCCGGACTCTATCGGAATTTCGGCATACATGCTCTTGAGCAGTGTGCTTTTTCCCGACCCCACCTTGCCAATAATATACAGAAAATCACCCCGGTTTATCTCAAGGTTTACATCGCGTAAAATAATATTTTCGTCTCTATTGAGCTGAACTCCGGTATATTTTATCAAAAATTCGTCGCTCATTATTTAAGAAATTGAATAATGAACGGATATCTCCAGTATTCGCCATTATTGGCTTTGACACTAGCCAGGATAACAAAAACCAGATAAATAATGCCCAGCACAATAAGCAACGGTATGCCGATAATGGTGATAGCTAATACCGCGCTGTAAATGAGATAGCTGATGATGAAATTCAAAATGTTTTTACCGTGAAGGTCCACGTTGGCATTTGTCTCCTTGTTGGTTATCCACATTATTACGGGTGCTACAAATCCGGCTAACGGAAGCAGTAAACCGAGCAGTTGCGAAAGATGCATCAGCATGAGGTATGTGTTCTCTTCCAGTCCAAAAAGCGGCTTGCTGCCTGATGAAGTTGACGACGAGGCGGTGTCGTTCAATATTTTTGCTTTTTCGCGTTGATATTCTTCTTCGGTGATACTTCCTTTTTCGCGGAGATCGTCCAGAATTTTTAAATCTTCGTATTTCATGCGTTAATTTTTTTATTTATTTTTGTTACTTAAATCGTATGAAACTCACAATCCGATAAGCACTTAACTCTCGGCACCCAGCATCTTGTCAATCAAAGAAACCATTTCGTTGAATTCTTTTTCTTCATACAACCGGGTAAGCATCACTATCTTACCACTCCGATCAATAATGATATTGCGCGTGATGCCTGCATCTTTCTCGGCGTATAACCCGAAAATATTCGCATCCGGATCCATCCCGATGGGATAAGTGGCGCCGGTAGCATCGCGCAGAACCTGAATCTTTTCTGCCGGTTCCTCCCTGTCAATACCATATAACACAAATTGCGGATTCTCTTTATGCTTTTGCCATATCTCTTTCTCGATGTGCGGCATCTCTTTGCGGCAAACTCCGCACCAACTGGCGGTAAATTGCAGCATCACCACCTTACCGCGCAAATTCGATAGTTTTACTTTCTTGCCGTCAGGAAAAGACATTTCAAAATCCGGTGCCGGATCACCCACTTTCACCAGATATTGGCGGTCATCGGTATTTTGAACCTGCACGGTATCTTGCTTTTTTACAGACGAGTTACACGATAACAACATCAAAAGAGATAAAAAAATGTAAGATGATCGTTTAAGCATACTGTTGTTAGTTGGTTTTCAAAATCTTTTACTTTTTGCCCTAAGCCCTTCGCTTATACTTTACAAAGATAGTTTTTTTTCCTGTTTCCGAAATTTTTTGTATAAAAATAAAGCGATAAGCAATGCGATGAGGGAACCCAGGACGTCGGCAATGAAATCCGCCATCTCTGCGCTTCGCGAGCGGAAAAAATATTTTTGCATCAGTTCGATAGCTGCCCCGTACATTACAGGCAAAACAAATCCCCAGAAAATCCAACGTCCCATCTTGGGATGGCCGTTTTGCAACTGGAAATAATCGAACAACGAAACGGCCGACAAGACAAAAAACATCCCGAAATGAGCCACCTTGTCCCACGCAATAATTGGCGGAAGCTGGGGAACATCGTCGGAGCTGAGCAAACAGGTTACGGCGAAAATTGCAAATCCCACAAAAAAGGGAAGAAGAATATGACGGAGATATCTATTCATACGCGAACATCATTTTACAAAAAACGCCTCAAAGATAATTTAAAAACATACGATGTGAAACGAAAATCCAAAACAGTTTCTCAATTTTAAAAACATATAACTAAAACAATCCTTTAAATTCCTGAAAAATTAGTTCCTTTGTCTGCTGAATACAAAAACGAATACAAAACGATCATTTTCGGATTACATTAGAATATGAAAAAAGTCCCTTTTCTTTTATTAATCGTGTTATTAACGATAAATGTTAAAGCTCAAACTACGCAAACCGATAAAAATCAACGATATTTCGGTATCAACAAAAGCATCGATATCTTCAATTCCGTGATCAGGGAATTGGATATGTTTTATGTGGACAGTATAAAGGTGGACAGTTTAATCAATGGAACCATCCGGAACATGCTGGCCAGAATGGACCCTTATACGGAATATTACGCCGAAGAAAATATCGGTGATCTCCAGTTCATGACTACTGGCGAGTATGGCGGCATAGGGTCGATAATCTCTTACAACAACAACCGGGTTGTCATCAACGAACCTTACAAAGGCCTTCCGGCCGATAAAGCCGGTTTGAAAGCAGGTGACGCCATTCTGGAAATTGACGGCGCAGATATGCGGAAAGCATCGGTAAAAGAGGTCAGCGACAAACTGAAAGGGACTCCCGGAACAACATTGAAACTGAAAATTCAACGTCCCGGCGAAAATAAACCGCGCGAAATAACTATCGCCCGTGAAAAAATAGAAATCGATCCCGTCACCTATCCTGTTGTTTTAGACGACAACGTGGGATATTTTCATTATTCCGGATTTACCAACGGCAGCTCGAACCGGGTGAAGGAGACCATCCTGGATCTGAAGAAAAAAGGTGCCGAGTCGCTGGTTATCGACCTTCGCGGGAACGGCGGCGGCATTTTGGACGAAGCCGTTAATGTGGTCAACTTCTTTGTGCGAAAAGGCCTTGAGATAGTTTCCACAAAAGGCAAAGTAAAACAATGGGACAGATCATACTACACCCAAAGCCAACCCATTGACACGCTTATGCCGATTGTTGTGCTCATTGATACCGGTTCGGCTTCTGCCTCCGAAATTGTTGCGGGCTCACTACAGGATTTAGACCGCGCTGTTATTATCGGTAATCGTTCATTCGGAAAAGGGCTTGTGCAAACACCGCGGGATTTGCCCTACGGCGGGAACATCAAAATCACCACATCGAAGTATTATATCCCGAGCGGACGTTGTATTCAGGCCCTGGACTATTCGCACCGCAACCCTGACGGCTCTGTAGCACGTGTTCCCGATAGTTTGACCCATGTTTTCAAAACTAAAAACGGCCGCGAGGTACGTGATGGCGGCGGCATCACGCCCGATTACACTATTCCGCAGGAAAAAGGTGGCACGATAGGTTATTACTTAATAACCGAAAATATTATTTTCGATTATGCTACCCAGTGGGTTATAAAACATCCGGGTATCGCACCGCCCGAAAGTTTTCACCTTTCCGACGCTGATTACGAACAGTTTAAACAATTTGTGAAAACCAAAGATTTCCAATACGACCAAATGAGCAACCGCTCGTTGCAATCGTTGAAAAACATTATGGAATTCGAGGGGTATTTCAATACCGCTTCGGAAGAATTCAAGGCGTTGGAAGATAAGTTGCAACCCGATCTCGACCGTGATTTGGAACTTTTCAAGAAAGAAATCGGGCAGATGATCGAGACCGAGATCGTTCAACGATACTACTACAAAGAAGGTGTGCTGATTTATGAACTTCAGGATGATGCGGCATTGAAAAAAGCAAAAGAGGTGCTGAAAGACAGACAACTGTATAATTACACTCTTCAGCCGAAACCCGCGAATATTCCTCTGGCAAAGGAATTATAGCAGCCATGCGTTTCATTGTTTCAACTTTATTTCTACTCCTCGTTTTCCTGTTTTCGCAGGCACAGGAAAAACGGGTAACCCTGCTCTTTGCCGGCGATGCTATGCAACACCTGCCGCAAATACATGCAGCACAAACCGAAGAGGGGTACAATTACGATTCCTGCTTTTATTTGCTGAAAGGCAAAATATCGTCGGCAGATATCGCTTGCGTGAATTTCGAAACCACACTAGGTGGAAAACCATATACGGGCTATCCGCAGTTCAGTGCTCCCGACGAATTTGCCTTCGGGTTGAAAGAGGCCGGATTTGATGTTTTCTTCTTGGCAAACAATCACACGGTCGATAAGGGACGCAGGGGGGTTGAACGCACGCTCAGCGTATTAGATTCCATCGGAATAAAACATACTGGAGTGTTCAGATCGAGAAACACACGGGGGCTGAACTACCCTTTGATGATTATTAAAAACGGTATCCGGATTGCTTTTCTGAACTATACGTATGACACAAACGGACTTCCGGTTATCGCCCCCAACATCGTAAATATCATTGATACGCTGCAAATGAAAAGCGATCTGCGCCTTACGCAACTGTATAACCCCGATATTGTTATTGCCAATATGCACTGGGGCGACGAATACAAGACCTATCCGAACAGCGGACAGGAAAAACTGGCCCGCTTTCTTTTCAGGAATGGCGTAAGAATCATTATCGGCAATCATCCGCACGTGGTGCAACCGTTGGTTAAAAACAAGGTGCACAGTGAAATTGAATCGGTAGTATATTACTCGCTCGGCAATTTTATTTCCAATCAGCAAACAATAAATACCGACGGTGGTGCGCTGGCTGAAATTATTATCACAAAAGCGGATGATGGCAGTCCGGTGAAGATCAGGTCGTGCAGCTATTCGTTGGTTTGGGTAAGAAAATATACCGAAAACGGGAAATTGAAGTACATGCTCATCCCGGTTGAAGAACAGAGAAAAACAGTAATTCCGGTTCTGACTTCACAAGAATTGCAAAAAATAAATATCTTTGCAACGAATGCCGATAAAATAATCGCATCTTTCTAAGCTATGCCAACATTAGAATTTATTTTTCGCCTGCTGGCGGCAGTGGCTGCCGGCGGTGCTGTAGGGCTCGAACGCCAGATAAACAATAAAAGTGCGGGACTCCGTACCAACACCCTGGTAGCGTTAGGTGCTTGTGTTTATGTGCTTATCAACGTGATTTTGACCAAAAACGGCGCAGACCCCACCCGGATAATTGCCCAAATTGTGACGGGGATCGGGTTCCTGGGAGCCGGCGTGATTCTACACAGGGGGGTTAATGTTCAGGGGCTTACAACGGCGGCAACGATATGGTGCAGCGCCGCCTTAGGCTCTCTTGCCGGCCTGGGCCTCTACTTGGAGCTTCTGATCTCCACCGTGTTGATCATCTTTGTCAACACAACATTCAAGAAAGCGGACAAATGGTTTATGGGTGACAAGAAAAAGAAAGCCGAAAACAACGATCACTCGTTTGAATAAGATCAGAGGAGAGGCATCACCATGATCCCCGTACACGATTTTTGCACCTTGCAATAATCGCTCAAGGTCTTTTCATCGATCACCACTTTGTTTTTCGCGCTCGATGCGTGGATAAAAGTCAGTTTCCCGTTCTTTTTATAGGCAAATCCCGTATGTGTGGTATCCAACCCTTTCACGGAAGTGGTAAAGGCGATCATCGCCATGTGCGGGATTTCTGCAGCCTTCGACGTTATTTTTTCTTTAGGAAGATAGTAAAATCCTTTTCTTGCGTTTATTTCATCTTCAATATTCCTGATTCTTTCGAGCATTGCGTCATCGGTTTTCAAGGCGTTGTAAGCAGAGCGATGCGACGTCATAAAATCGATGCTTTTCGTTTCAATAACTCCGCCCAACTGCCGGCTTATTGCCGATAAGATTTTCTTTTTCACGTTGTTGTCCGCCCAATCGGAAATATAGTGCAAACGGGAATCATAACCATCGATAACGCCGTCCCGATACCTGATTTGCTTCAAGTTCGATGCAAAATTACCAAACGATAAATCGTCCGAAGCAGCAGTATTGGCAAGGGCAATAACTGTTTCCACAAAAGTAACACAATCGAATTCCCGTAAATTTATTACCAGCCTCTCGGTATCGTTTTTGTCCAACGTGCCGGCAACATAAGGTTTGTCGAGAAAAAATCCTGCTGTCTTTTCTAAGATCAACTCTTTGGGCTTTGACCGGAAAGGTTCTATGAACGTTGTGTATTTTTCGAAAATCACGTTGTCCTCCACCTCACTATCGACAGGCTGAGAAAAAACCGTGACGGCGAAAAAACACCCCATTAAAAGAAAGCTTATTCTATTTTTCATTTTTTTAAAGTTACCAATCGATGGGAGAAATACCGTTTGCCAGCAAATAAGCATTCGCCCTGCTAAAATGTTTGTTACCAAAGAATCCCCGATGTGCAGACAATGGCGAAGGGTGTGGCGATTTCAACACAAGATGTCTATTCGCATCAATATTTTCTCCTTTTCGCTGTGCGTAAGCGCCCCAAAGGAAGAAAACCAGGTTTTCACGTTCGTTGGCCAGGTGGTAAATAGCGGAATCGGTAAATTCTTCCCATCCTTTGTGTTGATGTGAACCTGCCTGGTGGGCGCGGACCGTAAGTGTGGCGTTCAACAAAAGAACTCCCTGCCTGCTCCATCTCTCCAGGTTCCCCGATGTGGGAACAGGCGTGCCTAAATCGTCGTGGATTTCTTTGTAAATATTTACCAGCGATGGCGGGATTTGTACTCCATCGTTCACTGAGAAGCATAATCCGTGAGCTTGACCGGGTTCGTGGTACGGATCCTGCCCAACAATAACTACTTTTACCCTATCGAATGGACATTGGTCGAAGGCATTGAAAATCAGCTTCGCAGGCGGATAAATGGTTCGCGAGGAATACTCCTGGCGCACAAAATCAGTCAGCGATTTAAAATAGGGTTTTTCAAACTCATCGCTTAATCTTTGTTTCCAGCTCTCTTCAATTTTTACAGACATATTGGTATTAAAGTTAGACTCTGCTCGCCACGGCATAGTTCAGATAAACTAGACTCTGCTCGTATGGCTTAACGCAATAGTCGGATTTTGATGAGTAAAAGTATAAAAAAAAAGGCAGAAACAGGAATTTTCAATGAATTTTGGCAAATTATATCAGGAAGATATCGTTTTCGGCCGCTTCTTTTCTCATCTCTTTCGACCAGATGCTTGCCTGTATCTCGCCGATATGCGCCTTACGCAAATAGTACATGCAGAGGCGTGACTGCCCTATTCCGCCGCCTATCGAAAGCGGAAGCTCATCATTGATCAATCGTTTGTGAAAAAATAAATTCAATTTTTCCTCCTGATTCTTGATTCTCAACTGCTTCTTCAATGCTTCCTTGTCCACGCGGATTCCCATTGATGACAGCTCCACTGCCCTTTCGAGCACGGAACTCCAGACGAGCAGGTCGCCGTTCAATCCCTCAAAACCTTCATCGTTGAGCGTTGTCCAGTCGTCATAATCGGCTGAGCGGCCATCGTGCGGTTCACCATCCGATAAATTACCTCCGATCCCCATAACAAAAATCGCCCCGCACTCTTTCGTTATCGCATCTTCACGTTCCTTTACCTCCAGGCCCGGATATTTTTGCAACAACTCTTCGGCGGAAATAAAGGTGATCTCGCGGGGAAGTTCAGGTTCTAACTTGGGGAAAGCTTCGTGCACCAGGTATTCGGTACGGAGCATGGCGCTGTAAATTCGTTTTACAACATCTTTCAGAAAAGAGATATTCCTGTCTCCCTCATCAATGACCATTTCCCAATCCCACTGATCAACGTAGAGTGAATGCAGGTTATCCAACTCTTCATCCGCACGGATGGCGTTCATGTCGGTATAAATGCCGTAACCCTTCTCTATCCCGTAATCGGCAAGGGTCATCCTTTTCCATTTTGCGAGGGAATGTACGATTTCGGCCACCGTGTCGTTCATGTCCCTGATGGGAAAGCTGACCGGCCGCTCTACCCCATTCAGGTCGTCGTTGATTCCGGTTCCTTTTTCCACAAAAAGTGGTGCGGTAACTCGCCGTAAACGTAGTTCCGATGCTAAGTTCTGCTGAAAGAAGTCTTTTATTTTTTTAATTCCAAGCTCTGTCTGACTTAGGTTTAGTAGCGGTTTATACCCTTTTGGAATAATCAGATTTGACATTTTGTACCGTTTTGATGTAATAATCCGCAAAGATACATCAATTATTCAATTTGTCAAATATTTTCAGAATAAATACTCATTTTGACAAATTATCGAATAAAATAAAATCAAAAATATATCAAACCTCAAGTTTCCCTATTATTTCGCTGACTGACTTTATATTATGCCTGTCCATGTAACCGGTAATCCCGTCTACCACCTTCATGGAGATCGCAGGATCGATAAAGTTGTAGGTTCCGATTTGTATGGCAGTTGATCCGGCAAGCATAAATTCAATAGCGTCGGCGGCATTTGAAATCCCGCCCATCCCGATAATCGGTATTTTCACGGCGTTATACACTTGCCACACCATTCGCAATGCAATGGGCTTGATGCACGGACCCGACAGCCCTCCGGTTACGGTGGAGAGTTTGGGCTTTCTTGTCTCCGCATCAACGGCCATTCCCAGGAATGTATTTACCAGCGAAACAGAATCGGCCCCTTCATCTTCAACTGCTCTTGCAATGCCGGCTATATCGGTGACGTTGGGCGATAATTTCACAATCAGCGTCTTGCGATAAACTTTGCGAACCGCCCTGGTCACGTTTGCAGCCGACTGGCACGAAGTACCGAAAGCCATTCCGCCCTCTCTGATGTTGGGGCAGGAAATGTTCAGCTCAATGGCCGGGACTTTATCCAAATCGGCAATCCTCTCGGAGCATTTCACATAATCTTCTACGGTTGATCCCGATACGTTGACAATAATGCGGGTATTGTAGTCTTTTATTTTGGGATAAATATGTTCGGCAAAATAGTTTACCCCTTTGTTTTGTAACCCGACGGAGTTAAGCATCCCCGAAGGAGTTTCAGCCATTCTCGGGTAGTCATTGCCTTGCCTCGGCTCCAACGTTGTTCCCTTTACAAAAATGCCTCCCAACCGGTTTAAATCGATAAAATCAGCATATTCCGTTCCGTAACCGAAAGTTCCTGATGCTGTAGTTACCGGGTTTTGCAACTCCAGGCTTCCAATATTTACTTTTAATCTATCCATGTGAGTTCGTTGATGTTAAAAACGGGTCCATCGGTGCAGGAGCAAAGGTTTCCTCTTGTTGTTTTTTCGATACAGCACAAACAAGCTCCGAAACCGCACGCCATAAGATTTTCCAATGATACTTCACATCCGGTTTTATTTGAGTGTGCATATTTGGCTACTGCCACCATCATGGGTTTGGGCCCGCAAGTGTAAATGAAGTCATATCTGCTTTTCTGAAGAACGGAGTGATGAGTTACGAATCCTTTTTCGCCCAACGATCCATCTTCAGTAGTACAGTAAACTGTTCCCAGCGCCTCAAAGTCGCTCAATTGCAGGATGTCTCTCTGCGAACGTCCGCCCAGCAAAAAATCGGGAGAAAATCCCTTTTCTCTGAGTTTCTTACCCAGAAAAAGCATAGGTGCAGCGCCTACTCCTCCACCTACGAGCAAGAATTTACCCTCTTCCTGTGGAATGGAGAAAGAGTTTCCCAGCGGAAAAATAATGTTCAATGTTTCTCCTGCCGGTGTTTCACATATTTTCCGGGTCCCTTCGCCAACGCGTTGAACCAAAAGCCACATTTCATTCTTTTCCTTATCAACCAGGTTGATGGATATAGGCCTTCGAAGAAATACGTTGCCCGAATTGTTTACTAAAATCTGAACAAATTGTCCCGGAGACATCTCGGGCAATGTTCCATTATCTGCCGGAGTAACCTTGATCAGGTTATTCTGGTAATTCAGTTGTTCGTTTGAGCGAACAGTGAAATCGAGTACTTTCATCGGTGAAAACTTTATAGGGTACAAATTTACACTATAATTTTCAATTCTTACGCAGGAGTGTCCATATCATTTCCTTTCCTTTCTTTTGCCGAAATGTTATTTTTGAAAATAAGATAAAAAAGCAGCCCGACGATCAAGAGCGCTACTCCTGATAAAGCACCTTTGCCGGTATGAGATAAGCTCGAATAGAGCAGATATGCACAAAACAGAATGAATAGAACAGGGGTGACCGGGTAGAGCGGGACTTTGAACGGCCTTGGCACATCAGGCATCGTTATCCGCAGTACAATCAGGCTGATGCCGGTACATAAGAAGAAAAACCAAAATACAGGAGCTGTGAACTCCACCATAGCTTCAAATCCACTTCGGGTAAATGCTCCGAAGATGATGAGCAAAGCAGCAATCCCCCCTTGCAACAAGAGTGCATTTACCGGTGCGGATCTCTTGCCGTTCCACCTCCCGAGAGGGGCAAACAGGCTGAAATCCCTCCCCAGCGCATAACTTGACCTTGCTCCCGTGAAAATAGTTGTATTCAAGGATGTTAAAGCAGACAACGATACCAGCGTACCTATTAAAACAACGCCCTTTTTCCCAAGTGTAACCCGCATCATATCCACACCCACAGCATCGGACACAGCCATTTCCCGGAGCCCCAGCACATTCAAAAAAGCCATATTTATAAGAACGTACACCAACGTTATGATCAAAATGCTTACGAGCAGTACAAATACCATATTCTTACTGCCGGACTTTAGTTCCGATGAGATATAAGCGGCTTCGTTCCATCCGCCGAAGGTCAGTAATACGAAGATAAGGGCCAGGCTAAGCGTCGGAAAAAGAGATGATGATGGCGCAGGCTCTTGAGATACTGCCAGTGAGGTATGGGGCTCTACAAAGAAACCCACAGCGATAATTATCAGTATCCCGGCAAACTGCAACGCCGTCAGAAGCTTTTGGAGGCCTGTCCCGAATTGAATTCCCAAAACATTTATCAGGGTGAGGGCAACCACGACCCAAATAGCATAAAAAGAGGCTGAATATTCCCCAAGCGAAAGCAATTGTGACATATAATCCCCGGCAATATAAGCCAGCAAGGCGATGGAGCCCGTTTGAATAACCGCAATACGCGCCCAGACAAACAAGAAAGAAAATCCTTTGCCGAACGCCGTTTTTAAAAAATGATAATCGCCCCCGGCACTGGGAAAGGCTGAACTCAGTTCCGAATAACAAAGCGCTCCGATGAAGGAGATCAGCCCACCCATCACCCAGACGCTCAAAAACCAAAACCGGCCGGGCGTGTTTGCTGCAACCACCGAAGGTGTCCTGAAAATTCCGGCGCCGATCACAATGCCTATAACAAGTACAACAGCATCGATGAGGCGCAATACAGGTTTGGGAATATTGTTATCTGCCATGATATTTACGTTATTTCAAATACCTGATCAGTAATCACAAAACCCAAAGTTACAAATAATTAAATGTAATTCACAACCTATTTCCGGATGTTTTCCATGTTGTATATGAACCTCTATTATTTAACCGGCTGGGGGATAAAAGTCTCAAATGTGTTGTCGTCGTAATAAATAATTATCTGACTGATTTTTCTATCGTTACTCTTTTGAACTTCAATAATCTTATTTTCAACTACCTGAGTACTTTTTTCGGGCTTTTTAACCTCAATTCCTTCCGATTTTACAACAACTTCTTTCTCCTGGGGTGTTGTAGCCGGGCCCTGACTGAACAGATCGTGCTCTTTGGGTATCGAATCCATATCGAATCCATTTTTATACATTTGCCCGGAACCATTTATCAACCATTCGGTATTGATGTATGGCATTTCCAATAGAATTTTGGAAACAACATCAAGGCTGGGGTTGTTCCTTCCATTTAAAATATGAGAAATATTGGCCCGGTTGATCTGAATTCTATCAGCAAATTTTGCCGGGGACAAATTTTCGTTTTCCATTATTTGTCTGATTCGTTCCCTCATGATGCAAGAATATAAATGATGAATAAATATTCAATATTTAATTTCAATACAAATGTATAAAACAATAATTACAAATAGAAATTATTATAAGATATATTTGTTAATTACAAAGGTATCCATTCAGTATACAATTGTATTTTAAAAAGTAGCAGCAATTGTTAAAAATCAAACTACATCAAAAACTTAAACTTTATAATAAGCATGTATCTATATGATATATAATAATATAAATAACAGAATAGATGGATATTTAACTGTTTGTCCTTGTTTTTCGAACCGAAGTCGGTGTAAATCTGATTTATAAATTCTATAATACATAATAATATACTGATTAATAGATATATATGTGTTAAAATATACTGAATATGTATTTGTTAAAAGGGAGAGATAAACAAATGTTCCATAATTGGATATATTTGTATCTTACCAGACGGCAGTCACATTTGTTATTTCCCATTGTCGCAATATACAAAAGTAAACTAACTTTGTACATCCTGTCTTTTGTAATTATACAACGACTGCTGAAAATTTATTTATATTGTGCTGTGAATTTCCGGTATGTTACAAATAATGCTCATGAAAGCCGCGGATAATCCATAAAACTTACCGGAATCCCGCTAAAAACAAAAATTTAAAGGCTACTCCCATGTCTCAAAAAAATAGTTGATTCTCGTGCGCTTTAAAATGTTATATTCTTATTGATTATTAGTGCTTTGATGTAACAAATCAATGCAGAGAAAAGTGGTCGGATAAAATTATGAGGGTAAAAAAGGAAAAAAACGGAGAAAAATGCTTTAATTTGTGAAACTTTAGGAGACCATTTTGCTATTCAAAAAGAATTATTTTTTAAGAGAGTTCTTTCTTGTTTTGGCGATAATAGCGAGGAAAAAATTTAAACAGTTTTTAAACACATAAAGAAATGAAAAAAGGGATAATTTCAGTTTTACTGTCTGTTGTTGTTTTATTTGCATATGCGCAGAACGATAAACAAAAAAATCTATACGATTTCAAAGTTACTGATATCGATGGGAAGGAATTCGATATGGCACAGCTTAAAGGAAAAAAAGTTATGATCGTCAACGTTGCGTCAAAATGCGGGCTGACTCCGCAATACGAACAACTTCAGGAGTTGTACGAAGAGTATAAAGACACTGGCTTTGTTATCATTGGATTTCCGGCGAACAACTTCAAAGATCAGGAACCCGGCTCCAACAAAGAAATAAAAGAGTTTTGCACCCTGAATTACGGCGTAACTTTTCCGATGATGGAAAAGGTAAGTGTGGCCGGAGATGATCAGGCTCCTATTTATAAGTGGTTGACAAAAGAACAGGAAGTTACTTGGAACTTTCAAAAATTTCTGATTGACGAGAACGGAAATTTGGTGAATATTGTGATGCCTAAAGAAAGTCCCAAAAGCGAAGTTATTCTCAATTGGCTGACAAAAAATTAGTGCATTATTTTGTAAACCAATTCTTTAAGTAATTCACCAGGCGAAGCCGAAATATTATCAATTCCTTTGGATTTACCATCGAAAATACGTAAGTATGTGATGATTTCCATTACTTTGGAAGCATTGTAATTTCGCAAACCGCTCATATAATCGCGAGCAAAAAATGACGATCTCAGGTTAAGCGCCGACATTACGTTTTGCTCGCTTTTTTGCGGTAACCAGAAGCACTCCAACAGATTGCTGAAGTAGCTGAACAAAACGGTCAAGGTTACAACGCCGGGGTTATCTTTCTGATTTTTACCAAAATGATCCACAATCGCATTGGCTTTCAGAATATTTTTTTCAGCTATCGCTTTCAGCAATTCAAAATTGTTGTAATCTTTACTGACGCCCACGTTTTTTTCAATAAGCTCCGAAGTAATCGTGTTAGAGCCTTCGGGAAGGGAAACTTCCAATTTCTGGAGTTGCTGGATAAGTTTACTGATATCGTTCCCGACAAAATCGGTAATCATCTGGGACGATTTTTCATCGATCCTGATGTTTCTTTCTGAAAAATAGTTTTTTATAAACGACGGAATCTGGTTTTCGTACAACTTCTTCGACTCAAATACCACCCCCCCGTTCTTCTCAATATTCTTCACCAAAGCTTTTCTTTTATCTACCGTACCGTGTTTGTAGTTAATAACCAGGACCGTACTTTTCAACGGATTTTTAGCGTAATAGTCCAACAGTTCAAACTTATTGAGTTCTTGCGCTTCTTTTACAACAATAAGCAGATATTCAGCCATCATTGGAAAACGCCGTGCCGCAGCCACGATAGTATTCACATCGGAATCCACACCGTAAAAAGTGAGCATGTTGAAATCTTTTTCCGTTTCCGTCAGTACTTTCTCCAATAACAGTTCTGTCAATTGATCTATAAAATACGCTTCATCCCCCATCAATAAATAAATAGGAGCAAAATTCCGCTTGGAAATATCTTTTTTTAGTGAATCGAATGTAATGTTAGCCATAGAAATATATATTGTCGCATATCACCAGTCAAACCGAAGATGTTTTACTGTTGAGCCCCTGTTGATCAGCGTTGTAAGCGATTTGATACCAATTTTAACATGTTCTTCCACGAAATTCTCGGTAATGATCTTATCGCTTTTATCGGTTTTAACGCCTGTAGAAATCATGGGTTGATCCGAGACCAGTAACAGGGCGCCCGTAGGAATGTGATTGGCAAAACCGCATGTGAACAACGTTGCGGTCTCCATATCCACAGCCATCACACGCAATCTTCGCAGGTAATTTTTAAATTCATCGTCATATTCCCACACACGGCGGTTGGTAGTGTAAACTGTTCCTGTCCAGTAATCACGGCCAAAGTCCCTGATGTTCGACGAAACGGCACGTAAGAGGCTAAACGCCGGAAGAGAAGGCACTTCGGGCGGAAGATAATCGTTTGAGGTCCCTTCCCCACGGATGGCAGCAATGGGTAAAATATAATCGCCGAGTTCGTTTTGCGCTTTTATTCCGCCACATTTTCCCAGAAACAATGCCGCAGTTGGAGATATCGCACTCAGTAAATCCATAATGGTAGCTGCATTGGCACTCCCCATGCCAAAATTAATGATTGTGACACCATCAGACGACGCGCTAGGCATATTGGCATCCAGCCCCACGATAGGAACGTTGAAGTGAGTGGCAAAAATTTCGACATATTTTTGAAAATTGGTCAACAGGATAAATTTAGTAAAATCTTCCAATGGACGCTTCGTATAACGTGGAAGCCAATTTTCGACAATTTCTTGTTTGGTTCTCATATTTGATTTACTTTTGTCTGATCACTTTCCCGATGAACAAAGATAATATATGTACGCGTTAAATTTGCCATCTTTCGATGCTAAAATCCGAAAAAACCCGGACGGCTTGGAGATTTTCGACCCTTTGCGCCGGAAATATGTATCCATGACACCCGAAGAATGGGTGCGTCAGCATTTTGTACATTACCTGATTTTGGAAAAAGGGTATCCCGCTTCCTTAATGGCGAATGAAGCGATGATCAGGTTAAACTCCCTTACGAGGCGCTGCGACACCGTTGTTTATAACAACACTCTCCGGCCGGTGGTTATCTGCGAGTTTAAAAAACCCGATGTGGAAATTACTCAACAGGTTTTCGATCAGGTAGTGAGATACAATATTGTGTTGAAAGTGAAATACCTGATTGTTTCCAACGGGATATCGCACTACTGCTGCAGAATGAACTACGATGACATGTCGTTTGATTATTTACAGGAAATACCGGAGTATGCGAAATTGTAGCTTTTCGCTTTTTACTTCTTCATCACATAAAGCTGAAAATTTTCGTATCGCTTTACGACCACCTCGTCTCCCTTTTCTATAAATCCTTTCAACGATACAGCATCGTAGTATTGATCTCCTATCCTGACTTTTCCGGACGGGCGGAGCACAGTGGATGCGATCCCGGCCTGTCCAACCAACGCGAGCGGTTCCATAGGCACTGAAACATATCCTTCCTGGTCGGAAGCTAACGCAACCCTACTGAAAATACCCGGCTTTCCAATCCGGCTCGACATATAGATAATTAAAGCCAGACCCATTCCTATTCCAGCAGACACAACCATTATTGCCCGGAACAATTGCCTGAGGGATAAGCCGCTGAAGTTAAAACGAACATTGCCGATCAGGGCAAGTATTAAAGCAGCTAAAACGAGAATTATCCCCGAGATTCCCACAACCCCGAATCCGGGAATGACAAAAATCTCAAAGACTATCAGGATTAGACCCAGTACAAACAACAGGACTTCCCAGTTTTGGGCATAGCCGGTCAGATAAAGCGGCGTAAAATACAATATCGCTGCTGTTACGGCTATTGCAGTAGGGAAGCCAATTCCCGGCGTTTGCAGTTCGAAGTAGATGCCGCCGATAATTAACATGATCAGAATGGCCTGTAAAACTCCGTTCATCAACCCACCCTTTATTTTATCGTAGAGCGTTGGGTTATACGTCTCAATATCGTAATCGCTATAACCCAGGTACTGGACGGCTATCTGGTTGATATTTTCTACAATTCCGTCACAGTAATGCAACTCAACAGCCTGGCTTGCTGTTAATGTCAGTATCTGGGTAGAATCGGCGAAGCCGGGAATCACAATCTTTTCATCCACCATTGCCTCGGCAACTTTCGGGTCGCGTTTCCATTTCGTCAGCGTATCCCCGTTTTGGATAACCGTATCCCTGCCGTGGCTCTCCGCAGTAGCGCGCATCATTCCGCGCATATAAGACTGGTATTTGTCGGGAGCTTTGGAACCGTCCTGTCCGCTTACAACTGTTGCTGCCCCGATGGAAGCGCTGGATCTCATAAAAATACTGTCGCACGCAATGGAGATAAGCGCGCCGGCAGAAGCGGCATTATTATCTATAAAAACATAAACCGGAAGCTGAAAATTCAAAATGGCGGTCCGCATCGAATCGGCTTCAGCAACGGAACCACCGTATGTGTTCATATGAAGGAGTAAACAACTGGCTTTCTTATCCAAGGCCTGATGCATCCCGTTCTGCAAATATATCCAGGTGTTGCTTCCAATATTTTCCTTGATATTGATTTTGTAAATCAAAGGTTTTGAATTCTGTCCGTAAATCGAATTGAGAGACAAAATGAAAAACAAAACTAAAATTTGCTTAATATTTTTCATCATTCAATAGGTTTATGTTACAAAGATAGTTGTTTTTCGATTCTACATTGTCGCTTTTAAAAAAAACTGATTATATTTGCTCTTTTAAATTTAAATCTACTATGTTTAAAATTTTAGTTAGTTTAGGTTCGAACATATACTCAAAACAGAATATTGACAGGGCAAGAAGAATGCTCGCTCACTATTTTCCCGATATTGTCTTTACCCAATCGATAATAACTACGGTCAACGACGAGAAGCATTTATTCCCGTTTAGGAATGTGCTGGCTGTTTTTCATAGCGACCAGCCTGCGGAAAAGATTATCCAAAAACTGAAATTGATAGAGTTTGCCATGGGGCGGCAACCGCGGGATAAAGAAGAGGGAAAGGTGATTATAGATATTGATCTGCTTCAATATGGCGACAACATTCTTCGTCCGGAGGATTACGAGAGAGCTTATGTGCAGGCTTTGTTGACTCAATTAATCGGTCAATAGTTCAATCTTGTCACCGATTTTACCCCTTTCACTGCTTTCAGTTTTTTCATTAATTGCTCCAGCATAGACGTGTTTGCTAACATTACCGTGATGTTTCCCTGAAATAGTCCATCGTTTGAATCAATGGAAATGGAGCGCATCTGTACGCCGTCTTCTTTTGAGATGATCGACATCAGGTTGGCTACAATATTGAGCTGATCGTTTCCGATAACGCGCAGCACGGAGGTATAGCTTGCCGTGCCCGATGCTTTGCCCGACCATCGGGCTTTCAGGATCCGGTAACCGAACCGCGAAAACAGATCGTGTGCATTGGGGCAACTTATCCTGTGGATCTTAATCCCTTGCGAAGAGACAAATCCGAAAATCTCATCGCCGTAAATAGGGTTACAGCACTTTGCCAACCTATAATCCACCCCGGTCAGGTTTTGATCGATAATAAGTTCATCTGTACTCTTTATATCCTGCGAATGCGGTTTAATAACAAAGTTGTCTGCACTCGTAGCAGTAGATAAATCCCTGTGTTCAATATCTTTACTCCCCAGCTCCAAGTAACGGTCTATTACCCAGTTTACTTCCAGTTTTTCAGCGGCGATATCGATATAAAAGTCGGTTACCGTTTTGTATTTTAACTTTTTAATCAGTTGCATCAGCAGCGGATCATCCAAATCTATCTTGCGGTTCTTCATTCGCCGCGACAACATTTCCTTAGCAATGTCCACCTGTTTTCCGGCTTCTTCCTTAAGCAACTGGCGGATTCGGGTCTTAGCTTTCGAAGTCACCACGTAATTCAACCAGTCCTGCTTGGGCGTCTGATGCGATGATGTGTTGATCTCTACCTGGTCGCCGCTCTTCAGCAAGTGTTTTATAGGCACATTCTTACCGTTCACCTTCCCCGACACGCAAGTGGAGCCCAATTTAGAATGTATTGCAAATGCAAAATCGAGTACCGATGCACCTTTAGGCAACTTGAACAGGTCGCCTTTCGGCGTAAAGACAAAGATCTCCTCTTCGTACAAATTGAGTTTGAAATCGCCCAGTTTATCCCTGATATCCACATCTTTGCTCTCGAGAGACTCCCGCAACGATTTTAACCAGTCGTCGAGCGTCGATTCTTCTTTCACCCCTTTGTATTTCCAGTGTGCAGCCAAACCCCGCTCGGCAATATCATCCATCCGCCGGGTCCTGATCTGCACTTCCACCCATTTTGAGTCCGGTCCCATCACCGTGATGTGTAACGACTCGTAACCGTTGCTTTTGGGTATGGAGAGCCAGTCTTTCAACCGCTTCGGATTGGGCTGATACATATCGGTTACAATGGAGTAAACCTGCCAGCAATGTGTCTTCTCCATCTCCGAAGGAGAATCGAGGATAATACGTATGGCAAAAAGGTCGTAAATATTATCAAACTCAATTTTTTGCTTTTTCAGCTTACTGTTGATGGAATGGATGGATTTTGTACGGCCCTTGATATCGTATTTCAGGCTGGTCTTATCGAGGCGTTCCTTTAACGGACGAATAAATTCCTCAATATATTTGTCGCGTGAGCGTTTGGTCTCATTCAGTTTTCGGGCAATGAAATCGTAGGTCTCCCGGTCGGTATATTTCAACGACAGGTCTTCCAGCTCCGATTTAATGGTGTATAACCCCAGCCGGTGTGCCAACGGCGCGTATAGATAGGCGGATTCAACGGAAAGGTCCAATCGCTTTTCCGAAGTTATTTCTTTTGCATCGCGCATCAATTGCAGTTGCTCTGCCAGCAGGATGAACACCACACGAACATCTTCGGCAATGGAGAGCAGCAGCTTGATGTAATTCTCCGACTCAACGCGTGATTTTTTTTCGGCCAGATCACTCACTTTCTTTAAACCCCGAAGAATTATTGCCACTTCGTCACCGAAATTCTTTCGGATATCATCTATTGCGACGTGCCCTTTCAATACCGGCCTGAACAATAAAGCCGCGCAGACCACCGCCTGCTTTAATCCAATCTCATCGACTAAAATCGTAGCTGTCCTCATATCGAACAGAAGATTGTGCAGCAAGCCTTCCCGATTTTCATCAACGGATTTTTGCAAAGAATCCCTCACGGTTTTTTTCAACGAACCGGTTTTCTGCATACTCCATTTCTGCCGGAATAAATCGTACAGTTTCCGGTGCAAAAAAACATAGTCATCTATACGGATGTCGGGGTCTGTTTCCATTTTTGTCGTCTCAAGTCCGGTTTACAATGTAAAATTACAATTTTTTGGCATAAATCTGCGATTTTATCCACAAACTTGCCGCTGGATAAGTCAAAAAATCTGTTTTGAAACTGCCCCTCCACGTTGCCATCTATTTCAATTCACAGCATTATTTATTAAATTTGCATTTCTAAAAACGAACAAATGAAAAACTTATCACTTTTGCTGTTGATGCTTTTGCCATTTCTCGGTTTCGCACAGGAAAGTGCAGAAACCCTATCGTTAAATGCCGGATGGTCCTTCTCCCAAGCCGGGAAAGATACCTGGTACGAGGCACAGGTTCCGGGTTCGGTGCAGCACGACCTGATCCGCCACAAAGTTTTACCCGATCCGTTTTACGGGACCAACGAAAAGCTGATTCAATGGGTGGAAGATGAAAATTGGGATTTTAAAAAAACGTTTACCGTCCCGGCAGAACTGCTCAACCGTGACGATGCGATCCTCTTCTTCGAAGGATTGGACACGCAGGCCGACGTTTACCTGAACGGTTCCCGTATTTTACGTTCCGAAAATATGTTTATAGGACATAAGGTATCGGTAAAAAACATACTCAAAGAAGGCGAAAACATGTTGTACATCCGGTTTTACTCACCCGTACAATCGCTGATGCCCGCACGCATAACCGCGGGTTACGATTATCCTGCCGGAAACGACCACCGGGATGAAAAATTGAGTGTCTATAACCGGAAAGCGCCTTACCATTTTGGTTGGGACTGGGGGATCCGCATAGCACAGATGGGTATCTGGAAACCGGTTTCATTGGTGTTTTACGACAAGGCGCGAATTGATGATTTCTATGTGAAACAGCAATCTGTTACGGTGCAATCGGCAAAAATAGATAATATTGTTGAAGCGTTCTCTGTTGCCGAAAAGCCCGTTTCCGCAACCGTTACGGTTGAATATGCCGTAAAAGGGGAAGCAAAAAAATCAGTATCAAAAGAAGTAACGCTGCATCCGGGTAAAAACACCGTTTCTATCCCGTTGGAGATTACCGATCCAAAAAGATGGATGCCAACCGGCTGGGGCGAGCAATACTTGTATGATTTCACGGCAACCGTTACGGTGGATAACCGGATAATCGCCGAAAAATCCGAAAGAGTCGGGTTACGTACGGTCAGGTTAGTACAGGAACCGGACGAGCACGGAAAATCGTTCTATTTTGAGGTAAACGGCATTCCTTTGTTTGCCAAAGGCTCCAATTATATTCCGGGTGAAATTTTCACTACCCAACAAAACGAAGATTATTACGCAAAGCTTTTCGATAATATAGAAGCAGCAAATATGAACTTTGTCCGCGTTTGGGGCGGCGGGATCTACGAGAACGAAGAATTTTACCGCCAGGCCGATGAGAGAGGTATCGTTGTTTGGCAGGATTTTATTTTCGGTTGTGTACCCTACCCGTCCGACGATACTTTTCTCGATAATGTTAAAAATGAAGTGATCTATAACATCAAGCGATTGCGTAACCACGCTTCACTGGCGTTCTGGTGCGGCAATAACGAGGTGGAGGAAGGCCTTCAGCACTGGGGTTGGAACAAGCAATATCCGGCAGACACTTACAACCACTGGCTCAAAGGCTACGACAGAACGTTCCGTGAACTCATTCCTGAGCTGGTAAAAGAATTTGACGGGACACGCAGCTATATCCACGGTTCGCCATACGATTCCAACTGGGGAAATCCTGAAACGTTTGCATCGAGCGACGTTCACGATTGGGGGCTTTGGTACGGCAATCTCCCGTTTGAAGGGATGGCCGATCGACTTCCGCGTTTTGCCAGCGAATTCGGATTCCAATCGTTCCCCGAAATGAAAACCATCCGCTCTTTCGCGCCCCAAGATCAGTGGAGCCTGGAAAGCGAAGTGATGAAAATCCATCAAAAAGCATCTACCGGAAACTCGCTCATCAAAAAGTATATGGATATGTATTATCACGAACCCCAAAATTTCGAAGATTTCGTCTATATCGGGCTGGTGATGCAGGGCAACGGCATGGAAGAGTCGGTAGAAGCGATGCGTCGCGGCAGGGATTATTGCATGGGCGCATTGTATTGGCAGATAAACGACGATTGGCCTGTGGTATCGTGGTCGAGCATTGATTATTACGGCAACTGGAAAGCACAGCACTACCGTATGCGCGATGTATTTGCACCGTTGGCATTGGGTGTAAAATTCAAAGATGACCAACTGAATTATTACACCATGTCCGATTATCTGAACGATATGAATGACTTACGGTTAACTGTGCAGGTAGTGGATTTCAACAAAGGCGTGGTAAAACAATTCGAGGAAAAAGTGAACGCGAAAGCCAATTCCAGCAACGTGGTGAAAACAATCAACACCGCAGAAATGGTCTCCGAATCCGATAAAGCAAATACGATGATCCACGCATGGTTAAGCGACAGCAAAGGGAAAAAACTCTCATCCAAAGATTATTTCTTCTATTGGCCCAATAAGCTTAACTTGCCGCAGACCACCGTAAAAAGTTCGGTAAAATATGCCGACGGTAAATATACCGTTACGCTCACGAGCAAAAAGTTGGCGAAAGACGTTTTCGTGGAAATCCCGGTAATGGGAGCAAAATTTACCGATAATTTCATTGATCTGCTTCCGGGAGAAAAGAGAGTAATAGAAATAACTTCTCCCGCACTGAAAGCATCGGAAAAGACGCCAATTACGGTGAAGCACATCCGGGAAACGTATTAGACAGAGCAAAGAACAAAGAGCAAAGACAAAAGACAGTTTAAAAAACGAAGAACGAATAACTAAAAGTGAAAAACTATTCACTTTTCATTATTCACTTTAAGAGTAAATATGAAATCATTAAAAGAATTATATAGAATCGGGAATGGCCCGTCGAGCAGCCACACCATGGGTCCTAAAAAGGCGGCTGAACTGTTTCTGGGAAGAACGCCCGAAGCCGTGAGATACTCGGTGACGCTGTACGGAAGCCTGGCAGCTACCGGAAAAGGACACTTAACCGACACTGCTATCCTGAACGTGTTGGAGCCGCACGCTCCTACCACCATCGAATGGTTGCCCAAGACATTCCTGCCGTTCCATCCCAATGCGATGAGGTATGATGCGTTGGATGCCGAAGGTAAAAAAATCGATTCGTGGACGGTTTATAGCGTAGGTGGCGGAGCACTAAGCGACGGAGAGAATGTGGTAGGTTTATCCGAAACGGCGCAAAAAGATATTTATCCAATGACAAACATTGCCGATATACAGGCCTGGTGCGAACAAAACGGCAGAACATATTGGGAATACGTTGAGATTCACGAAGATCCAGATCTCTGGGATCATTTGCACAACGTGTGGCAGGTAATGAAAGCAGCCGTAAAAAACGGTCTGGATAACGAAGGAGTATTGCCCGGCCCGTTAAACCTGCAACGCAAAGCGGCATCGTATTTCATAAAAGCCAAAGGTTACAAGGCATCGCTTCAATCGCGCGGATTAGTTTTTGCCTATGCGTTGGCGGTCTCTGAAGAAAACGCTTCGGGCGGCAAGATTGTCACCGCACCCACATGCGGTTCGTGCGGCGTGCTTCCAGCCATCCTGTATCATCTGGAAGAGAGCCGCGACTTCAGCGAAACCCGTATTTTGCGGGCGTTGGCTACAGCCGGATTGTTCGGTAATGTGGTAAAACAAAACGCATCGATATCGGGTGCCGAAGTGGGTTGCCAGGGTGAGGTGGGCGTTGCCTGCTCCATGGCTGCCGCCGCTGCCAGCCAACTGTTCGGCGGTAGCCCGGCACAAATTGAATATGCTGCCGAGATGGGTCTGGAGCACCACCTGGGAATGACGTGCGACCCGGTTTGCGGCTTGGTGCAGGTGCCTTGTATCGAGCGGAACGCATATGCAGCAGCCCGGGCGTTGGACGCCAACCTCTACTCATCGTTTACGGATGGGACCCATTTAGTGTCGTTCGACCACGTGGTTGAAGTGATGAAACAGACCGAGCATGATTTACCCTCACTCTACAAAGAAACCGGAGAAGGCGGACTGGCCAGGGATTACAAAAGAATGAACAATTAAAACACGGACTTTATTCCGTCATTTTGGGTTTATACATATCCTGTGCGGTAATGCCGCATTCCTTCATCATCCGGATACAATACTCCAGTTTACCGAAATCGGAATTGGAGTTGTTGGTGCCGAAAGTGAATTTCAGCCCGGCAGCTTTGGCTTTCTGAATAAAGGACTTGTGGGGTATCTCATACCTATTGTTGATTTCCAACACCTTACCGGTTCTCACCATTGCATCGATCACTTTGTTCTGACGTTCGTCCGTCCAAAGCATATCGTAACGATCGTTCATTGCAACGGGTAGGAAACTCGGATTTACATACACATCCATCGGTTCATCCATTACCATGACAATCTTTTCCACAATCAGGTCCATGTATTCCTGTTCATCATCAATAAACACTTCATCCGGCATCCACAGCCGTGTTCTGTTGCCTTTCCGGTCTGTAAACGTCATGGCATCCGTGAATACATAATCGAACAGGTCGCGCACTTCTTTAGAAAAGGTAACCGGCCATTCGCGTCCTTCTCCCTGCATGGCCTGAACAAAGGGTTGACCTTGCATCCCGTTGAAATACCCGAGCACCTGTGCATCGTCCTGGATAGGAAACCCTATACCGCAATTGGGCGCCAGTGCATAATTGATGCCGTATCTGCGCGATTGGGACTTGGCCAGGTCCAACGTCAGGTCTTCTTTCAGGTGCACGTGATAATCGAGTACCGGAAAATTGGCCTGATGCAATTTAATGATATCGTCCGACGATTCGTCAATAGCTTCGGCAAGCTGGCTGTCGATCAATGTTTTATCTATTTTCAGCGGTGTCACTTCAATGGATTTTACTTCAATGGCACCTTCGGTACTCCGAAGGGAGAAAGTGCCGTTAGAAAGGATTTGCAACCTGTTTTCCGGTGTACGGTACGGGTGGGCCGGTTCGATATACTCAACCAGCAACTCATCATTCACGGCAACCTCTATTTTTTTACCCTCTACCCTGATACGGATAGGAAACCATTCATTCCTTTTCACGATAGATTTTGTTAAGTTCCTGACCGATAACAAACTTCCGGTTTTAGTCCACCACTGCGAATTTTCCAGGTCGTTATTCAGTGCAACGGCATAACCGCCGTCACCGTTTTTATCGGTATGAAAACGAATCTCCCCTTTTCCGTTATCCACTGTTCTTGCCGTGACAAGCAGTTCGAAATTGGTAAACATCCCATTTTTCAAGGTTATTTTACCGGTATCCTCCATCCGGATTACCGAATCCAAAGCAGCGACTGATCCTTCAGTTGACCAGCCGGTCATATTTTCTCCGTCAAAAAGGATTCTCTTCTTGTCCTGCTCGGTACAGCTCAGCAAAACAAGACAAAAAACAAACAAAAACGATACAATTCTTTTAGCCATAGTTTTAAATTTAAAAATTCAATAACAATTCAATCGTGAATTTATTAGCATCCATCTCTTCGTATAGATTCAGAATATCAAGCTCCCTATTCACAAAATACCACTCGTAATCGAATCGTAATATGGAAGAAAAATATTTTTTAGTAAGCCCAAAACCAAGGCCGACAGTTAACCTGTCCACATCAAAACCCTTTTCATTCCTATGCTTGTCAATGGCATCCCATCGGACAGCGGGCACGATATTTTTGAATAAATAGGTCTCCTTAAGCGGAAATGCGTAAGCGCCCTGCACGTAATAAGCAGACATTTGATCTTCATCCACGTCTTTGTTATCGCGCTTCATAAATTCCGTTTCCACTTTCCAGTTATCACCCCCGTAACGCAGATCCGCCCCGTAAAAAAAGTAATGTACTTTGGGAGTATTCAGGTAGTTGTAAAATTTAATTGTCGATCGCAATCCTTTCATGCTTCCGAGTTCGAAGCGCCCCCCGTACGACAGCTTTTCGCGCCAAACAGGGTCGTTGATCGTATTTCCGTTGTACGCCCCAAACTCGATGGAGGCAGGAACGGCATCAATCTTAAAATTATAATCGGCAAGAAAACCGATATCGCGAGTGCTTAAAAAATATTTTCCGATAAACGTACGGTTTGCAAACATAAGACTACCCGGCGAAACAACGTAAGAGTTAAAGAGAGGAATGCTTGTCTGTCCTAAAGAGAGTAACAATCCCTGTATGGGTTCAAAAGAACCGTACAGATCCAACACCTTAAAGCTGCCGTTATCGCTGAGCTCTATTTGCCCGCGGTAAGAAAAAGAAGGGGTAAGATAACCGCGTACGCCTATCCTGGAATTTCTAACGGAGAATCTGGAGCTTCCGATTTCAGGGGCATACTCAAACTTATTTTTCATAGTTCCGTCAACCTTGAACGTGGGATAACGAACAGAATCCGCTTCCTGTGCCGATACCAGCACGTAAGACATTATAAATATTAAGATTAACCTATTTTTTAACGCCATAAGATTATACAGACATTTTTACTTTTTCCGCCTCCTTTTCAATCATTTTCTTTTTGATGTCCAATCCCCAGAAGTATCCGCCCAATCCACCGTCGGAGCGAATAACACGGTGGCAGGGAATAATGTACGAAACGGGATTATCGCCAATAGCAGATCCCACTGCACGTACAGCTCTTGGATTGTTTACGGCATTGGCGACGGCCTGGTAGGAAGATAATTTTCCGGCAGGTATCTGCAGCAACGCTCTCCACACGTCCAGCTGAAAATCGGTTCCCGAAATATGCAGGGTAAGCTCCGGGACTTTTTCGTTTTTGATGAAACCCAACGCGAGTTCATGCATACCGGCCTTCTGTTCCCGAAAATCGGCTTTGGGATAATTCTTTTTTAACGATGCCGCCATCGGTTCCTTTTCTCCGAAACCGATGTAACAAATTCCTTTTGGGGTAGAAGCAATAATGGCCAAACCGTAATCGGTTTCATAAAAGAAATAGCTGATCACCAAATCTTTCATCTCTTTTTTGCTCAAAGGAGCAATGGAAACGGAGTTGTTCATAGTTGAATTATTTTGCAAAAAACTGTTCAAACCCTTTGGAATAAGCAATGTCTAACGTGCTGTCGGGTTTCACATAAATAAAATAATAATGCAATCCGGGAATTTTTTGGGCAATTTCTTTCGACTTTTCCAATCCCGAAGCCATAAATGCCGTGGCATAAGCATCGGCCGTCATACAATCGTTAGCAATGACGGTTGCACCTAAAATATTTTGTTCCGACGGATAGCCGGTTTGCGGGTCGATGGTGTGGGCGTACTTTTTACCGTTTTTCAGGTAATAATTTCGATAATTTCCCGATGTAGCCAACGATTTGTCGCACAACGAAAGAATGGTTTGCAATTCATGCTGCATACCTGTGCTGTCGTCAACAGGCTTGTCTAACCCGATTCGCCAGCACACGCCCTTGTCGTTCACCCCTTTGGCAACAATCTCACCACCTATTTCCACCATATAATTTTCAATTCCATAGCTATCGAACAATCGTGCAACCAAATCGCAGGAATACCCTTTGGAGATGGCCGAAGTGTTCAACTGCACTCTCGGATCGGATTTTACGACATTCCCTTCGCTGTCGATCCTGATTTTGTCGTATCCCACAAATTCTTTCAGGCTATCGATAATTTCAGGTGTTATGCTGTCCATATTCTTGAATCCGAACCCCCAGGCGTTAATCAGCGGCGAAACCGTAATATCGAATTTACCTTCCGACATCCGCGAAACCTCCATGGCTTTGTTGAATACCTCCATGAAAAGCGAATCGGGTTTCACGGGTATGTTGTTGTTTATTTTAGTGATGATCGTATTTTCCCTGAAAGGATTCAAAGACAGTTCAAACCTTTCTAATTCGGCCAGGATTTCACTTTCCAGCGATCTTTCGTAAGCGTATTTGATGTGGTACGAGGTATGAAAAATCTCACCGCTGTTTTGAAAATAGGTGTAGTTTCCCTTTTGATTGCAGGAAGGTAAAAGTAAGGTAAAAATGACTATAGGTACTCCTAAAAAAAATACATTTGCTTTCATATCAAATCTCCTTCTCTATTCGGTAATTATTTCGATCGGGTGAGTTTCGCGAAATCAGTTCGCCCAAAAAACCGGTGAGGAAAAGCAGCGTCCCGAGAATCATCGTCGTGAGTGAAATGTAAAAATAGGGCGATTCGGTTACCAACCGGTATGGATTCCCGACATACATATCGTACAGTTTAGTAGCGCCTACCAAAACGATGGCAATAAATCCAAGAATAAACATGATGCTGCCCAACAGTCCAAAGAAGTGCATCGGTTTTTTGCCGAATTTATTCAGGAACCAGATCGTAAGCAGGTCGAGATAACCGTTCACAAAACGGTCGGCGCCGAACTTGCTTTTTCCGTATTTACGTGCCTGATGACGCACCTCTTTCTCGCCAATATGCTTAAATCCAGCATCTTTTGCCAGGATAGGAATGTAGCGGTGCATGTCGTTATATACCTCAATGCTTTTGGCCAATGAACGTCTATAGGCTTTCAGCCCGCAATTGAAATCGTGAAGTTTAATTCCCGACACTTTTCTTGCCGTGGCATTGAAAAACTTCGAAGGCAGGTTCTTGGTCAGTTTGTCATCGTAACGCTTGCGTTTCCATCCCGAGACCAGGTCGTAGCCCTCCTCCTTTATCATCCGGTAGAGTTCTGGAATTTCGTCGGGGCTATCCTGCAAATCGGCATCCATTGTGATTACCACGTTTCCTTCTACCTTTCGGAACGCACAATGCAAAGCGGGCGATTTTCCGTAATTGCGCTGGAATTTTATGGCTTTCACCCTATCCGATTGCTCTCGAAGCCCGGTAATTACATCCCACGAACGATCGGTACTTCCATCGTCCACAAAAATAATTTCGTACGAGAAACCGTTTTCTTCCATCACCCGCTTGATCCACGCATGCAGCTCGGGAAGAGATTCTTCTTCGTTGTAGAGAGGAACGACAACAGAAATATCCATAACTTCTTATTAACGATTTACGATTTACGATTTACGATTTGCAGGTGTATATCTGCGTGCAAACGGCACAATAAACGCCGACAAAATCAGTCCGATAAAAACATCTGTCAGAACCACGTTGCTGAAGATATAATTCAGGGTTGTCGGCAACGGCTGGTTTTCAAGGGTATTCACCATTGTTTCGCTTAAATTCATTGCCTTTACGGTCTCAATCATATTCTCATACAGTTTTCCCACAAATGCCTGGTCAATCCACGTGATGTGCACAAAAACAATGACTGCTTCCAAAAGTGATGCAAAAAAGAACAGCATAATACCAAACTGAACTCCATGCCAATAGCCCATAGTATTGCTTACGATATCGTTTTTATATTTCACCAGAAAATAAAACAGGATGAGCGGTGTACCGATAGACAGAAATGAGCCGAGTATATTTAAAGCCGGGATCCGGGTCGAGCCCATCACAAAAAGATACTTAAACATCCAAAACAACCCCAAAAAAACGCCGCCATACATGGCATAATTCATCAACTGACTTTTATCTTCCTGCATAAATAATTATTTACTCACAAAAGTAACTAAAAAAGTCCTCTTTAGCCCTGTTTTTTTTCACAAATCATTTTGTGTTTAACTAAAAACTGAATTTGCTGCCGGAATAGGGTTAGCCGCAATGGTTGGTGTGGTTCTGAACTTGATTTTGCCCAAACAGAAGGAAGAGAAAAGAAGTCACTGCTAGTACGCGGTATAAATTCAAATTTTTCCCCGTCAAAAAACTTTCTGTTGAAAAATACGTTTAATGAAAAAGAACTCAATAGAATGGGAGCGAACAAAAAGAAATCGTGGATTTCAAATATAATCTTTATCGGGTTAATCGCCCTTGTCTTGTTTACCCCCGTTGGAAGTAAACTAAAATATTGGGCCAGCAAGCTGATGGCTTCTTTCACCCCATCGGTGCAAAAAGTGGAAAAACGTGAAAGATTAACCGATTACCACTGGCAGCTTATCGATAACAACGGGCAATCCTTCAATTTAAGTCAGGCACAGGGGAAAGTGATCTTCCTGAACACCTGGGCAACCTGGTGCCCTCCTTGTATTGCCGAGATGCCTGTGATGCAGGAGCTTTACAACAAGTACAGGAATAATCCCGATGTGGCGTTTGTATATGCAACTACAGACCCCAAAGCTACGGTGGATAAATTTATGGCGGACAAAGGCTATGATTTACCGGTATACTACATTCAGTCTGCCCCACCCCCTCAACTGGCTTCCAACACCATTCCCATCACTTTTCTAATCGGGAAAAACGGCGATATCGCCATCCGGAAAGTAGGTGCAGCCGATTGGAACAGCAAAAAGGTAACCGACACCATAGATCAATTGTTGAAGGAGTAAATTAAATTGTTTACCCTAACATCTTATCCATCACCCAATTGGTTCGCATAGCGGAGCGAAAGTCGCTTATGGGATAATCGCCGTTACCGTTCAGGTAATTCACAATGCTTTGTATCAGGTAAAACTGAATATTTTCAGGGTTCTCTTCGGTATATATTTTTTCACCGGAGGCATTGTTAAGGACGATAGGTGTGAAATGGAACGTGGAAAACCGGATAGAACCTCGCGAACCGATAATCTCTATCTCATCGGTCCGTTCTTTTACGGGAGCGGCAAATTCCCAGTGTCCGCTGCCTCTTACGCCCGATTTGTGCAACCACTCCCCGTCCACCGTATCTTCTACATCGTACAATCCTGCAACGTTTTTAGCCGTTCCGCTCACTTCGGTGATTTCACCGAAAATAAAATCGAGATAATCCAGCTGGTGCGAAGCCAGGTCGTAGAAATACCCGGCACCGGCAACCTCTTTCTTCACCCGCCAGGGAAGTGTTTCCCAGCTTAAATCGGACGAATACGGCGGTATAATGAACCGGATTTTCACCTCGCCGGGCTCCCCTATTTCACGGCTCTCCAACAACTGCTTCACCCGTAGAAAATAAGGCAATGTCCGCCGGTAATATGCCACAAAACAAGGGACACCCGTCTCATTTGCCACTTCCGACATGGCCACACATTCCTCGTACGAAGCTGCCATCGGTTTTTCCACATACACCGGTTTTCCCGCTTTCATTGCCGCAATGGCATATTCTGCATGCGATCCGGGAGGTGTGGAAACATATACGGCGGTTACATCGTTGTCGTTTATCAACGCGTGTGCATCGGAATACCACTTGTTGATGTTGTGCCGCATCGCATAATCTTTGGCTAACTCCGCATTGCGACGCATCACGGCTGCTACGCCAGATCCTTTTACTTTCCCGAAAGCCGGGCCGCTTTTCTTTTCCGTCACGTTTCCGCAACCGATAAATCCCCAGTGAATCATTATAAATATCTATTTATTATTATCTATCTGCCCCGCTTTCAATCCCCTTTTGAACCCTCTATAGGAGACCAGCGCTAAAACTATAACTACGAACAATATCGCGTACAGGTAAACAAAGACTGCCGAAACCCCTTCGTTTTCCCCGTATGAATGTAACCCGCTTAAGAGGTAATTCACTCCCCAGAATGTCATTAGCACCGAAGCAAATGCAATCACCGATGCCAGGTTAGAGAACCAGTAATTGTTCAGTTTCTTTACCAGATGGGTATGAGTGGCCACGGCATAAACAATAACGGTAATGAGCGCCCAGGTCTCTTTGGGGTCCCAGCTCCAGTAACGGCCCCACGATTCGTTGGCCCAAATACCGCCCAAAAAAGTACCGATGGTCATTAAAGCCAGACCTACCAACAGCGACATGTTGTTGATAATGCTCAGCTCCCTGATGCGGAGCATGGCCATCTCTTTTTGAGTCACACTCATAATAACAAGATTGGATAATCCCAGCAACAAGCTTATCCCGAAAAAACCGTAAGCAGCTATGGTTACGGCAACGTGAAACATAAGCCATGGAGATTTAAGTACGGGGACGAGTGTTGTAATCTGGGGTTCCATCCAATTCAGGCTTGAAACAAAAAGGATTATGCCTCCGAAAATTGTTGCCGTCGCGAGAGTCAGATCGCTCTTTCGTCCGAAAATCAGGCCAGCAAGTATAGTTGCCCAGGATACATATACCATGCTTTCGTAAGAATTGCTCCAGGGTGCATATCCCGATATGTACCAACGCATGGCCATCCCATACATATGAAAAAGGAAAACCAGAAAAATTCCCAAAACGAGCATATTGGACAGGAGATCTGCCCACTTTGCCTTTTTGAAAAGCCTGAAAAAAGCCAAAATAAGCAGCAAGGTTCCCAAAACAAAATATCCGGCGCGGGTTTTACTGAAAATATCTTGTTTGTTGTAACGGATTTCCATGCGTATTTTTTTCGGGTTTATCTGTCCGGCTATATCGGCTTTTTGCTGAAAACCGGCTATGGAATCGATCATTGTGTCGGGTTGTTTCCAATCGCCACTTTCGAGCGATCGACCTACCTCTGATAAGTACAACGGTAAAGACCGGGAAATAAACAGGGAGTCTTCTTCGGGGAAGCCCGTCAGATCATCTCCGGGTGCATACCAGGTATGGCCGGGAGCATCAGCTTTTGGGAAAAGCGCCAACAGTTTGAAGTTCAACAACTGGAAAAGGATGTTTATCTTTTCATCGAGCTTGATAATGTCTTTATCAAACTTGTTCCTTTGCGACTCGGGTTTGTGATAAGCTTCGTTTACCCCGGCAAGAAGTTTATAGTTTCCACTCGGATCAAAAACCTGGGCATACGAAAAATATTTTTCCGGTAGCTGAAACATTTTTGCCACGTCATCGTTGGAATTGGAAATAAACGGCACTTGCATCCACATTTGCGGCATCGTGAGCACTCCCAGCAAAAACTGATCGGAGTTGAGTTTTCCTATTTTATTGCTCTTATGTATCTTTCTCAATAGTTCCGATGAAAATGTATTCATCGGGATGGTTCTGCCGGCGAACTGAACCGGCAACTGCCCGAATTTTTCGGCCTGCTCCACCGGAACCGCATTTCTTTGTACGGCCTGAAAAACAGCCTGGTTAGTAAAATCCTGTGCATTGGCACCAAACGCGACAGCTAAAAAAACAACCGTCAGCTTTGCGGTATGCCTCAATTCGTTCAATTGACGGCTAAGTTTATTTAATCGTGAGTTTGGAGTAATAAGCATCAAAACAAATCCGGCTATCAAGAGGAAATAACCGGCGTAAGTAATGTTCCGCCCCGCCACATCTTTGTTGACAGATAAAATGGTCCCCTGCTCATCCTCGTCGTAAGAGGCCTGAAAAAAACGATACCCTTTCAAATCCAGTACATTGTTCATGTAAACCCTGGCTTCGCGCACTTCGCCATCTACATGTATCCGTAAATCACTTTCATAGGAAGAGGGGCTCTTGGAACCGGGATACCTGCTCAATCTGAATTGGATAAGCTCCAGCGTAAACGGGAGTTGCTCTTTGAACACTCCTTTCGATGTGTGCATAACCATTGTGTCGCTTGTTTCTCCTTCGCGGATATGCATTGTTCCCTCTTTTCCAAAGATATGCGTTGTTAAAGCTCCGGCAAGAATAACGATAAATGCAAAATGGATTACCGTAAGCGCCCAACGGCCTCTTTTTATAAAACGATGATCGATAAATGTTAAAATGAAATTAACAACTAACAGAAATTGCAGAAAAAAGAAAACGGGCGAATAGTAAATTATTACCTTGGCTGCTTCGGCAGTCATCTTTTTTTCGATAAACGTGGCAAGGGCCATTAAAAAAGCATAGATAAGCAAAAGTACTAATGTTGTTTTATAGGATGCGAGGAGTTGCCTTATTTTTTCCATATTTTAATTGATATTGAAATATTTGCCTCCTTACTCCGGTCCGGAGTCATTTCCATACGGTGCGAGCAGTCGGAGGTGATCTTTATTTTGCGTTGTACAAAAATATAAGAAACTATTTAAATTTCTTACGAAAAAATTGAATAAAAGCTTCTTCGCTTCCAAAAAGTTTCTTTTTTGTACTCTTCTCCCTTTTATTTGGCTCAAATAGTCCGATAAAAAAATGAGTGAGAGAAATACTCCCCCACTCATTCTCAATTTCAATATTGCAGATCAGCTCACGCTTCTTTCCATTGTTTCCTCAACAACTCAAGCGCTGCGGGGACAACCACCTTGCGATCCCCCTGGCAACCGCATTCGAAGCTGACATATTTATCGTAACCAATCATTTTCAATCCGCGAAAACCGTTCATGTAGTTATCGGCTTCGCCGTCTTCCCCGGGCATGCTGCGGCGCTTACGGCTTGCCATATGCACGTGCTGCAAGTGTTTCCCGGCTGCAACAAAAGCTGCCATGTCGCACGTCTCTTCCCACGTCATGTGCCAGAAATCTCCCAGGCAGGTGACACCCGGATTGTTGATATCGCGGCAGATAGAGGCAGCATCCGCAACTTGGCGAAGGTAAAATGCTTCTTTACGGTTGAGGGGCTCCAAAATAACCGTCGTGCCGTATTTCCGTGCGGTGTTACCCATTTCGTTGAACTGTTCGCATAAGAAATCGCGAGTTTCCTGCGTGTGCGGCATTACCGGGACCTGTGAATTGAAGGCCGGGACAATGATCACGCCCGTTGATCCGAGTTCTCCCCCAAGGATGATCAGTTCCTCCATCGTATCGCGGCATTTCTTGCGGATGGCGGGATCGGTAGAAAGGATGAACCCTTCGAAGCCGGCACAAACGGCGCTAACCTTGATGTTCCGCCCTTTCAACGCATCCTTGAACTCCTGCATCCTGCCTTTCAGGCCCCGGCCGTGAGGCTCGAAACCCACGACGCCGTGTTCTTCCATAAAGTCGAACTTCTCCTTCAGGTTCGCCCCCGGGGCAATCCCTTCCTGGAACGATATGTTGAGTCCGGCTTTAACCGGAAAAGCGGGAGGGGCGCCCACCGGAGTTTCACGCGAGGAGGCGGCCAGGGAGTTCCCGAGGCCGACCGCGGCGGCGCCGGCAAGCGATGATTTGATGAATTTTCTTCTGTCTATCGTCATGGCTGCTCCGTCTATTTCTTTTCTTTCGCGCTTCCCGGGACAGGGACGGTGAAACCTTTCATGTCCATCTTGCCGATATTGAGGTCTGCCGGGGTATAATCGAGGGGAGCCGCGGCCATGGCGTCCCAGGCAGTTTCCTGGCCCGTATAGGCTGCTTCGCGCCCCATGATGGCCGCGAGGTTGGAGACGGCTGTTTCGGATGCCTGCTCGATGGGTTTGTTCCCGCGGATGCAATTGATCAAATTCACGTGTTCCAGCGTATAGGGATCGGTCTGCTTGAAGTTTGCCTTTTCCGCTTCTCCGTCATACTGCCAGACCACATTTCCGGCCAGATCCCTGATCACGTGGCCGTCCCGGCTTGTCCAGGAACCTTTCGTGCCCTGGATGAATTCGCTCACGTTATTGGCGCAACCGTCAATCTGGCGGCACATGCTGTGCAGGTGTATCCCGTTTTCCATGGTGAAATCGACGCTGAAATTGTCGTACTGGTCCCCGGTCACACGGCGCTGGCGGGAACCGAAAGCGACCGCTTTTGCCGGCTTCAGCCCGCTGAACCAGGTGAATACATCGATATTGTGAACGTGTTGTTCAACAATGTGATCCCCCGACAACCATTTCCAGTTTACCCAGTCGCGGACCATGAATTCGAAATCGTTCCACGCGGGCTGGCGGTCGCGGTACCACAACATGCTCTGGTTCCAGTAGACGGCTCCACCGGTAATTTCCCCGATAAGGCCGTTCATGATTTGCTTGTACGATTCAACATAGGAGCGTTGGTGGTGGCGCTGCGTGCCGGTAACCACGCATAAATTCCTGGCCCTGGCCTGTTTTGCCGTTGCAACCAGCGTGCGGTATCCTACCGGATCAACGCAGACCGGTTTCTCGAGGAAGCAATGCTTGCCCTGTTCCACGGCATATTTGAAATGTTCCGCGCGGAAAAATGGAGGTGTGCAGTCGATCAGGATGTCGATGCCGCTGTCGATCACTTTCTTGTAAGCATCCAGCCCCACAAAACGCTTGTCGGCGGGTATGTCCATGCTCTTTTCCGCTTTCAATTTGTCGGCGAGGCCGTCCACCTTGTCTTGGAACACGTCGCCCAGCGCGACTATGGTAACCCCGTTGGCGGCATTCAGGAAATTCATGGCGGCGCCCGACCCCCTTCCGCCACAGCCTACCACGCCGGCTTTCAGTTCTTTTCCGTCGGCAGCCAGGTCCATCAACTCGGGCACATAATAGGTTCCGGGTTCTTTCAACGGGACTACCGCATCCTTTTTCTCACCGCTACAAGAGGTTAAAAATCCCGTCGTACCGGTTCCGATCACGCCCACTGCTCCGGCAACAGCCGAAGTTTTAAGAAATGTCCTTCTCGTCAAGTTGTTCTCTTTTTTCATCTCGTTAAATTTGTTTTAGAATTGATTTATTTTGCAATTATTGAACTGTCAGGCTCACATACAACCCGGAATCCGATTCCTTTTATATCGGAATACCACCAGATACTCTTGGGTTGTTGCGGATCGGTTTTTAACCAATCGTCGTGCCTTGTGTGGCTACGTGCGGCTGAACGGACATCGGCAGCATCCGACAGGTAGTTTCCACCCCTTACCACCCATTCTTCACCTTGTGTGATCAATGGATTGCTTGTAACTCCACTTCTTTTTCCGTAAGCAGTTTCATCGTATTTATCGGCACAATATTCCATAACGTTTCCGAGCATATTTTTCAATCCGAAAGGATTTGGCTTCACCAGTGATGGTTCTTGCGTGCGGTTATCGCTATTTTTACTGTAGATAACATATGCGCTTATGCTATCCGTTTTTGCAGGAAAGAACTTCCGCATAAATCCTTCATCGGAAAAATCTTTGGGATTTCCGGTAAAGAAATAGGGTGTTTGCGTACCACCGCGTGCAGCATATTCCCATTCGGCTTCGGTGGGCAAGCGGTATTTCCTGCCTGTTTTCTGCGACAGCCATTGACAGAATGTTTCTGCGGCATAATGCGTCATGGTGATGGCAGGCCTGTTGCCCGAACCCCATCCCTGGTCGGGATATCCAAACGGTGGAGTTGGTCCGGAAATGGCATCTACTCCCATCGCTTTCAGGTTATTTTCGTAAACCGTCTCGGGAGGAGTCCTTCCTTCGCTCATGGTGTTGGCATAAAATGCCCAGTACTGATCCCAGGTAGTTTCCACTTCTGCCATGAAGAAAGGATTCACCGTTACTTGGTGTTGCGGTGCTTCGTCTTTTTGGTGGAAAGGCTCTTTGGGAGAACTTCCCATAGTAAATGTCCCGCCGGGTATCGCTTTCATATTGAATGAAACCGCCGTTCCGGGGATCTGCTCGGTATAATTTTCAAAGGCCGTTACTGCGGCAGCCTCTTTGAAAAACATGCTGGAATCTACCGCAGAAGCCACATTCATTCCGGGTATCCCCGTCATTTGTCCGTGTACATAGTTCGGGTTGTAATGTCCTGCATCCAAGTGGCAGCTAATGCACTGGAGATTGAGCTTTTCGTGATTCTCATCATAATACATATGTGCTGTAATGCCGTCATCGGTAATCCCTTGGGGAAATAAATTCTGATGACATTTTACGCAAGAAGCATTTGGAATATATTTTACGGCCTGCTCAAGTTCAGATTTTCTATCCCAGTCGAAGTCCGCGCTGTCCTTGGTCAGGTACCCCCACACGTCGCGGATACCCAATGCGGCTTTAGCCGTATAGTGCGCCCACGTATCGTCCCTAGGTGGCAAATGACAGTCTATGCAGTTGACCATTACGCCGCTTCCGTTGTTCACGTGAACAGAAAGTTTCCAACTCTCTTCCGCATGGGGGTGGACGTGGCACATCATGCACGACTCGTTAGTAGAAAAATAAACGGATGTTTGATACAATGCTCCGATGAAAATTATGCCTATCGCAATACCCAACAACAAAATGAAACCTTTGCGCTGATGAAATTTTTTATGGCTTTTTTGACGTTGATCACCATCGATGTTTTTAGATTCTGCCATCTATCTATTAATTAGTGAATTAATTATTTAATTGATGTTTTTGAATAAGTAAAAAATAAAATGATACGATTAGCTTGCAAATATATGAAAATTTAATTGTTTAATGATTTAATTTTGATAAAAAAGCAACTTAGACCACAGATATATGTAATATATGTGTTACTCGGATTTCAACGTCACGATTGATTTATCCGGAAATTCTACCATCGGGCCGTCTTTTGTTTTTGAGGTACTTTTGAAAGGTGTGGCCTTCATCTTAATTGACATTTATTTATAATAGACCCGAACAAACAATCTATGCACTTAATTGTTTCTATAGGTATAACAAAAACGTATAATAATGAATCAAAACTCTTTTCTTGGATTAATCGAACGGAGCATACGAAATCATTGGGATTTACCTGCAATGACAGACTTTCAGGGCAATACATTTTATTACAAAGACTTTGCCCGTGAAATTGACAAACTACACGAATATTTTAATTCTGCCGGTATTCAACGCGGCGATAAAATTTCGATATGCGGCAAAAATTCAGCCAATTGGGCCATATCTTTTTTTGCTACCCTTTCCTACGGAGCGGTAGCGGTGAGTATTTTGCACGAGTTTGAGAAAGAGAGTATTCAGTACATTGTGGACCATTCGGATTCTAAAATGCTTTTCGTAGATGAAAGTATTTGGAGGGAGATAGATGAAAGTAAAATACCAAAAGCGGAGACCGTTTTCTCACTCGATGATTTTTCCTTGCTGAGAGTAACATCAAAGGAACTCAAAATATTTGTATCTAACGCGTTTACTTTTTTCGACAGGAAATACGAGAAGGGATTCTTTGTCAACGATATTGCTTTCAGGACCGACAAACCGGAAGAGCTGGCCGTGATAAACTATACATCGGGAACCACCAGCAGCCCGAAAGGCGTGATGATCCCATACAGAAGTTTATGGTCGAATACCCGGTTTGCAAACGACATCCTGACATACATTAACTCGGGCGACAATATCGTATGCATGTTGCCTATGGCTCATGCTTACGGACTTGCCTTTGAGGTGCTCAATTCCATATCAATGGGTTGCCATATTCATTTTTTGGGAAAAACACCATCTCCCAAGGTTTTGCTTGAAGTTTTTGCCAAAATAAAACCCAAGTTGGTATTGGCGGTGCCTCTCATCATCGAAAAAATCGTCATTAAAAATGTTTTTCCGAAACTTCAGCAGGGAACCGTAAAAAGATTGATTAAAATCCCACTTTTAAACTTTGTTGTTTACAACAAAGTAAGAAAATCGCTCATTGACGTTTTCGGCGGAAATCTGGTAGAAGTAGTTATCGGGGGAGCTGCCCTGAATGCCGATGTGGAAAAATTCCTGCGGAAAATAAAATTCCCCTATACGGTAGGTTACGGTATGACCGAGTGCGGGCCGCTTATTTCTTACTCGTTCTGGACAGAATTCAAGGAACGATCATGTGGAAAAGCAGTGGACAGGATGCAGATTAAAATAGATTCACCTGATCCACAGAATGTTGTTGGAGAAATATTAACTAAGGGTACAAATGTGATGCTGGGTTATTATAAGAACGAAGAAGCTACAAAAGCTACCTTTACAGAAGACGGGTGGCTCAAGACGGGCGATCTCGGAATATTGGATAAAGACAATTTTCTATTTATCAGGGGAAGGAACAAGAATATGATTCTCGGCCCTTCGGGGCAAAACATCTATCCCGAAGAAATTGAAAACAAGTTAAATAACTCTCCCTATATAATGGAATCACTGGTGTTGGAAGAGAACGGCAGGATTGTAGCTCTTATTGTTCCCGACACAGAGATACTAAATGCGGAGAATATATTGCCCGAACAATATGATTCTTTTCTCGAAAAGGAGATAAAGGAGATAAACGCCAAACTGGCTAATTACAGCAAAATAGCCTCATTTAGAATTCAAACCGAAGAGTTTGAAAAAACGCCGAAACGAAGTATTAAAAGGTTTAAGTATATGAAGTAGAAATATAATTCGTAAAATTCAAAGCACATTTAGAGGGAGAACCTGTTTCCGTGCCCGATAAATTCTTTATATTTTTTCTGATTAAAAATATAATAAAATGCTCCTCTTTTTGAGGAAGATTTATCTTTTGCATCCAATCTGTCGAGAATTCCCATTGCTGCAATTTTTTTACGAAAATTACGTTTGTCCACCGGCATCTGATAAATGGCTTCCCACAAATCCTGCAAAGCCGGAAGTGTGAATTTTCCGTCAAAAAACTCAAAAATTATGGGTTGTAAAGAGGCTTTGTACCTTAACAACCTCAATGCGTCTTCCACCATACGGTTGTGGTCAAAAATCAACCTGGGGAGTTCCTGAATATTTACCCATTTGGCATCGAATGCTTTAGCAAGGCTCGTATCAAACTCTTCTAAACGCACCAATGCATAATAAGCTACTGATACTACCCTGTCGCCCGGATCGCGCTCAATTTCACCGTATGCCCCAACCTGCTCCATATAAATACCTTTCTGCCGCGTGTATCGATACAAAACCTTCTCCGCAGCTTTGTCAAGGCTTTCATTTTCGTCCATAAATCCGCCCATAAGCGACCATTCACCTTTGTTTGGTTCAAGCGGACGACGAGTTAATAAGATATTGAGTTCTTGATTTTTGAATCCGAAAATAATACAATCTACAGCGATAAGAAATTTCGAATTGTGAGAATAAAATCCGGTTGGCATAATATTAGAAATTTAGAAGTTAGGAATCAATGGATAAGAAGAAAACAACTGTCGCCGATAATGTTTATCGGCGACAGTTGTTTTCTTATTTAAAGTTTGCGCGCACCATCGCTAATGACAACATCGTACACCTTGGGCAGATGTCCGTATTTTTCATTATACTTTCTTTTAGCATCGGTAATGAACGAATCATACAACTCGTCTTTCACAAGATTAATGGTGCATCCTCCAAAGCCACCGCCCATAACGCGGGAGCCTGTAACTCCGTGTTCTTTTGCCACATCATTCAGGAAATCGAGTTCTTCGCAGCTCACTTCGTAAAGTTTACTCATTCCGTGATGGGTTTCGTACATTTTCTTCCCAACGGTTTTATAATCCCCACGTTCCAACGCATCGCTCACGTCTCTTACGCGTTGCGTCTCTTCAATCACGTATTCGGCACGCATATAGTCCTCTTCCGAAATTTCTCCTTTCACCTCCTTAAGCATATCCATTGTTGCATCACGAAGGAATTTCACTTCCGGATGACGTTTGGCAATAGTGGCAGCAGCGTGCTCGCACGATTCGCGGCGTTTATTGTATGCTGATGAAGCCAGCTCGTGTTTCACGACGGTATCAAGCAACACCAATTTATATCCTTGAGGATTGAACGGGAAATACTCATATTCCATTGTTTTTGTATCCAAACGGATCAGGTGCCCCTTTTTCCCGAAAAGCGATGCAAACTGGTCCATGATGCCGCATTTTACGCCCACATAGTTGTGTTCGGTAGATTGTCCGACCCGGGCCAGTTCAAACTTATCGATCCCAAGACGAAGCATATCGTTCAGGGCATAAGCATAGGTGCTTTCCAGCGCGGCGGACGACGACATTCCCGCTCCCAAAGGGACATCTCCAGCAAAAACGGTGTCGAAACCGGTCACCTCCCCGCCACGTTTAATAATTTCGCGACATACACCAAAAATATATTTTGCCCAGCCTTCTTTTGGCAGGTCCCCTTCAGTAAGCCCGAACTCCGAACTTTCGTCCAGATCTGCAGCGTATGCATGCACTTTATCGGTTCCGTTTAATCGGATGGCAGCTATCATCCCTTTGTCGATAGCTCCGGGGAAAACAAAACTTCCGTTATAATCGGTATGTTCACCAATGAGGTTTACGCGCCCGGGTGACGCGTAAACCTCAGGTGTATCATTACCAAATTTTTCCTGATAGATTTTTAAAATTTGCTCTTTAGTCATTTTTCTTAATAATTAGGGCATTTATTTTTCCATATCTCCGGTAGGAATATCTTTATTAACATTTTTCGATCCGATCAATGCATAATACAACAGGTAAGCCAACCCGATAAAGATTACCCAATAACTGGCAAGGTAACCTCCGGCATCAGCTACGGCACCTTGAACAGCAGGCAAAATACCTCCTCCACAAACTAACGTCATAAATATTCCCGAGGCGGCCGGGGTATATTTTCCTAACCCTTCAACGGCAAGGTTAAAAATACTTCCCCACATGATCGATGTACAAAGACCGACCAAAACAATGAACATGGCATTAACGGGTACCTGTGCCATACCGAATGAAAGGGATCCGGCAGCCGATGTTTGAAGAACAGGCAACGAAACCAGGGTAGTGATTGGCGAGAAGATGGCCGACAAGACAAGGATTAAACCGACTAAAGATACTGCCGAGAGCATTGTCCTGCTGGATATTTTGCTGCCGAACGAAGCTCCCAGCAACCTCCCAACCAACATCAGGAACCAGTAAGTCCCGGCTACAAATCCTGCTGTTGTTTTTCCAACCGGCGTATCGGATAACCACAAGAAGAGAATGCCCGCAGTTCCAACTTCAACTCCGACATATATAAAGATACCAACAGCTCCTAAAATGAAATGCCTGAATTTCATTGCGCCACTCATCAGGCTCTTCAACGATTCTTTTGTTTTTGTCGCATGAGGTTCGGGAATTCTCACAGCCAACATCACAAAAAATACAAGTGCAAAAACACCCATGGCAATATACATTACAGGAAATACATCCTTAATATTTGCTTTGGCAGCTTCACCAATTAAAATACCCACAAAAGCCGGGGTAAAAGTAGCCATTACGGAGTTAAACGAGCCGCCAACCTGAATAAGCTGGTTCCCCTTATTGCCGCCGCCACCCAGCGTATTTAACATAGGGTTTACAACGATATTCAATAAACACATGGAAAAACCGGCTACGAAAGCTCCGAGCAAATAAACGCCGAAAGCCGATGTGTGCGGGGCATACCCCGAAAGGAACTGGATAAACACTCCCACGAAACCGATGGCAATAGCGATAAGGGCCGTTTTTTTGTAGCCCACACGCTGCAGGAGGATACCTCCCGGAATTCCCATAACGGCATAAGCTATGAAGTTTGCCATATTCCCCAATAATCCCTGGAAATTGGAAACTCCAAATTGCTCTTTTAATACTTGTCCCATGGGCGCTGCCAGATTGGTCACGAATGAGATCATCCCAAACAGTGCAATCATCATAATGATGGGCACTATCCGGTTACTTTTTTGATTAGTTGTTGCATTCATACTTTTTGATATTAATAAAGATGTTATTTATATTGAGTAATGTCTCTTTTTATCGAAAATTTGTAAGTTGTCCTTGAACTGAATGTTTCCCCGGGTTTTAAAACTACCGAAGGATATTCGGGCTTATTGATACTATCGGGATAATGCTGCGTTTCGAAGCATACCGCAGAACGCTCCGGGTAATGATGCCCGTTTTTTGCAGAAAACCGGCCTGTCATCCAGTTTCCCGTATACACCTGTACTCCGGGTTCCGTGGTGAACATCTCCATTTTAATTCCGGTTTCAGGCGATTCGCAAACGCCAACGTACGAATATTCGTTTTCGTTTTGTTTGTTCAATACAAAAGTGTGATCATACCCTTTCCCGAAATGAAGTTGTTCAAAATCCTCGTTAATCCGCTCACCAATTGTCCCGGGAGTTATAAAATCCATAGGGGTGCCCTTTACAGGTCGTGCTGGTCCGTATGGAATTGCTGTTGCATCGGTGGGCAGATAAGTATCTGCATTCAGCGTCAGGATATGGTCGCCGATGTACGGGTTACCTTCACCCGAAAGATTAAAGTACGAATGGTTGGTGAGATTCAGGATGGTAGTTTTATCGGTCACCGCTTTGTAAACAATGTGAAGTGCGTTGTCGTCAGTAAGCGTATAAACGAGATTTACATCCAGGTTTCCGGGGAAGCCTTCTTCTCCGTCAACCGATAAATAGTGTAACCCGATGCTGTTTTCCGAGACATTTACAATATCCCAAACCACCGCATTAAACCCTTTTATGCCGCCGTGAAGCGAATTGGGGCCATTGTTAACGGCAAGTTTGTATTCTTTACCTTCCAACGTAAATTTACCATTGGCAATCCGGTTGGCGGTCCTGCCGCAAACAGCCCCGAAGTAGGGCTCTTCCGAGTTTAGGTATTCATCAATGGAAGAATGGCCCAAAACAACATCGACAAGGGCTCCGTTTTTATCGGGAGTCATCAACGAAACGATTTTTGCACCGTAATTTGTAATTGTAACTTCACTACCAAGTTTATTGGTAAGAACGTATAAGCCGGTTTGCTTTCCATCGATGTCTTTTACGAAAGCGCTTGATAGCAAACCGGACTTGCTATACAGATTATCCATGTTTTCGAGGTTTTAAAAATAAGATGGTGATGAAGACTGGATCTTTCTTTGAAAATTCGTGTAAAAATAACACATTTTTAATTTATTCGACGAATTTAAGAATGTGTTATAAAACATATTTTTTAGTCATAAAATCCATTTTTTAAGAAATAAATTCGTTAAAAACATGCAATCACCTGATATTTTGTTTATTAATTATATAAATTAGACATAATTTTGATCTATTATAAACAAAAGAAAAGTCACGAATAGTCGTATCTTACTTTCGTTTTTTAGTAACCATTACTTTATCAATTTTATTACCATCTACATCCACAATCTCGAATGTACTGTTTTCATACGTGAAAACATCTCCCGCTTGCGGAATTTTATTGATATTCGACAATACAAATCCGGCCACGGTAGAATAATCTATTTCTTCAAAATCGATAATAAAATCATCAATAAAATTGGTCAATACTTCAATAGGCGCTTCACCATTGATCAACGCTGAGTTTTCATTACGCATAAAAACATCGGGTTCTTCAATTTCATTCTCATCAGGAATTGTCCCCACCAGGTTTTCCATGATGTCGTGCAACGTAATAATTCCGTCCAGGCTTCCATATTCATCAACAACAACAGCAAAGAACTTGTGGTTTTGGCGAAACTGTTCCAGTACTTTCCGTGCTCGGAGGGTAGAAGGGATTATCAGCGGCTCGTGAATCAGCTTATCAATCTCAATATCACCGTTCTTGTATAATTCCGAAAGCAATTCTTTCATTGTCACAATACCCACAAACTCGTCGAGCGACTTGTTGCAAACAAGGATCCTGCCGTGTTTAGTTTGCAGGAGGTCAGCGATCACCTCTTCCTTTTCTTTCGAAATATCCACCCATTCCACATCGGTCCTGTGCGTCATCAGATGCCGGGCACGTTTGTCGGAAAAATAGAAAACCTGCTCGTGGATAATGTTCTCTTCCCTTTCTATTACTCCTTCTTTTGATGCGGTCTTCAGCATTGCCCGGAGTTCCATTTCCGAAACCACGTCATCTTTGGGTTTCAGTCCGATAAGTTTATTGAACAAGCTGGTGGAAACTGCAAAAAAATGGACAAAAGGATAAAAAAGAATACTGACAAAATGAATGGGCCTGGAAACGATCGTGGCCACTTTCTCGGCATTGTTCAGCGCAATGGTCTTCGGCACTAATTCACCGATAACTATCGATAAATAAGTGATTGCCACAATTACGACAACCATCGATATAGTCTCCGCATGAGGCGCACTCCACGCAAATTGATCGAAAAACGGCGTCAAATAAACGGAAAGTTTAATTCCTCCGTAAGCCCCGTTCACAATTCCGATAAGCGTAATTCCCACTTGTACCGACGACAAAAAACTATCGGGGTCGGATTGCAGCTTCAAGGCTCTTTCCGCCCCTTTATTTCCTTTTTTCCGTTCTGTTTCGAGCTTGGTTTTTTTTGCCGATACCACAGCAATTTCCGACATGGCAAAAAAACCGTTGAGGATAATCAGAAGTAATATGATGAGAATATCGATCATTTTATCTACCACAACGGCGACGGATAAACTCCATCGTCTGCCAGTTGCCGTAATTTCATGACCACTCCGGGACGATCTTCGGCATACGTCACGCCAAACCACCTGGAAGGCGTGTCCAACACTTTTACAGAAGAGACCCCATTCACAATAAGGTGGTTTACCAATAGCGGGATAAAATATTCCGCTTTTATGTTTTCTGCGTTTTCTTCCAAAAAATGTACAAAATAGTCGTCTGAATGGTTGAAATAATCGGGGGTGAAGCCCCACATATTCATAGAAACAGGCGTATTATCGTCAATGGCAATCCAATTTTCGTTTTCATCCCGATAGCTGACTATGCCGTCAATACGTTTTACCTGAGTACGTTCAACAACCCCGGTCAGGTTTCCCTCTTTATCGGTTTCGCAAACGCCACGGGCTACCGTTCCGCTTTCCGAAAGCGTATTCCCTATCCGATAACCAATCATGCAGTACTTGTTTTCCGTTTTTTCCAATGTCTTCAGATAATCGGCCAGGATTTTAAAACTCTCACGGCCGTAAAAATCATCGGCATTAATTACGGCAAACGGTTCCCGGATTACGTCTTTACCCATCATCACCGCATGATTGGTTCCCCAAGGCTTAACCCTGTCGGGAGGAAGCGTAAACCCTTGGGGCAACTTATCCAATTCCTGAAAAACAAGCTCTACGGGGATTTTCTTTTCGTATTTTTCAACAATTTTTTCCTTGAAATCTTTTTCAAACGACTGACGAATAACAAACACGAGTTTTCCGAATCCGGCATTTACAGCATCGAAAATGGAATAATCCATGATAGTCTCACCGTTAGGCCCTACTCCGTCTAACTGTTTTAAACCGCCGTAACGACTTCCCATTCCGGCGGCCAATACAAATAATGTTGGTTTCATTGATGATCTATTAATTATTGCACAAATTTAAGTAAAAAGATTGACGAAAGAGAGTACAATCGAAAAAGATTATTAAATACTGTTTTCAACTCCTTCACTCAGCGCTTTCCACAACACATCGTCGGGAGTTGGCGCCACAACTTCTATTTTTTCTTTCGAAACAGGATGGATAAACGATATTTTTCGTGCATGAAGACTGATGCTCCCGTCCGGATTGGAACGTTCGGCGCCGTATTTTAAATCTCCTTTTATCGGGCTTCCAATCTTTGATAGCTGGCAGCGAATCTGGTGGTGCCGCCCTGTTTCCAGGTCAACCTCCAGTAAATTATAGTTTTGCGACTGCCCTATTAGCTTATAGTGCAATACCGATTTTTTCGTATTGGGTTTTTCCACATCATACGCCGTAGATTTATTGGTCCGCTCGTTCTTAATAAGGTAATGTGTAAGCGTAGCTTCAGTCTTTTCGGGAAGTTTTTTTACAATTGCCCAGTAGGTTTTATCAATTTCATTGTTTTTGAACATCTCATTCAATCGGGACAATGCTTTGCTAGTTTTGGCAAAGACCACTACCCCGCTCGTCGGGCGGTCCAGACGATGTGTCACACCACAGAATACATTCCCGGGCTTATTGTATTTCACTTTCAGATACTCTTTCACCACCTCCGAAAGCGGCTTATCCCCTGTTTTGTCGGCCTGCACAATTTCCGATGGCGCCTTGTTAACGATAATAATATGGTTGTCTTCGTATAGAACGGTCATATTACCTGTTACATATTCATTCCGCCACACACGTGAATTACCTGTCCGCTCACATACGAAGAGAGTTCAGATGCAAGAAAAACAGCCGTATTCGCAACATCGTCGGGCGTGCCTCCACGGCGCAAGGGGATTTGCTTTGCCCACTCATTGCGGACCTCTTCCGAAAGAGCAGCAGTCATATCGGTGATTATAAAGCCCGGGGCAATGGCATTTACACGGATTCCTCTCGACCCCACCTCTTTAGCCATCGATTTTGTCAGCCCAATCATCCCTGCTTTAGAAGCAGAATAGTTTGACTGTCCGGCATTTCCGGATACCCCAACCACGGAACTCATGTTGATTATGCTTCCCGATTTCTGACGCATCATAACGGGAGTAACCGCGTGGGTAAAATTAAATGCCGATTTCAGGTTCACATTGATCACGGCATCCCACTGCTGCTCGGTCATACGCATCATTAACCCGTCTTTGGTGATCCCGGCGTTATTTACCAAAATATCGATGCGCCCGAAATCATTGATGATCTCTTCCACTACTTTGTGTGTCTCGTCAAAGTTTGCAGCGTTGGAGGCATATCCCTTGCATTTTACTCCAAGCGATGCTATTTCGTGTTCGGTAGCTTTACCCACTTCATCAATGTTTAAATCGGTAAAAGCAATGTTGGCTCCTTCCGAAGCATATTTCAGTGCGATAGCTTTTCCGATACCGCGTGCTGCGCCCGTAATAAGGGCTGTTTTTCCTTCTAATAATTTCATTTTGAGAAATTTAATATTTTATATTTCTAATTATTCCTACCTTCTATTCAATCCTTTAAAAACGAGGTTGTAAACTATTTCCCTGTCTTCCTGCCTGTCTAACCTTAAGTTCAGAACACCCCTGATAACCGGGACTTCCAGCCCCTTAAGCGCATAATGCAGGATTACGGCAGTCCTGGGTATATCGTTAACCGCAAAGATGCCCGAGTCGCACCCGTCGGCAAGAATGGTTTCCAGATAGTGTATCTCCTTTATATCAAACTCTTTGCGAACATTTTCCACCAACCAGATATCCCGGAAGAAATCGGCGCGGAGCGTTCCGTTGCGCGTGACGACATCTTTAATAATGTTCAGTCGTGAAAAGGTAAACATCATCAGTTTGTCGTCGGCCGGCAGGTCGCGTTTAATAACATCCTCCAGCGAAGTGTATAATTTCTGGAGCTCCGATCCGATAACCGCCCTGTAAACATCTTTCTTATTCTTAAAATAAGTATAAAGCGTTCTGCGCCCATATCCCGATGCTTCCGCAATTTCGTTCATGGTAGTGCTTTCGACACCTTTTTTTGCAAAAAGCTGCCGGGCTACTTCTATGAGGTTTCGTTTTGTTTTGGGTGTTGCAACAGTCATAAAATGCACAGTACTGATATCTTTGTGCAAAAATAACACAAAGTTTTTTAGAAACGAAACTATCGGCAAACAAAATGGAAATAATCGGGAAAATTATTATGGAAATCTTATTGCTGATTGTTCTTATCCCGATTACAGGTGCAGTTCTGTTTAGCAGTATCGTTTTATTTGCTTTATAAAAATAATTTTATACTTTTGTAAAATAAAATCGACTTTTACATTTCGATATGACATTACTGCCTGATGACCTCAGCTTCGGGCTTTTTTTATTAGCATCAAAACAAAATAGAGCGGATGAAGACAAAGAAATTTTTATTGCCCGAGACCGGGATTCCCACACATTGGTATAATATTGTGGCGGACATGCAAAACAAGCCACAGCGGATGATAAATCCGGGAACCAAAGAACCGTTGAAACCAGAGGACTTGTTCCCGTTATTTGCAGAAGAACTATCCCGTCAGGAGTTCAATGAAACCGATCCCTGGATTGAAATTCCCGAAGAAGTTCGCGATAAGTACAAGATATACCGCCCATCTCCGCTGGTCAGGGCCTACAGTTTGGAAAAGGCATTGGATACTCCGGCGCACATCTATTTCAAAAATGAGAGTGTCAGTCCTGTCGGGTCGCATAAATTGAATTCGGCTCTTCCGCAGGTATATTACAACAAAATAGACGGCACCACCAACCTCACCACCGAAACCGGCGCCGGGCAATGGGGAACAGCTTTGGCATATGCCGGAAAGGCTTTCGGAATAGAGATTGCTGTTTATATGGTAAAGATAAGCTACGAGCAGAAACCCTACCGGCGCTCACTCATGCAAACATGGGGTGCTCAGGTAATTCCCTCGCCCAGCATGTCAACCAAATCGGGAAGAAAAGTACTGACAGACCGTCCCAATTACCAGGGGAGCCTGGGGACTGCCATTTCGGAAGCTATTGAGCTGGCCATGCAGACGCCCAACTGCAAATACGCGCTGGGAAGTGTATTGAATCACGTTGCCTTGCACCAGACAATTATCGGGTTGGAAGCCGAAAAGCAGATGGAGATGGCCGGTGAATATCCCGATATTATAATCGGTTGCTTTGGCGGCGGCTCCAACTTCTCAGGAATCTCTTTCCCTTTCTTGCGCCACGTGATAAAAGGGGATAAGAAAACAAGGTTCATTGCTGCGGAGCCGGCTTCGTGTCCGAAGCTCACGCGCGGGACTTTTAAGTTCGATTTCGGCGATGAAGCAGGGTTCACCCCCCTTATCCCGATGTACACACTCGGACACAACTTCACGCCCGCCAACATCCACGCAGGCGGACTGCGTTATCACGGCGCAGGAAGCATCGTAAGCCAGCTGAAGAAAGACAATTTCATCGAAGCGATGGATATTCCGCAGTTGGAAACATTTGAGGCCGGCATTCTTTTCGCCCAGACAGAGGGGATCATCCCCGCTCCCGAATCCACACATGCCATAGCATCTGCCATTCGTGAAGCTAAGAAAGCTAAGGAGGAGGGCACACAAAAAGTAATCCTTTTCAATCTTTCGGGACACGGATTGGTGGACATGAGCGCATACGATCAGTACCTGGCAGGTGATTTAAAAAATTACGAAATTTCGAACAGTGAAATTGAAAAATTTTTACAAGGTTGAAACAGCCTGCAAGATAATGTTATACAACATAACAAGGCATTTTCAGCAAAAAAAAGCATAAAATTATTTGCATGTTTCACTTCTACATTGTATCTTTGACTTTAGAAAGATGAATGAGTTATTGCCGCATTGGTCGATTGGGAAACTCATCAATTACATTTTCTAAACCGAGACTCGTTTTGGGTATTAATGGCGGGCCGCACCTTCGGGCATTCCGATTTATCGGGACGGCGGATTACAAAGATACCGGGACACTCAAATCCTGTCATAAGGAGTTTCGACTTATTCCACCGGTGCGGCTCCTTATAGAAAGCAGATTAGCAAACGATTACATCAATTAGCGGTCTGCTTTTTTCAATTTTATCCCTTTATGTATGAAACCTATTCTTAAACAATATTGGGAGCTGTTTTTGGTTTTTTTTAAAATCGGAGCTTTCACCTTTGGTGGCGGATATGCAATGGTTCCGTTAATCAGAAACGAAGTTGTGAAAAAACGCAACTGGCTCGATGATGAAGAATTTATGGATATGCTTGCCATTGCCCAATCTATGCCGGGCCCCATCGCACTGAACACTTCTTTGTTTGTGGGAAACAAAAGGATGGGCTTCAAGGGCAGTCTGTTTTCGGGATTGGGAATTATCCTGCCGTCGTTTGTTGTCATTCTGCTCATTGCCGTTTTCTTTGTACAGTTCAAAGACAATCCTGTTGTGGAGCGTATTTTTAGGGGTATCCGCCCTGCTGTGGTAGCCTTGATCGCCGCGCCGTTGTTCAGTTTGGGAAAATCGGCAAAAATATCACTGAAAAACGCCTGGATCCCTGTTGCGGTAGCTCTTTCAGTATGGCTGGCGGGGGTTTCGCCCGTTTATATTGTGTTGGTAGCTATTTTGTTGGGGATCCTGCATCTTGCTTACATCAAACGAAAAATTAAAGGCTGACGGATGGAACTTTTGGATTTATACTTGTCGCTGTTTGCCGCATTTTTCAAAATAGGGCTTTTCGGTTTTGGAGGCGGGTATGCGATGCTTCCTCTTATTCAGCAGGAAGTTGTGGAGGCACATAACTGGATATCGGTTGCCGACTTCACGGATATTATCGCTATTTCCCAGACCACTCCCGGTCCCATCGCTTTTAATTCAGCCACATACATCGGTTACACTGCTGTTACGGATATGGGATTCAGCACTTTTCACGGCATCATCGGATCGGCCATCTGCACCCTGGCTGTAAGTATTCCCTCGTTAATTATCATGACCATTGTATGTGCGTTCTTCACCAGGCTGAACAACAATCAATGGATGCGCGCCTCTCTATCGGTTCTGAAACCGGCCGTTATCGGTTTGATCGCAGCCGCCGCGCTGATGCTGATGAACAATTATAATTTTATTGATTACAAGAGCTGGATAATTTTTGGAATTGTGTTTTTAGCCTCCTATAAAAAAGTGGATCCGATTTTGTTGATTTTCTTATCGGGGATTGCAGGGTTGATATTGTACTAACCTAAACTTACCGGGCCGTTACTCTTCATAAATATATTCCAAACTGCTGATGATAACATCCGGTTTTTCAGTTATGTAACTGGAAGCAGTTACCGGATAACCATCTGCATCGTACGTATAATCGGTAGTGATTTCCTGTGGCATGCAGGAAGAAAGCATATTTGAGACATACGACTTCACGGGATTGTTGCGCTGTATAATGTCAATTGGGCTTTGGTCCGGAAAATGAAAAGGATTAACTTTGTTATCATAGCTGAACCTGTATGATGATGATTCGAGTGTTTTATATTTTTCTGAACGTACAGTTGTGTTTCCTTTATCATCATATTCATAAAATATGAATCCCGATGATTTACCATAAACAAACGTCTCTGCACGGTAAATACGATCACCTTTATATTGATATACAAGACGTTTTTCATATTCAGGATTTGAAGTGTTTTTGGTGTACATCTCTGTCAGCCTCCCATCTTTATAGATAAAATGGTCTTGTAGATTTCCCCAATATGAGCGCCGGGTCAATTGTCCGTCTCTATTGTAAGTTAGTTTTTCAATCGAAGCATCATCCGTGTCGCCGCAGTATTTTTTTATTTCAACCACCCTGTCGGAAGAATCGTAAACAAGTTCTATTATCAACTTCCCGTCTTTCAAAATGCTTTTCAGTTTCTTTTTTTCTGAAAACGATAGTTTCCCGTAATTGGAAAGCCCTGAATCAGGGAAAGTGTACCGTTCGCAACCGTTGGAAATAAGCATTAAAGCTATAATAAAAAAACCAATTAATCTTGTAGTTCGCATAGCTCAAATTATTAATTTGTTTAAGGCCGTTTAATGTAAGATGCGGAAAACAAAAAAACGTTGCGTAAAACAATATTAATATTTGCAAAAAATAACTAACTACAAGAAGATATAGGTTTAAAAACGCTGATACGCCAACCTCTCCGCGCCGTTTTCCAGGTAAATAATTCCGCAACGGGTAAACCCGAGCTTTTGCAGTATGTTTTGCATCACTTTATTGTCGCGATGGGTATCAATACGGATATTTTTACATTCTTCCAGACACCAGCGGATACAAGTTTCGGCCACACCTTTTTGTTTTCCGGAAGAAGCAATCCTATGGATAACGCCGTAGGGCTCATCGTTCAGCCACGATCCTTCATAGATATTAAGATAAGTGGGCTCCTCGCCAAAAATATAATAAAAAGTACCGGTAATCCCGTTGTTTTCGTCAAGGCAAACGTAACTATGTCCTTGCTCTATATCATGAACAATAAGTTCTTCTTTCGGGTATCCATCCACCCATTGCCCCGCATTGCCGGTTTGTTGCATAAACCGGCGTGCGGTCTCGTAGATTTGCATCAGTCGCGGCAAATCGGCGTGTCGGGCCGGGCGGATTCTCATAAGGCTGCTATTTTTTTGCTGGAGCTTTCACCGTTTTAGTAGTCTTGGTAGTCTTAGTCGTTTTTTTAGCTGTTTTCTTGGCAGGATCTGCTTTCAGCGTTCCGTCTATAATCTGTTTGCACTGCTCAAACGTCAACTCTTCGGGCTTCTGCGATTTTGGAATCTTGTAATTTTCCTTTTTATAAGCGATATAAGGGCCGTACCTGCCGTTCAATACTTGTAATTCAGCATCTTCGGCAAACGTTTTGATGATTTTTTCCCTATCCTTTTTCTCTTTTTCCTCAATGAGCTCAACGGCTTCTTCGGCGGTAATCTCCAACGGATCAACACCTTTCGGCAACGAAACAAATTTGTTGTTGTGGCGGATATAAGGGCCAAACCGGCCAATACCAACAGTCATCTCTTTTTCGCGAAACTCGCCGAGCGAACGTGGTAAATCAAATAACCGGAGCGCTTCTTCCAACGTTATGGTTTCTATAGACTGTGTTTTTTGCAATGACGCGAACAGCGGTTTTTCTTCTTCATCGGGAGTACCCACCTGTGCCAACGGGCCATACCGGCCTATTTTAACCGATACCTGGCGCCCCGTTTTGGGGTCTTGTCCAAGCACCCGTTCGCCGGCCTTATGCTCCATCCTCATCTCCATTGTCTCTTCCACAATTGGATGGAACACTTTATAGAAATCTTTTATTGCACTGTTCCACTGTCGTTTACCTTCAGCAATCGTATCAAAGTCTTTTTCAACATTTGCCGTGAAATGATAATCCACAATTTTCGGGAAAAACTCTACCAGAAAATCATTTACAACCATCCCCGTGTCGGTGGGAACAAGTTTATTTTTATCGGTTCCTGCGATTTCCTTTTTATCGGTATCTTTTATTTTTCCGTTTTTCAAGGTAAGGATGTTGTAAACCCTTTCTACACCGTCCACGGTTTTCTTCTCCACGTATTCACGATTCTGGATGGTGGAAATGGTGGGCGCATACGTAGATGGACGGCCGATTCCCAATTCCTCCATTTTACGTACCAGCGAAGCTTCAGTATATCTTGGCGGACGCTGGGTAAAGCGCTCCGTGGCAGTAGTTTCCTGCATCGGCAACACTTCTTTCACCTTCATCGGCGGGAGCAGTCCTCCCTCGTTTTCGCCGTTCTCCTCGTCGGTACCCTCCATGTAAACACGCAGGAATCCGTCGAACTTAATCACTTCTCCCGTAGCGATAAATTTACCTTCGGCATTGGATATATCTACAGTGGCAACCGTTTTTTCCAGCTCGGCGTCGGCCATTTGCGAAGCGATGGTACGTTTCCAGATCAAGTCGTACAAACGCTTTTCCTGAGCACTCCCACCCGCTTCATGCTCGTTGATGTAAGTGGGCCGGATGGCTTCGTGCGCTTCCTGCGCGCCTATGGATTTTGTAGTATATTTTCTTATTTTCAGATAGTTCTCGCCATACTGCCCGGTTATCTCTGCCTTGGCGGTATTGATAGCAAGCGCCGACAAATTAACGGAGTCCGTCCTCATATAAGTGATCCTTCCAGATTCGTACAAGCGTTGTGCTACCATCATCGTCTGTGCCACTGAGAAGCCGAGTTTGCGGGACGCTTCCTGTTGCAGCGTAGATGTGGTGAACGGTGGTGCAGGCGATTTCTTTGCCGGTTTAGTGGTAATATCTTCTACGGTGAAAACCGACGTTTTTAGCTTTTCCAGCAGCGCCAACGCTTCTTCCTTGGTCTTCATCCGTTTGTTGTACTCGGCTTTAATCTCGTATTGCTGTCCGTTCTCTTCTTTGGCAAAAATGGCGATAATCCGGTAAGCGGCTTCACTATTGAAGTTTTGGATTTCGCGCTCGCGCTCAACAATAAGCCGTACGGCAACCGATTGTACCCGCCCCGCCGAAAGTGCGGGTTTTATCTTGCGCCATAAAACGGGTGAAAGTTCAAATCCTACAATCCTGTCCAATACGCGTCGTGCTTGCTGCGCATCGACTAAATTTTTATTTATTTCCCGTGGATTCTTTACGGCTTCCTGAATAGCAGGCTTAGTAATTTCGTGGAAAACAATTCGTTTGGTATCTTTACTTTTCAAATCCAGCACATCGTACAAATGCCAGGATATGGCTTCTCCTTCACGGTCTTCATCGGAAGCAAGCCAAACAGTTTCAGCACTTTTGGAAGCAGCTTTCAACTCCGCGACAACCTTTTTCTTATCTGCCGGAATTTCGTAAATCGGTTCAAAATTATTGTTTATATCAATGCTGAAATCTTTCTTCTTGAGGTCACGGATATGACCGTAACTCGACATCACCTTAAAATCGCCCCCCAAGAATTTCTCAATAGTTTTTGCCTTTGCAGGCGACTCAACGATAACCAAATTTTTTGCCATTCATCTTGTTTTATACTCCCATCGGGATATTCCACTTCATTTTCCGGTTGCAAAAGTAGTCATTTTGTGTCAGCTAAAAGAATTTTTCACTTTTTTTCAATTTTAGAAACCGTTTAAATTGCTATTTTTTGTAATTATTTTCAGAAATAATATAGATTATGGTTACGAAAGAATTATTGAAACAGCTGAACTGAGTGCGCAAACAGAAGCTATTTATCTTTTTTTGCCGCTTACCAAAAAAAATATTACAGCATCGACACCGGTTTTTTCCGCGTCCTATTGCCAACAGCCGATACCAACAAAGGTGTTTTACTGGAAAACGGCGAAATCACACAAGCCATTCAGGTAGCATGGGATATATCGTATCCCTAAGTTATGCAGTAAATAAATCAGGATAGATAAATAAAGGTGTATACTCCCTTAATTACTTCTCTCGTTTAGTTTATAACCCACTCCTCGTGAAGTGTGAATTTCAAGATCAGTATTCTCCTCAAGAAGAATGCGTAACCGTCGAATATAATTATTGAGACTTTGATCATTATAATAATCCGATTGTCCCTCCCATGCTGCATAAAAAATATCTTCACGTGAAACAAAATCCGCGAAATGTGCTACCAACTTCTTAAGAATATTAAATTCCATTGGACGTAATTCCTTTATATTCCCACTCTCGGTCAATAAAGCCCTGTTTTTTAAATCCAAAAGACTGTTACCCACCTTTTGAAGAAGTTTGTTATTAGCAGGAGATATATCTATCCCTTTACGAGCAAAACGATCAATATGAGCGGATAGAAGATTAACAGAGAATGGTTTATCCAGGTATGCTACTGCTCCGGCAAAAAGTAAGCTTTCTTCTTTTAATTTTTCCTCATGATGTGAAGAGATAAACAAAATAGGTAACGAAGGATTACCGGCATATAAATCATAGGCAAGTGCAAT
>MKTD01000004.1 GCA_001898165.1 Bacteroidia bacterium 43-41
CGGCTTTTGTGGTAAAAGCTAACAGCATATAAATAAATAGAATACTTGTCTTCATTATCATTATAAAATATTATTTATATTAAATACATGTGGTTATCCAGCAATTTCTGAATTCTTGTTCTTCATACTTTAATAGTCCGTAAGCAGGATCTGCAATATAGAAAAACCATTTACCTTTTTTCCGTTTTATTTTATACAATACCACAAAATGTTCCTGATTCCAATGGATGATGCAGGGTAATGAAGAATATAAGATTTTTCCCGCAATTGTTGTACAGAAAAAAATTTTCCGTGATATTTTGCAATCATTCGCAGGCAAGACGGGCCGCAATCCATTGCATCTAATTGCTTGAAAAATGGGAATTTCATGTTTTAATATTTTGTGACAAATATAAGTATAAAAATATTACTAACTGCTTACTAAGTAATTTAAGTTTGTTTTTTGTAATTATTTAACAATATGTGGCTTTTGATATATAATTACACATTATAAAAATTAAATCCTTGCTGAAATTTCGCATGGTTCAATTTATGTAAACAGGAATTAAAAATACAGTGAAAATGGGAAAATCCTGTACAGTGTTTTTGGGAACATTACCTACAGTATTTTCGGGAACAGGAATACAGTAAATTCTGAGCAAAAATAAAGATATTTTCGTTAGTTTTTTTCATTTTCAAAAATTGTTTTTCTGTTTTGCATACGATAGCTTTTTCCTTTTAGTTGTATTAGTTGACATTTATACAGGAAACGGTCTAATAATGCGGTAGCCAGAGTTTCATCATCAAGCGATCTGGCCCACTCGGCGGGTGATTTGTTGGTTGTGATAATAAACGAGGTGGTTTCATATACCTGATTGATAAATACAAAGAACCGGTTACCATCTTCGCGGTTTACCGGAAGTGTCATCACGTCATCAATAATGATCAACTGGGCCTCCGCTAATCGTTTGAACTCTTTGGCTGCATTTTGAGATACATCCTTTAAGCGTAAGGTTGACAGAATATCACTGATATTTCTAAAATATGCCTTGTAACCACGCTGTACGGCATCAAAGCCCAAGCCCGCCGAGATATAGGTCTTTCCTGTTCCCGAAGGTCCGGTTAGCATGATGTTGTAACATTGATCCAACCAGTTCAATTCACGCAACTGATTGAGCTGAGTGGGATTCAGGCCACTGGTAAAAGAGTGGTCGTACTGTTCCAGATCGTGGTTGACGGGCAGTCTGGCTAATTTCATTCGTAGCAGCTGCTGTTTGGCTTCGCGCTCCTTGACTTCGTGGGAAAACAGCTTGAACACAAACTCGTCGTAGCTGGGGGCGTCGTTCTGTGCCTCAAGTAGCAAGTTGGTGATATTACTACCGATACCCGACAGGCGCAGACGTGTGGCATGCTTCTTAATTTGTGGTATGTACTGGCTCATGGCTGCTGATGTTCTGGTTAAAGATTAATTCATATTCGCTGATCCTTGACTTGTCAGGCTCCATGTTTGCCAGTAGTTGAGTTTGCGTCCCTCCAAGTGGTTTAAAGGTGGCCTTTTCAGGTGTCTTTTTTACTTTATTGGTACTTTCTAACAGGGATTTGAAATCATTGGCACTAAACAATTCGTTGCGAACACAAAAGTCCAGGGCCTTTTCGGATGCTGCGGCTCCATAACTTTCAGCCAATGCCAACAAGGTGCAGAGTTGATCCCGCACATAACGGGGATAACGTTGATCAATACGATCTACAAAACAAAGAATGGCCGAACTGTGCATAAAAAAGTCCTTTACCCTGGAACGTAACTGGTCCAGCTTGATAGATGTGTCCCGGCGATGATTGCTGTTGATGACATTGTTTCCAACCCCGGCTGGCACCTGATGCCTGGCAATGGTTTGTCCGCCTTGGTCCGAGATGATTAACAGGGAACCATCTTCCTTGAGATGTACACGGGTTTCATCGTTCCTGTAGGTTCCAAAGGGTACGGAATAGCTGTTGCCACGATATTTAACCGTATTGGTCTTTAAAACCCGGTGGCCTTCTTCTCTTGTCTGTGGAAATAACGGATACCATGTCATAAGGTAGGGTTGTTCCCTTGTCCATAGCTCCCGGGGAATCCGTCTGGTAGTGTTATGTACCATTGCATTGCCGGTACGCTCCAGCCAGTTCAGAACCTCGGTATTCAGGTGATTAACGTCAACAAAGGTGCGATGGAACAAAAAATTATTCTTTACATACCTTACCGTATTCTCGACTTTACCTTTACTCTGGGGATCTGCCGCACGACAGAACACAACCCGGAAGGGACGGGAGGACTGGTAGCTATTGAAGGTTTCCGTCATTACATAATCACCCAGATTCTCACGATGCAAAAATACGCTGTCCTGATCATAAACAATCTCCTGAGGGATCCCTTTAAAGTAGGAGAAAGCCAGTTCGTGTGCCATTGCGGCACTATCGGATGTAAACGCAGAATCACGAAACAGTACAAACTTTTGCCGGCTATAACAAAGCAACATAATGAAAAAATATACTTTCACCCATTCACCATTACTTGTACGTAACTTCTTCTCTCCAAAATCGACCTGCGCCTGTTCGCCCGGTGCAAGATCAGGTACCGGCGAGTATTGACGCTCACTGGCTGTAACCTTTGGGATGTTCAGCTGCCTGCGCAGATGCATTACGTAATTGTACACGGTTTTGGGGTCAACAGTTGGAAACAAGGGAAAATGCTCTTTTATACGATCGTGAACTACGGATGCAGGAGCATCTTCAAACTGTTTCAGGTAACGAATGATAAATTCTTTATAAGGGTCTAACAGACAGGGTTTGGAAAACTTCTTATCCATAAAATTGTCGAACTCTTCCTCGCTCATGGTGAGCAGCTTCCTTGCTGTGCGGAAATTAATCTGAAGATAATCGGCAATCCGCTGAATGGAAAAGCCCTCGTTTTTGCGAAGTGAATGAATCTGGTGATACATAATAATAAGTCCTTTCTTTTTTGCGTCCATGGCTGTAACCTTTTTAGTTTTGACTGCCAAGATACGCTGGTTAATAAAATTAATACAACTTATTACTGTACTTTTGTTCCCATTTTCACTGTATAATTGTTCCCGTTTTTACTGTAGTCGGATTCCCATTTTCACTGTATTTTTGATTCCTGTTTACAATTTATCATGTATGATCAGGTTTTCTGGTCCAAGCAATCCGACCAAGTCATCTATATTGGCAGTAAATCCAGAAGAAAAAATAATTTTTTATTACGATGGCAAAAATTGATTTGGAGAGTATAGCGGCAAGAAAGTAATGAAATTAGTATTGATGCTGGAAAAGAATTCTTTCTCTTGCACTGAGGGATTCATGCTAGCTAATAGTGTTGGTGTAACTACTCGATCCGTGGCCGCAAAAAAGATACAGAATGATATAAAATAATTTGAATTCTATACTCTTAAGGAATTATATAAAAAAATGAAACTCTTCTTTAACTCTGGCAAGTCGAGGCCTTCTTCCGAGGCTATTGAAGCATATGCAAGCCCAATATAAATAGTTTCAAATGAACGAGCTGCTAAATTTATGTCGATATTTTCCCGGATATCTCTTTTCACCATGGATTTAATTAGCACTTTTTTCCACTCTTCAATTTGCAGATCAACCCATTTATTCCCCAATTCAATAAAATCGGGATAATAAAAAATAGCCTGATTGGTAATATTCACCAATGCCCTGTTTAAATTATCGATACCAAGCTCTTTAGCCTTTCGTCTTTGTTTGTCAAGCAATGAGATGTATCGATCAATATACTCAAGAAAGGTTGTGTCTTCATACATTTCAACCTTATTAAACAAAGACGACTCTTCCAAAACGAACTTGTCGCACATCTGCATAAAAAGATTGTTTTTAGTTTTAAAGTGATAAAGAATACCCCCGGAAGTCATGGCAGAATGAGCGGCCATCTCTTCCAGCGAAACTTTATCATAAGGCCTCGTGGCATGAAAGAGGAATGCCGTCTCTAGTGCTTTATTGATTGATCCTTCTTTATTTCTTATTCTTTTTGCCATGGCTCTTGTTTTCTGCAAAATTATCAATTATTCGTAGAATATCAAAGTTTATAAGATTAAACTTTGATTCATTGGGTTATAACCTCAATATTGGAACAAAATTTTCTTATATCATTATAGTTATTATACCATTAACATATAATGATTTAACTTTGAAGAATGACCAAAAGGGAACATACCCGCCAGGATACAAAATGTTACGCCCACGGCCAGCCAGAACATTACACTTACTTTGATCGATAAAAATAATTAAATAAATATAAATATGCAAAAGAAATCACTAAGTAATCGATTACTATATTATATTTACCATATATTAAGTAAATAATAGCTTTTATGAATAGATTTTATTGAGATCCATGTTATTCACTTTTAAACTAAGAACATTATGAAAAGAATCACTTTAAAAAAGATTCCACTCCTTTTAATTTGTTTTCTAATGGCTTCAACTCTTTTTGGACAAAGAGTTTCCCAAAATAACGAAATGCGCAAATCTCTCGATTTTACGTTCGAGCATATAGACAAAAACTCTATCCCAGCAGGGCTTCTACGAGACTTTGCAGTCGAATATGGAGATTTAGACTTCCTTTCCGATGAAGTTCCTCTTGAAGAAAATAATATTGGAACTCTTACAGCTCAATATGGGGGGCAATCATATAGTCAAATGATAATGGTTGGAATGCCACGGTTTATACTAGTCGCCTCGCATGAGCCTGGTGGTTATAAGATAAATGCCGAATGTATTGATAATCAATTTAAAGACTATTTATCAAATCTTAATGGAGCGTAGAGTCAACCAGCAAGTGCGAATTTACGCTAATTGTTTGTAAAACTCAATTTTTGGTGAATTAAATCCTAAT
>MKTD01000005.1 GCA_001898165.1 Bacteroidia bacterium 43-41
TGGGGTCTCGATTTTTATCGGACGGCGTATAAAAAAATAGTTTTTTTATGTAAGTTTGTAGCTGAATTATAAAAGATTACAGGATGTTCAAGCGAAACATAGAGAATAAATTACAAAAATGGGCTATAAATCCATATCGAAAACCGTTAATATTACGTGGCGCAAGACAGGTTGGAAAAACTACTGTTGTGAATCGTTTTGCAGAAAATTTCGACAATTACCTTTTCGTTAATCTCGAAAAATCATCGGCAAAACAGTTAATGGAAAGCACTGACGAGGTAAAAAAGCTGCTGCCTCTTCTATTCCTTTATTGCAATGTGATACAAAAGGAAGGCCGGACGCTGCTTTTTATAGATGAAATACAACAGTCTCCCCATACGGTCTCCTTACTTCGCTACTTCTACGAGGAGCTTCCCGAAATATATGTCATCGCTGCCGGCTCTTTGTTAGAGACTATGTTAGATAAACATATTTCCCTACCTGTCGGACGAGTAGAATTTATGGCTTTGCACCCTTGCTCGTTTACCGAATTTTTAATCGCTACTGGCAACGAACGGTATATTGAAATTCTTACCGAACCTTCACTCACAACGGCACTACATCAGGAACTCATGCAATTATTCAACATATATGCACTTATCGGGGGAATGCCGGAAGTAGTAGCCCGTTATGCCGCAGCGCATGATATTGTTTCTTTGTCTTCCACATACAATCAATTGCTGAATGCCTACAAAAATGATGTAGAGAAATATGCCAAAACTGCAACTCAAGGCACAGTCATTCGTTATATATTGGAAGAGGGGTGGGCTTTTTCCGGCCAAAACATCACCTTTGGTGGGTTTGCCGGATCGCCCTATAAAGCGCGCGAAACAGGTGAAGCCTTTCGTACATTGAGTAAAGCAATGTTATTGGAATTGGTCTATCCGGTAACACAAACGGTATTGCCGATCGTTTCGGATTTGAAAAAATCGCCGAAGTTATTCTGGCTTGACGCCGGATTGGTAAATTATTCAGCCGGTATCCAGCGGGAATACCTATTGAGTAAAGACCTGATGGACACATGGCGTGGTGCGGCCGCAGAACAAATTGTGGCGCAAGAGCTTCGTGCCTTATCTTTTGATACAGGTTTCAAACTCAATTACTGGATGCGAAATAAACGGGGGAGTTCTGCTGAAGTTGATTTTATATGGCAACAAGATGGCAAGATTATGCCTATAGAAGTCAAAAGCGGGCACAACGCCCACCTGAAATCAATACATCAGTTTATGAACGAAACCAATCACGATGTTGCCGTCAGGATTTGGTCGGGACGATATAGTGTTGATAAGGTGAAAACACTTACAAAAAGGGAATTTCGATTAATCAATTTACCGTTTTATATGATTTCCCAGCTACCGGGGATAGTTTAGGATTCCCGCGCCAGTTTATACACATCGTTTCCCCTGCAGTCGATGGCAACAACCACGGGAAGCTCTTTCACCTGCAGTTTCCGGACGGCTTCCGTGCCCAACTCTTCAAAAGCAATCACTTCGGCGCTCTCCACGCATTTGGCCATCAAGGCGGCGGCTCCGCCGATAGCGGCAAAATAGACACCGGTATATTGCTTCATGGCATCAATCACCCTGGCGCCGCGCGTACCTTTTCCAATCATGACCTTCAGGCCATGGGCAATGAGCGTGGGTGAATAGGCGTCCATCCTCCCACCGGTGGTTGGGCCGACCGACCCGATGGGTTTGCCCGGTTTGGCAGGGGCAGGCCCGGCATAGTAAACAGCCTGCCCGTCAAAGTCGAAAGGCATCGGTTCATCGCGCTCGATCATTTCACATAATCGTTTATGGGCCGCATCGCGGGCAGTATAAACCGTACCCGAAATATAAACCATATCGCCCGCTTTCAATGAACGGATGGTTTCATCGGAAAATGGGGCACAAAGAATTCTTTTATCCATCATAAACCTCCTTCTGCATGCCGGGTGGCGTGACAACCGATATTCACCGAAACCGGAAGCCCGGCAATATGAGTAGCATAAGTCAGGATGTTAACACCCAGCGCGGTGGTGATTCCTCCAAAACCGGCCGGGCCGATCCCCAACTTATTTATTTCCGTAAGTAATTCAGCTTCCAAAGAGGCCAGCGAGGGATCGGGGTTTGGTGTATCCAACGGCCGTAACAACGCTTTTTTGCTTAGAAGTGCAGCCCGTTCCATCGTTCCTCCGATACCCACCCCCACAATAATAGGCGGACAAGGGTTTCCACCGGCGGCCGAAACGGTATCCAGCACAAATCGCTTCACACCCTCAACACCTTCGCTGGGAGTAAGCATCCTCAATGCACTTTTGTTTTCACTGCCGAACCCCTTGGGCGAAACGGTGATGTGAAAAACATCATCGGGAACAATCTCGTAATGAATAACAGCAGGTGTATTGTCCTTGGTATTTTCACGATGGATGGGATCCTTTACCACCGATTTGCGCAAATATCCTTTCTCATAACCTTGACGAACGCCCTGATTAATAGCATCCTCAATGAATCCCCCTGTAATCTGCACGTTCTGCCCCATGCGTACAAAAACGACGGTCATCCCCGTATCCTGACACATCGGGCTGCGTTCTTCACGTGCAATGCGGGCATTCTCGATCAGCGTACCCAGAATTTCTTTCCCGAGCGGCGACGTTTCAGTCTGCAGACAACTTTTGAACTTATTGTTTATATCCTCTGTGATCACGCAGCACGCTTCAATACATAACTGCTCAACCAAGGCCGTTATATCAGCTGTTTTTACTTGTTTCATCCAAACTTTTCCGGGTTAAAAAATAGTATGTATTCCTGTTTTCTAAATCTCTTGTGTTATCGTCAATCAATCCTACCAGGCAATACGTGTTGGTTGCAGCATCGTGGACAAAGCGCTTTACGAGCGAAAAATTCTTTATTTCCGACGTGTTGCGCACGTGAAAACGCGGGCCGTCGCAACTTACAATTTCACCGCCCAACACGATATGGTCTTCATCGTAATACGAAATCTCCAGGTCCTGGGCAATCCGCTCATCAATCAGCGCCGAAAGCCGTTCCAAATCGATGTCCGGCTTCTTGTAAAATTTTATTACAAAGCCGTTCCTGATATCGGAGAAAAAGTATTCTTCCTCTTTTATATCGAAAAACTCATGCAGGAGAGAAGTGGTAACCTCCTCCGCCGAGTGCGACATTTTACGATACCGGAGAGATTCGTGAACAATCTGATAAACGCTCTCGGGCCGGGGGCCGAAAAGGCTGGGACGGGTAACAATAATCTCTTCGCCGATCCCGACAAGTATATCGGCATTTTTGCCCAACGCCGGATAGAGCAAGTTGAAATGTTCGATGACCGCACGCCGGTTCCGGTCTAAAATAGAGTGCACATAATCCACAATTTCATACATTTGCGTGAAAGCCATCTGAAAGCGCACATCGATATGGAATGTGGTGGCATCTTCCACCTCCAGCAACGAATTACGCACCTGCATTATCTTCCGGGGATTCACAATATCGTCGTCGTTGGACAATTGCAGCCCGGGGAACATTCCTTTTATAAGGGATGATTTACCGGCGCCGGCATCCCCTACAATTCCGATAAGCCTGTCGCTGTAGTTCAAATGCCGGTGCGAGATCTGTTCGCCGAGAAACATCAGTCGCTCTTTTCCCCGCGGGGCAAAGTATTGCGACGAGACCATATATTCCTGGATGAAGTTGCGCATAGTGTAGGTGAGTTAACTCAAGGTAAACTTCATCTTCATCAGGGGTGCATGCTGTTGCGCTCCATATACATCGGTCTCGCCCAATGCCCCCGAAGGGATGGGGCGCACGATAGTGATTTTCACCGCTTTAGCCGGATCGAAATGTACCAGGTTGATAATTTGCGATTCGGGGATATGGTAAAGGTGCGCGAACATTTGCGCATTAAACACTTGTGCCGACTTCACCTTCCGGTACATCTCAACCTCCTTGAAAATAATATCGAATGTGAGTTCGTAAGGCCCTGAATTTTTGCTTCGGATCACGGAAGCTACATCGGTTAGATTATATTCCATCTCGTTTGAATTTTAAAATTGAACGTACTCAATCGGGAAAAGCTTTTTGGGATCTTCCACCTTCATTAAATGATACACGTTGAACTCGTACACCTCGCCCATTTTGCAATCGGACGGCGAAAACGGGAACGCCAGGTTTCCGGCAGTCGCTATGCGGCCTTCGTAACCGAAGTGCAACATCGTGCTGCGAGCGAATCCGCAAATGGTATCGGCTTGTTCCTGCGTGTCGGCTACAGCTTCGATAATGATAAGCAGTTCATCGCCGGCGCTCTGTGGCGCATCGGGAAACATACCCATCACACCGTTACGCCCGTAAATTTTAAAATCGAGGAAAAAGTCGGTAATTCCGTACGTTTCGAAATTGTTTTTCACACGGTCTTTCACGCTCTGCGTAATGGAGTCGATTTTCGAGATCATTATCGGGTCTTTCACTCCGGCACACGAAATAGTCCGGTAACCCACGCGCCTTACGCCTTCGAGTTTCACGAAATACTCTTCGGTCGGTACAAAACGGCTTCCGCTCACCCGCACCTTATTGTCGTCGATCTGTTCGAACTTGGATTCGTGCAGGTTGATGGCTCCGCCCGGGCCGGGCAGCACGTAAGGATTTGTTTTTTCGTACAACGTGTGTGCTGCTACCGAGAGCGTAGTGCATTTGCGTAAGGGCGACAGCGGTTCAAGCACAAAGTTATCCTGATGCAGATAGCCGAACATGCAATCGCTTCCGCTTCCGGGCAGGGCTGCAATGGCAGCACATTCCAGTATTTTTCCCAGATGGATGGCAAGTCCTTTGTCGAAACCGTACTTAATGGCGAGAGCGGCAAAAACCGACGGATCGTAGGAGCGTCCGGCCAGAATAACCTCCGCCCCGTTTTCCAATGCTTCAATAAATGGCTCTTCTCCCATTTGGGCTACAATATGTACCGATTCGTCCACATCAGCCTCGGTTATCTCCGGTGCGGGAAAAAGAGGTGAGATGTTCCCTTTGGCCACGTTCTCTTTCACAAATTCTTTATCGAACTCCGATTGAATAACAGCCATTTTAAACGACAACTGTTTTTCGCGGGCAATCTCTTTCACAATATCCACTGCAAACTCCACGTGGGGGCGTGCGCCCGAACCGCCGGCCGTGCCCACGATAACCGGAATACCGGCTTCGAGAGCGGCAGGTATCATAATTTCGAGGTCGCGTTTCACCGAATTCCGGTCGGTAAACGATTTTCCGGCACCCAGGTAATAGGGGCCCGGGTCGGTTGATCCGGCATCTACCGCAATGACGTGCGGTTTGCGTTTCATTCCTTCTGCAAACGATTCCATCGGAAATCCGTATCCGAGAATGGCAGTGGGCGAAAGTATTCTTAGTTCATTCATCTCTTTGGCTGTTAATTGTCAGTATCCTACTCATTTCATTATAAACAATCATATATCCCTCATCCACGCCCATACCGGGCTTGGCGAGATACTGTACGGGAGAGGTTGCCATGGCAACGTGCGCACAAATTTCGGCAGAACGGTTGGTCTCGTTGCAGGTTCCGCCCAGGTATGCGCCCATGTTGTGTTGTTTGCAATAGAGCACAGCCTCTATGCTGTTGTTGATCCCTCCCAAATCGGGTGTTTTAATTTGCGCCATATGCCCCGCTTTGTGCCGGGAGAAATCAATGACATCCTGTAACGTGTTGCACCATTCATCGGCGACAATTTCTGCCATAATCCCCTTTTCTTCCATCTTTTGGCGAATAATGCGGAGCGCGTCGATCTGAGCGGCTTTCTCTCCCATATCCACCGGGCCTTCCACGCGAAGGTGGAACGGTTTTGCTATTTCGGCCAGTTCGCCAATGTAATGGGCAATAGCTTCGAAATTATTATCGAAAACAATTCCCAATGTTCCGTAAACGTCTATATGAATAACCGGATTGTAACTGTCGAAAGGTTTCAGTTTCAAAATCCGGTCTCTGAGCCATTGGATATACTCTTTTATCTTTTCGCCCTTCAGGCCCACTTTTGTTTCCACGTGGTTGAAAAGGGCATGAGGCAACACATCAGCGGCCTTCATGATCATTTTGTCGGCATTGAGGTAACGATCGTCTCCCGATTGCGAGAAAATGGGGATAATGGTTTTCGACATTTCTGTTCCATACTCTTCGGCAATCACTTGTGCCATCAACTTCGATTGGCTTTTTGCCACGGCATCCAGGCAGGCCTGTGTAACTCCGTACCTGATAGCCGTGTGATAGATCTTCCCGGTTGACGGGCTAACGGCTTTATCTACCCGGTCTGCCATTTCGCGGAAAAGGGTGATCTCTTTGCCTACGTAAAGCGGCGCAATTTCCTTTTCAATAATGGGAATAAAGTTCTCGGCAAGGAAAAGCGGATCGCGTCCGCCTGCTCCCGAATACTGGACAGCAGCACAATCTCCGTGGGCGAAAGCGCCGTTTTCGAGAACAAAAATAACCGAGATGGATTCTCCGGCCTGGCGCACCGAGGTAAATCCCGGTGTTGCAGGTGCGCCTTCATAGAACGCACCGTCGTTTTTTGCTCCTTGTTTTATGGCTTTTTGATCATCGAAGAAAAATCCTGTTTTTCCCGGAGCACAGATAAGTTTTGTAATTTTCATATTCTTTTTAGATTGTTAGATTGATAAACATTTATTTCGGCCTTCCCACAAGAAACCCTTTGCCGATGGCATACACGTCATCGATAACCATTTGGAAACTGACGGCACGTTTTTCGTATTTGGCGCGCTCTTCAAGCTTCTGGCGGTGAAAATCGATCAGGTCTTGCGTAAACGGCATATTGCCGATTTCGAGAAAACGAACCGCTCCCGCATTGTCGCGGGCGGGCATCACTCTCCCGGCATTGTAGCGGCTTGGCGCAAAAGGGACATCCAGCACCCCGGCCTCAAATGCGGCTACCGTACCGATTGCGTAGTCGCCCTTACCCAGTTCTTCCACTTTATCCAGAATGCAGCGCATCTCTTTCATTATTACCTCGCTTTCTGCCACAACTGCCGGGATAGAACGGAAGTCCTGATCTTTCAGCATCGACACCAACTGTTTTGTAGCGCGCAATCCGGCGGCATTGGCTTCTTTGGTAGGAACGCCCATGGCCTCGTGCGGTGTTTTCACAATCACTTTGGTTGCTTTTGACAACACAGCGGCGGCGGCTCCCCACGAAATTACACCGAAAGCCTTGGCTTCGTCCTGCGGAAATCCGCCCATCCATTGATGGAAGACGGTGGTAACGCGCACATCGTTGAAACCGAATTTATCAAGGTACTCGCGCGTAAGAATATTCAGTGAACGGATGGCGGCAACGTCCTGAATAAGGTTTCCACACTGTCCGTAACCTACGGTGAGGTCTTTTACGCCTTGTGCGGCGGCAAGCAACGATTCGATAATGGCCACCGAGTTGGAGATACAGGGTGAAATAAGTGTTCCCGTGAGCGGGCCGAACGGTTCGCGGTTGATGGAGACACCGGCTTCCTCGTAAAGGCCTACGAGCCTGTCGGTATATTGCCAGTATGCAATGGTCTTCTCAATCGAATGATTTTTAGAGTAGGGAATGTTGTAGGAAATTCCACCGCCTTCGAATGAGGTAAACCCTCCGGCAATGGAAATCTCGGTAAGCAGCCGGGCATCGGGTGTCCCGTGGCGGACCTGAACCGGATTTTTGAGCGATGAAGTCACCTTACGGCAGATATCTACACCGTAGTTCACGATGGGGAAGCCGTTCAACATAGAACGTCCGGTCTCTTTACTTTTCTCTATCCCCGTTTCGGCTTCGTTGTAGCGGTTTAAGCGCGTATAGCTGTCCACTGTTGTAGGCAGCAGGTCGGCCTCACCTTCGGTTTCGAGGAACCGGAGCAATTCAATGTGTTCCTTGTATAGCGCCACTCCTGCACGCGGTTGGATGAGGGTAATCTTTTGTTCGGCGGCTTTCGCCATCTTCAAGCCGAAACGTTTTTCTTGTGGAATAGATTTTTGATAGGCTACAGCTTCGTCGATATCGACATCTTTTCCCGTAGGCCAGTGTCCGAGAACTTCTTTGCGTTCGGCAAAGAATGCATCATTTGAAAGTTTTTTATTGGTAATTTCCATATTGTTCAGATTATTTTCTTCCGGATGCTCCGAAAGGGAGCTTTTATTTATTGTTTAGTAATTTCCTGTTTGAGTAGCGTCAGCGCCAGGTCGGGATAAGCTGAGCTAAGCAATCCCATGGATGCAAAAATATATCTCTTATCGATTAGATAATCGGGATCTTTGGGTTTTGCAAACATGAAATCGTCCGGTTGCAGTTTCGCTCCCTCCAGAATATATCGCGGTTGGCGGGCATTGATAATGACGCCCCCGATACCGATAACAAACGGTACTGCGGAAAGGTCTTTTCCCGTGAGTGTAAACACCTGTCCAAACGGGGTATATACAGGCTGGTAAGTTCCGGCGTGCCGTTCCATGGCTATTTTAACAGCATTTCGCGCTATCAACTCCTCAATTTCTTGTTCCCACGACCCGGGCTCCGCCAATAAATCCGGATTTTGCGTGCATACAGTTACCCAATCGATGGCTATTGATTTATCGATGCTTAATTCTTCCGAAAGCGTATCCATGTCCAGCTCGCCAACCAGCGACGGAAGGCTGTAGCGCATTCCCAGGTCGCCCTCAACGGTACGCTTGCTGACCGGTTCCGGCAGGCCTTTCAGGGTCACGTTTTCGAGAGTCGGCTTTCCACTGCAAATGGAGTAAACATCTGTAGTTGCCCCACCGATATCCACTGCCAGCAAATCGCCTAATCCCGACACGTTCTTCGTGCCCTTGCTCAACAGTTCACAGGCATTCAATACCGCCAGCGGCGTAGGAATTATATCGGTTTTACACATTTTCTGAATGCGGCTCAAGCCTTTGGCTTTGATAATACGGCTGATAAACAACTCCTTTATTTTTTGCCTGGCCGGCTCAATGTTTAGCTTGTTGAATTCAGGCATTACGTTTTCCGTTATAACAAACGGTTTTCCCGATGCGCGGAAAATCTCTTCCAGTTCAAACGAGGCGCTTTTGTTGCCTGCGGCAATAACGGTGAACGGGCGCTCCACCCGGCACAACCGGCGTGCATTGGCAAGGATCACCTCTTTGTTTCCGCCATCGGTCCCGCCGCAGAGCAAAACCAAATCGGGGTTGATCTCGAAAATTTCGTTCTGTTCCGCCTGCGACAGTTCAAAAGCATATGTTTTAACCACTTTGGCTCCCGCACTTGCGGCAGCGAGTTTTGCCGCCTTGGCTGTAAGCTCGGGGACCAGTCCCAGCGAGACCATTTTAAGTCCTCCGGCGGCGCTGCTGCAACACAGCAGTTCATCGTACCGGAATTCTCCGACGCGTTGCTCCAACTTGTTATAAGCAGACATAAAGCCCTCTACCACATCGGTCCCGATGGTGGTAAAGGCGGTGGAAGTTGCTAAAATTTTTTTCTCAACGGTATCAATCGCCGTCAGTTTGGTGTATGTGCTGCCGATGTCTGCAGTGAGAATATTCATTGTACTCCAAGCAACTCATTCAGATCGGCGATACTTGTTTCCACAGTTGTCCCCGGCGGATAGACGCGGGTGAACCCCATAGCCAGGAAACGCTTTTCCACCTCTTCAAAGTTTTGTTTCCCCACAACTAAGTTTCCACCTGCCAAAAGCGGGATATCTTTCAGTCCGGCCTCATCACATTTTTCGCGCAAGCCGTTGCAGTCAATTTCGCCGTGTCCATAAAGCGACGACACCAAAATAGCATCGGCATTAGTTTCCAGTGCCGCTTCGATGTATTCTTCCTGTGCGACCATAACACCCAGGTTAATCACTTTAAACCCCGCTTGTTCCAATGCAAAAGCAAGTATTTTATTGCCAACAGCGTGTACATCGGCGCCAATAACTCCGGTTACAATAGTTTTTCCATTCATATAGTATTTTTCATTAATAGTGCAATACAAAATTAATGCTTTAAAACATATCCACAAAGTTTAAATGCAAATAACTTCTCTATTGACAAAAAAAAGAGAGAAACCGTTAAGCTTCTCTCTTTAATATTTTCTTCCAAGCGAAACCGATTATTCCGTAGGCGGAGCAGCCGGTTGCGGAGCAGGTTGCACCGGTAATACAGGAGTCACATCGGGCGCTGTGGCCGGGTTAAGCGGCGCCGGCTGCTGCACTTCAACCTGCGATTGGGGAACGGTTGATCTCGAAGTGGTATATTTTGCTGTTAATATACTTAAAACGATGATAGTGACGGCCAACGTCCAAGTTGCTTTTTCTAAAAAGTCGGTAGTTTTGCGAACACCCATTATTTGGTTCGATGATGAAAAGCCTGCAGCCAATCCACCGCCTTTTGAGTTTTGCACCAACACGATGAGGATCATCAGGATGGCTGCAATTAAAATAAGGATGGTGATAAAAATATACATATATTTATTCTTTTTTATTTTTCTCGTTGAGCATCAAAAGTTCTAAAAATCGAATTTGGTCGGCAAAGTAAACACTTTTTTTTGGAAAATTCAAACTTAATTGCCGAATAATTGTCAACGCCTGCTCATATTTTTTTTGTTTGATGTAAATTTTCGCCAGTGTTTCCGTCAGGAACCCGTCGGTTCCCGGCTCTGTATCTGCCTCTTGCTGTTTGGATGGCTCTTGTTTCGGCGAAGTGATCGTAATTTCATTAGCAGCAGCTTTTTCCAGAAAACTATCGATAATGTCCTGATGCTTAAATTCGTTATGCCCGGCTTCGCCCGTTTCCCCGTCATCCTCTTTTTCTAAGCTTTGCAAATAGGTGAGGTAATCCGTTGAAACTATATTCATTTCAACCTCCGGGGTCTCCTGGGGTTCTTCGGAAAAAGAATCCAAATAAGAGTTCAACAAGGCCTGAGTTCTGTCGGTACGGGCCAATGGTTTTTCTTCGGGAAAAAACCGGGCATATTTTTCGTTGTTGATAAGATAGAAAAGCCGGCTCCTGTCGGCACAGAAAGCAGCAGTTTTTGACAGGTTCCTCTCAAATTCTTCCCGATGGGTCATATACCGGTTCTTAGCCAACAGCAGATGTGCTGCCTGAAAATAGGGATACTCTTCAACTAAGTTCTCCAACCCGCCGAGGCTCTCCTCGTTTAATTTCCTGTCGTCCGTGATATAACTAAAAAATTCCGATTTATCCATTTTTACCAGTTTGCCATAGTCGCGTTGAAAATCTGATCCACGATTTCATCGGTGAGTTCCTTTATCAGCTGGTCCTGTACGTCTGTCAGGTTAACATTACTGGAGAAAGTGCGGTTTGCCGAAAAAGTTTCCTCTTTGTCTTGCCCTTGAACTTTATTGTTACGGAAACGCATGCGGACGTTCATCGTCAAACGGGTCTCGGCAGCAAACGCATCTTCCTGCACAGCAAGCGGTGTGAGCTCGTAACCTACAATTTCACCCTCTATTTCCATATCGCCGTTCTGATTCACAAACTGCAACCGGGTATTTCTGGTAAACATATCTTTCAACGCCTCGTTGAAACGCGGTTCCAGCGGCGGATAAACCAATGGCGCCTGATTTACGAAAGTGCCCAGCTGCAATGTTTTTGTAAGATTATAATCAATGGATGCTCCACTAAATTTATAAGAAATGGAACAGGAAGTCAATACGAAAAACAGCACTCCTATGTTTATTATTCTCCTCATAACTTCTCCAAATTGTATTCCTTAATTTTCCGGTACAACGTGCGTTCCGAAATTCCCAGCTCACCGGCGGCCAGCTTACGTTTACCGTTGTGCTTTTCCAATGCAAGGACGATCATCTCTTTCTCCGCATCTTCCAGCGACAAGCTTGCAATTTCGACTTCGGTAGCTTCCTGAAACTGTGCTTCTTTAGGCATCAGGCCTTCATATTTCAATGGAAGCGTTACGGTAGTCTTGTCCTGCATTGACTTTTCATCCTTTGAAACAGATGCTGCCGCCGCATCCTCCAGGATGTTTTTCACTACATTTTTCAAATCGTTAATGTCTTTCTTCATATCAAAAAGGACCTGATACAAGATCTCCCGCTCCGATGAAAAGATTTTCTGATCCGACTCTCTTGAATGCGAAGCCAGCACAGGTAATGCGACTTCCTCCTTTGGCAGGTATTTTTGCAAAATTTCGGATGTAATCACACGTTCGTGTTCTATTATCGATATCTGTTCCGTTACATTTTTCAGTTGTCGGACATTGCCGGGCCAACGGAAATTCCTGAGCATTTCCCGGGCATCATCGGTCAGTGCGATGGGTGGCATCATATATTTTTCGGCGCAATCACCGGCAAATTTCCTGAATAACAGCGTAATATCTTCTTTTCTGTCGCGAAGCGGAGAGATCCGGATGGGAACCGAGTTTAACCGGTAAAACAAATCTTCCCTGAACTTACCTTTTTCAATGGCTTGACCAATATTCAGGTTGGTGGCAGCCACTACCCGGACATCACTCTTCTCCACCTGCGAAGAGCCAACTTTTATAAACTCTCCGGTTTCCAGCACACGCAATAAACGTGCCTGCGTGGATAAAGGCAGTTCTCCTACCTCATCGAGAAAAAGCGTACCGCCGTTAGCTACTTCAAAATATCCTTTGCGCGTTGCCGTAGCGCCTGTGAATGATCCTTTCTCATGCCCGAAAAGTTCGGAGTCGATAGTCCCCTCGGGAATGGAACCGCAGTTAATGGCGAAATAGGGCCCGTGCTTACGGCGGCTGTACTGGTGAATGATTTGCGGGAAATTTTCCTTTCCAACGCCGCTTTCACCCGTGATCAGCACCGAAAGGTCGGTAGGCGCAACCTGCAAAGCGACATCGATAGCCCTGTCCAGATCGGGAGAAACGCCAATGATGCCGAAGCGCTGTTTAACCTGTTGTATATTTTGTTTAGCCATTCTATTGAGAACTAAAAACTAAAAGTTAAAAACGAAGAATGAAGAGTTATGAATTATGAGTGAACCCACTTTTCGTAATTCGCATTTCACTTTTTACAAAATTACCTTTTTTTTGCCAAAGCATAGGTTTTATCCCGTAAAAAATCACCTAATTCATCTGTATTGCTTATCGATTTTATCACATCGGGCATCACAGGTTCACCGAATGTCAACGTCATCTCTTTTCCCTTTTTGTTGTATAGCTCATGACACAGGACAAGGCTCTGCAATCGCCAGTTAATAAGCCGTGTAGCATAAAACAGGTACCTGTTCCGGCAATTGATGTAAAGCGGAATTACGGGGACTTTGGCTTTCTGTATGAGTTTTATGACCGACGGCTGCCAGTGGCGGTCGTAGATCATTAACTTTCCGTTGTGAAACTTCAACCTGGAAACCGATCCGGCGGGAAAAAACCCCATCGCATTCCCTTTCCGGATATGATCGATACATTCTTTTATTCCCGAAAGCGAAATGTGTTTCATTTTGTCTGTATGCTTGTACGGACTCACTTTTATAAAGTTTTCTTCCATCGTGTCCACCAACCCCAGAATAAAGTTAACCATGACCTTAAAGTTTTTCACCCTCGATGCTACGGTTTCGATAAGTGCGATTCCGTCCACATGGCCGTTGGGATGATTTGCAACTACAATAAACGGCTTATCTTTAAATTGTTCCAAAACGTGATCGTTAATCACGGTGCGTTTCAGTCCTAACTTGTCGAGTAAATCGGTGGTAAAGGCGACTCCGGCCAGGTGCTTGGATCTATCATAAATTTCACATGCTTTATTGAGTCCCGATAATTTCGTTCCCCACTTAATGTATCTGTCTCCATTTTTTCCCCGGAAAACCGGGTGTAACTTCCTTACGTCATCATCACTGATCAAGCGTTCTTTCATGTTATAATACCATCTTCATTCAACAAAAAATTACCGCAACTAAAACAAAGTATGCCTTAATATACGGTAATTTCTAAAATTAATTTTTCTTTTATTTAAGTTCTTTGATAACATCAATAATCTGTTTACCCACCTCTTCTGCTTCTTCCTGAGATTTTGCTTCCGAGTAAATCCGAATAATAGGCTCGGTGTTCGATTTGCGCAGGTGCACCCATTTATCAGGAAAATCTATCTTTACTCCGTCAATATCCGTTATCTGTTCCCCGCTAAAGCGCTCTTTCACTTTTTGCAGGATGACATCGGTATCGATATCGGGAGTGAGTTCTATTTTTTGTTTCGACATAAAATAACCCGGGTACTCCGCTCTGAGCTCGCTTACCTTTTTACCCGATTTCGCCAGTTGCGTCAAAAACAAAGCAATCCCCACCAGCGCATCGCGCCCGTAATGCGATGCCGGATAAATAACACCGCCATTCCCTTCGCCTCCAATAACTGCCCCTACCTCTTTCATCTTTGTTACCACATGCACTTCACCTACTGCCGCAGCAAAATACTCGCCGCCCCGTAGCCTGGTAACGTCTCGCAAGGCGCGTGTCGAGCTCAGATTCGAAACCGTATTTCCGGGAGTGTGGCGCAATATATAATCCGATACGGCAACCAGCGTATATTCTTCACCAAACGGCTCACCGTTTTCAGCATAAATAACCAGCCGGTCAACATCCGGGTCAACGGCAAAACCCACATCAGCCCTGGAGCTTTTCATCAACGATGCCAGTTCGGTCAGGTTTTGCGGCAACGGTTCGGGGTTATGCGAAAAATTTCCGTGCGTAGCACAGTGTAATTTAAGCACTTCCTTCACCCCCAGTGCATACAACAGTTCGGGAACGGCATTTCCTCCCACGGAGTTAACGGCATCCACCGCAATCCTGAAATGGGCGGCCTTTATGGCATCCGTATCCACCAGATCCAACTGAAGAATGCTTTGGATATGAGCGTGCAGGTATTGTTTATGGGTTACTTTGCCCAATTCATCCACCGAAGCGTATTCGAAACTTTCCGCTTCGGCCATCTGCAGGATCTCATTGCCTTCGGCGGCATTAAGAAACTCACCCCTGCTGTTCAGCAATTTAAGGGCATTCCATTGTTTCGGATTGTGGCTGGCGGTAATGATAATACCTCCTGAAGCCGATTCTTTCACCACGGCTATCTCTGTGGTGGGCGTTGTGGCCATACCCACATCCACCACATCGCAACCCATGCCCATCAGGGTACCGGTTACCACGCTATGTACCATATTGCCTGATATCCGCGCGTCTCTGCCCACCACGATTTTCGGCCTTGCGTTTCCGGTTGAATTTTTGATAAACAGGGCATACGCCGATGCAAACTTCACAATATCAACGGGAGTGAGGTTATTCCCCACTCGTCCTCCAATTGTACCCCTGATACCGGATATGGACTTAATGAGTGTCATAATGCTTTATGATTGTGATTCTAATCGGTATTGAATGTTATCGTAATAAGTTGTTGAATAGGATCGTTGGTCGCTTTGTGATCCCATATTAAAAGGGACGATCATCTTTACTCTTCCCGCATGTCCTACATAAGTGAGTGGAACCGCCCAACCGGGGATTGTACCGGAATACAGGGAGCGGCTTCTCACGGTTACAGGGCCTCTATAAATAATATTTTCCGGAAACGGGCTGCGTATCGGGTCGAGATTAGAGTATTCGGTTGTATCGTTCTTGGATGTAAAATACCTCAACCCCTGGAACCTCACGTAAACCTCCTCCCCCTCTTTCACTTTTTTAGCGGCGGCTGTATCGCCCGGTTCTATAATATTAAAATAAACTCCTGTTGCCGGATCACGGTAAAACTCATTGGATTTGAAAACCAGATTGTCGGGAAATTTATCCAGAATAATTAATTTATTCTCCAAGATAAATTTATTGATAGCTCTGGTCTCATCCTTCAGAAGCTCTGCATAGGTTTTTCCTTTGTTACAGGAAGTGCCGGCAAGTACAACCCCCAGCAGACAGAGTATGATGTAATGTGTTTTTTTCATTTTTTAAATTGCGAAAATTTAGAAATTGGCTACAAATGTAAGCAATCCACTTTAAAAAAAATGTTATTTCACACAAAATAAACTATAAACCGTTATTTTTATTTGCGCCTGCGTGAGCCACACCGTTTCGCCTTGCTTATCCATAAGATGAATTAGATGCAAGTGAGTTAAGTAATTTAGCCAATAGATAAAGAAAAAAGTCCTTGAAGCTTAAAACTTCAAGGACTTACTAATAATAAAGCGATCGGCACCCCATTGGCCGATTATCCATTGCCAATAATTAATCCGGGGAGTCTTTACAATACTATTTTCAAGATTATTGCACCTTATTCGTCTTCATATTGCTTAAGCGGAACTATTTCTACCGGTTTGGGTTCATAATCGCCCCCTTCAACCTCCTCAATCCGGCTGATCTTCAGGTTCCCGTTATATCGGCTTCCCATTTCAATTTCCAAAGCATCGGTCACAATATCTCCCTGGACGGTGCCGGTGGATTTCAGGACGATCTCCTTGCTTTTAACATTCCCCCTGATGTGTCCGAAAAGAATGATGTAGTCGCTTTCCATATTGCCTTCCACAAAGGCTTTATCTCCCAGGATGATCCCCTGTTTCAATGAAATATTCCCTTCCACCCTGCCGTCGATACGGATCACGCTTTCGCCGTAAATATCACCTTTAAAGACAATGTCATTGCCGATGATCGTGTTTATAGGCATGGAGTCTAACCTGGAAACTCCGTTTTCCCTTTTTTTCTCTTCTTTAATCATAACTGTTCTTTGTATCAAAATTTAAATATTTTTCAGGATTAATCTTTTCCCCCTTTACGATAATCTCATAGTGCAAATGAGGCCCCGTGCTCCTCCCGGTGTTGCCCAGCAGCCCGACTGTTTGCCCGCTGCCCACCTGTTCCCCTTTTTTTACATGTATCTGCCGGAGATGCCCGTAGAGCGTCTGCAGGTTCGGGTTGTGCTGGATGACCACGCATTGCCCGAACCCCTCCTTGTTACCGGCAAAGGCGACCGTCCCGCTGCCGGTGCATTGGACGCTGTCCCCCACCCGCCCCCTGAAATCTATGCCGGAGTGGAACTCCGTGTTCTTTCTTGTGAACGGATTCAGCCGGTACCCGTACCTTGAGGTTATTTTGCCG
>MKTD01000006.1 GCA_001898165.1 Bacteroidia bacterium 43-41
TCTGGGTACTATTTTAAAACGCTAAATTATTCGTAACAAATAATTTAGCGTTTTTGTTTTACTCTCCGTGTCCGCAATTTGTCCGCATTTTTAATATCGGTTTAAAGATAATAATTGCTAAAATAGCAAGGGATATAGATATTATTCCTCCGTACAGAAATGACAAATTGGGAAAAGTTGTTCCCAAAAATCCGGCAAAAGGATAGGCAATGAACCACCACAAGTGAGAGAATGCGAAATGTGATCCGTAAACTTTTCCTTGGTCGCCGGACTGAATGTTTTCGCCGATTAGGGTTTCGGAAGGCAGGTCGGCAAGTGTCTGCCCAATTCCGGCAAATACCCACAGTGCCAACAGCCCGTTGAACGACACAAAATTGGCAAAACTAATGGCTACACCGATCAACAGCGCCCCGCTGATAAGCGATAACGCACGTGTTTTTGTTTTGTCTAAACTACCCAGCAAAAAAGCCGTAATAGCGCCACCTACGCCAAATAATGCCATTATAAGTCCGTAATGGGCATCGTCTTGAGATAACGAAGTTTTGACCCATCCCACTGTATTTACCAGCACCATTGCTCCGGCAATTGCCGAAACAAACTCCATACTTAATGAAAATCGCAGGATTTTGTTTCCGAAAAGCAGGCGAACTCCCTTAATCACATCGTGCCAGCCATCGTGTAAACTGCCTTTTACGCTTGCTACTCCTTTTTGCAATGAATTGGCAGAAATGGACAGAATGATTGTCACTCCGATTAACAGCGATATTGCACTTACAAGAAACAACTGCTTTGCGCCAAGCCACGTGGCAAAAACTCCTGCCAAAGCAGGGCCGAAAACGCTCAAAAGCTGAAAAGTAGCCATTGATAAACCATTGGCTTCACGATATTCACTGTGGTCAACTACTTGCGGAATAATAGCACGGTATGTTGGCGTGAAAAACGCCGCAGCAACGTTCAGCAGAAAAATCAGCAAGAATAACTGCCACTCGCTTGTTACAAAGGGCAATAATCCTACGATTACAATCCTGAAACTTTGAGTTATCCAAAGGATATTTTTTCTGTTGAAATGCTCAGAAATGACGCCTGAAAACGGCGAAAACAATATATAAGCCGTTACCCGCATTGTAAGTGCAGAAGCCAAAATAACGGCAGAACGTTCAGGGTTTAGTTCATACGATAACAGGGCTAATCCCAGCCATATAAATGCATCTGCGAAAAGGCTAAACAGCTGAGAAACAAAAATTTTTCCGAACGTTTTGTTTCTCAGTGTCCTGAACGGTTTGATTACTATTTCGTTAAATTTACTCATTTGTACTAAAATATTACAACAATTCAATTGCCATAAATTCTGCAACAGCTAATTCATAATCGCGTTCTGTTTCCAAGATTTTTATCACGGCATCGTAATAATGCCCAATTTCAAGCAGATAATCCAGCAACGATATTTCGCCTTTGTCCAAAGCAATTTTCAACAAAGTATCGTTTCGACTGGTGGATATGGATTGTTTGAATTTATCGAGATTTTTTTCCAGTGCAGACGCTTTCAGATAAAGCCGTTGCAAATTATTGTAGAATTGCACTTTACTGTCATCGAGCATCACCTGCGTTGTTTTCATCCTTGCTTTGGCAAATTTTTGGCTATTCTTATTTTCCCATAGCGGAATTGAAACGCCGACCGTGACACCTTGAAAATGTTCTCCAATGATTTTTTCGCTCATATATCCGATATTGAATTTTGGTAACGACAATGCGCGAGCCAGCTTAACTTGTTCTTCGGCAATGTCGATCTGTCCTTTCATATAATTCAGCATCGGAATTTTTGTGTCGCTGTACCAACTGTCAAAATTATCCGGCAAAGGTGAAATAATGAATTCATTCTGCTCAACAAATATTTCATTTCCGCCGTTCATTCTTTTCAGTTCCGAAATCAAGGCTATTCGTTCGGCTTCCAAACTTGTCATTTCAGTTTCTATTTTCGTCAAATTAAGCTGTGCTTTATTCACTTCGAGAATGTTGGCATCTCCTTTTTCCAATCTGCTTTTGTAAGTATTGGCAATTTTTTCGGCGTTTTCCCGTCTTACGGCATACTCATTTATCATTGCATTATAAAAAATCAATTCTATGACCTTGTTTTTTGCCGAAAGCAAAAGTTTCAATTTTTCCCATTCATACGCGTATTCGGCATTGGAGTTTTGCAAGTCGGCAATGTCCCTTTTGTATCCGTATGCCGTGGGAAAATCAAAAGATTGAGTTACCGAAACGTCGGTACGGTTTCCCACGGTTTTGGGATTGCTCCAAAGATAATTGAACATCACTTCGGGATTGGGCAGAAAAATCCCTGTTTTATTGCCTACTTTTTGAGCTTCGGTTTGCTCCCGCAATGCTGATAAAGTTGTATTGTTTTTTTCAATACTTTGTAAAATGGGGTCATACCCGCTTTGTGCATAAGATAATACAGGTATCAAGAATATCAATAATTTAATGGCTGTTTTCTTCATTTTTTCTTTTTTGAATGATTTCATAAACAACAGGAACAATATAAATATTCAGCAATGTTGACGTGAGTAACCCGCCTAAAACGACTACTGCCATTGGACTTTGTATTTCATTACCCGGCTTTCCGCCTTGAAGCACTAGCGGAATAAGTGCCAGCGCAGCCGTCAAAGCCGTCATTAAAATGGGATTAAGACGGTCAATTGAGCCGTGCAGAATAGTCTCGTGCAGCGGTTCGCCAGCTTGTTGCAAGTGTTGATATCGGGAAATGAGCAAAATCCCATTCCGTGTGGCAATTCCAAAGAGCGTGATAAATCCTATTATGGACGGAATGCTCACAATGCCGGAACTGAAAAACACAGCAAAAACTCCGCCTATCAAAGCCAACGGTAAATTGACCAATACAATGGCTGAAAACGTAGCGTTTTTAAACTCTCCGTAAAGCAGAAGAAATATAACCAAAATAGCCAATGCGGAAGCAATCATCAACGTGCGTCCGGCGTTTTCGGCGCTTTCAAACTGTCCGCCGTATTCTATGCGATAGCCTTCGGGCAGATTGATATTCTCATCAATATTGGCTTTTATGTCGTCAACAATACTTTTCAGGTCTCTTCCCGAAGCATTGGCAGAAACAACAATTTTACGCTGAACATTCTCGCGTGAAATGCTGTTTGGCCCACCAACGGAAACCACATCGGCAATCACTTCCAACGGTACTTTGCGACCGTCTTTGGTGTCGATTAATGCCGAACGCACTTGGTCGATATTGCCTGTGTAGTGTTCGTTAAGGCGAAGAACCAAATCAAAGCTACGCTGACCTTCGTAAATATCAGCCAGTTTTTCTCCTGCAAAAGCCAGGTCGATGAATTTGTTGAAGTCTTCAATTGTGATGCCGTATTTTGCCAACATTCCACGATTTGCACGTATTTGAAGTTGCGGGGTTTCGGTTTGCTGTTCAACTGATACATCGACCAATCCCTCAATTTCTTTAATAGAATTTTGGATTTGATTGCCGACAATGAACAATGTGCTTAAATCGTTTCCGAATATTTTTATGGCAATGTTTGCCCGCGTGCCTGAAAGCATATGGTCTATGCGGTGTCCGAGTGGTTGACCAACGGTAGTTGCCATACCCGGAATTCCCGCCAATGTTTCGCGGACTTCTTCCATAAAGGCCTCACGACTTCTTTTTTTGCCTAACGTGAAAAGCACGTCAATTTCGGCGCTATTGCTTGCTTGCGAGTGTTCATCCAGTTCGCCCCGCCCGGTACGCCTTGCCGTTGTTTTAACTTCGGGTATTTTCAACAACTCTGTTTCTATTAAGTTACCCAGTCTGTGGCTTTCTTCCAACGAAACACCCGGTTTTGTAACGGCTGAAATTACCAACGAACCTTCATTAAATTCGGGTAAAAAACTTCGTCCCATTGTGAAAAACAGTATTACGGCGAAAACAAAAACGGCAATAGTAGGAATAAGTATCGCTTTTTTGTTTGCCAAAGTCCAAGAGAGTGTTTTTTTGTAAATCGCGTTCAGATTGCGAACTACCCAGCTGTCTTTTTCATTTTTATCCAGATATTTTTCATTGGTCAGCATCAGTTTGCACATCAACGGCGTAATGGTCATTGCCACAATCAGCGACATAAACAACGATACGATGTAGGCTACTCCAAGCGGTTTCAGCATTCGTCCTTCCATTCCGGTTAGAAAAAACAGGGGAATAAATGCTACGATAATAATTAATGTGGCATTCAGAATAGACGCCCGAATTTCAACGGAAGCGTTGAACACTATTTTCGTAATGGGTTGTCTTTCGCTTTTGGGCTTTCGATGGTTTTGCCGAAGTCGTTTATATACGTTTTCCACGTCAATAATGGCATCATCCACCAACGAGCCGATTGCAATTGTCATTCCGCCGAGCGTCATTGTGTTGATATTCATTCCTAAAAGATACAGCACGATAACCGAACCCAGCAATGAAAGCGGAATAGCTACAACGGATATTACCGTTGTTCTAAAACTTGCCAGGAAAAGAAAGAGAATAATTATTACAAACAAAGCACCTTCGAGCAGAGCACTTCCAACATTGCGAACGGAAGCTTCGATAAAATCTGCCTGACGGAATATTTTTGTATTCATTTTTACGTCAGAAGGCAGAGATATGGCTATTTCGGCAAGGTTTTTTTCAATGTTTTCGGTAACGGAAAGCGTGTTGATATTGGGTTGTTTAGATACAGCCAAAATTACTGCTGGTTCCGCGTTTTCAGAAGCATATCCTAATTTCACGGCACTTCCAATCACTACATTGGCAACATCGCCAATAACAACCGGTTTGTTATTGACGGTTTTTACGTAAGTTTCGCTTAAATCTTCCAAGTCGTTACTGCGAGCCATACCGCGAAGCATATACTCGTTCCCAAAATCACGGATTACTCCACCTGCGGAATTGACGCTCAACGTGCGCCCCACTTGTGCCAGCTCGTTCATCGAAACGCCGTAAGCATCCATCCGTTGCGGGTCGGCAAGGATTTGGTATTGTTTGTAATCGCCACCAATGATTGACACTTGCGAAACGCCACCGGTAGCAAGTATGGCAGGTTTAATTGTCCATTCTGCCGTCGTGCGCAAATCCATAAGCGAAGTAGTGTCAGCACGAAGTCCTATCAACAGAATTTCGCCCATGATACTCGATTGCGGTGCTAGTACAGGGATAATTCCTTCGGGCATCACGCCACCAAGCGTTACCATTTTTTCGCTTACCACCTGGCGGGCTTTGAAAATATCGGTTCCCCAATCAAATTCCACCCATACAAAGGAATAGCCTTGCAAGGAAGCCGAACGCACCCGGCGGACATCCGTAGCACCATTTACCGAAGTTTCAATATGGAAAGTTACCAGCCTTTCTACTTCTTCGGCTGACATACCGTGTGCATCGGTCATTACAACAACGGTTGGCGCTGTAAGGTCGGGAAAAACATCCACATCCATTTTTTGTGTCGTGTATGTGCCTGCCACTATCAGCAAAACCGCACCCAACAAAATAAACAGCTTGTTGTCGAGTGAAAATTTAATAATTTTATTCAGCATAATTCCATATTTTTTAATGCACGTGTCCGGAATGAGCATCTACCGCTCCTGCCGATTGTGCCAGTTTAACCAATATGGCGCCTTTGCTTACTACACGTTCGCCGTCGTTAAGCCCGTCCAGAATTTCTGTATAAACTCCATCCGTTCCACCTTTCTTTACCAAACGTTTTTCGAAAAATTCTGGCGTAAGTTGCACATACACAAAATAGTTGCCCATTTCTTCTACAACAGCATCGTTGGTTACAGCAATTGCCTGATTGCCCGACTGCGTTTTAATAAACATTTCGATAAAACTGCCGGACAGAAGACCGGCACGGTTGTTAATTTGAAAAACAACGGGGATAAGCGGATTGGCTAAGTCTGTGGATTTGCCGAATGAAACGAGTTTGCCGTCCAACTCTTCTAACGTGTAGGTTCGGCTCTTGTCCAACATTCTAAAATTGACGGTAGCTATCTCGCTGAGATTTTGGAAGTGTTTCGGTCGTATTTCGGCTTTAACAAACAGATTTTGGTTTTGAGATACGGTTAATACCGTTTGCCCTGCTTCGGCGAATTGCCCGTTGCGAACCAATACGCTTGTAATGTACCCGCTTATTGGCGAACTTACCGATTGACTGCCGTTACCGAAGTTGCGACGCAGGTTATTGTAATTTGCTTGGGCATTATCGAAATCGGTTTTAGCTCTGAGCAATTCACTTTGCGATACGATATTATCTTTTGCCAAATCGCTTTTTCGTTCAAATTCAGCTTTTGCACGGTTGTATTCGTTTTGTGCTTCGGCAACTCTCACAGACAAATTGTTATCAGCCATTCCGCTCGCGTCAATGGTAAAAAGTGATTGACCTGCCGAAACTGCTTTTCCGTCCACAACGTTGTTGCTTGAAAAAGTTACGATACCGCTTGTTCTCGCAGAAACAACCCGTTCATCGCCTGTGGAAGGCTGTATCTGCCCAACGGTGCGGATTATTCCTCCAAAAGGCTCACGCCGGACTTCTTCGGTAGCAAAATCTACTTTCCAACTCTGTTCTTTTGTAAACACGGCTCCATTGCTGCTCGTTACTACGGCATCAGAAGCGTCGTGCTGTGCATCGTGTCCGTTGTCATACACACGGATATTGGGAATGACAACTTGCGAATTGATTTCGGGGGACTGAACATCAAAAACAATTTTGCCAACACCTGCTTTTACAGGCTTCAGCGAAAATTTGTAAATTCCGGGGCTTGAGGGATTTTCCAGCGTTTGGCGGATGCCGTCTGTGCCTACAATTAAACTTGCGGTGATTTTTCCACTTGTCAGGGGTTTGAAATTATTCAAGAAAGAAAAATGGGCTAAAATATCGCTTGTCTGCCCTACGACGAAAGGTGTAGCTTCTGCAAATACTTCAAAATAATTCCCGTATGCAGTCAATTGTAGATTTTCATCGTGGGCGTGTTCATCTTCGGTGCTACCTTTTTGGGTGCAACCTGCTACGGCAACTGCCAATAGCATAGCCATTACTAAACTATATGCTTTCATTTTTCTACAAGTTTAGTGGCTGTGGGTATGCCCGTCATGTGAGTGGCTGTGCTGAGTTGTGTCGCGCTCAATTACGGCTGTGTCGGCTTCCACTTTAAATGTTTCTTGCTGTGGAACTGCTTGATCCGTTGCGTGTTCTTCGTGAACCGTGCCGTCTTCGTGGGTGTGTGTGTTTTGGGCTGATTTACCTGTGCAAGCGGTAAGGAAAAATAAACCTGTAGCTAAAATTGCTAATAATATTCTTGATTTCATTGTTGCTGATTTTAAATTTATTAATAAATAACTTGATACTAATGCCCGGCTATAAATTGGCTATCAGTATAAAAATGAGAAAAAAACGAATTGAAAAATCAGCAAAAGGGGGGCGCTCTCAATCCTATTGACTGAGAAACAAAATTTTGATAATAGTGAACAATGTATGGTTTCTCCCGGAAGGGTAATTCGCCATAATCGTTTTGAGGAATATGAATTTCAAACGGAAGTAAAAATAACGGACAAGCTTTTGCAGAAGAAAAAAATGATTTTAGTAAACTTAAATTGTTATCAAACCGGATATAGGTAGCTGACAATAAACAATCTTCGGTTAAATCGGAATGTTCGATTGGAGATGAATTTTGTTCTACAGGAATGTTGTTATCGTGATGATGATGGTGATGGTTTTCTCCATCGTGGCTGTGTCCGGTGTCGTTAATAATTGCAACCGGTATTTGGTCGTGATGGTGGTGTGGAATAGACGTATGAGCCAACATTATCACATTGGCAAGCAACAAGAGAATAAGTCCCAATGCTTTTTTCATACATTTTCGCTTTATAGTTCGGCAAAGATAATGTTTTTTTGAAAAACTATACTTTTCTTCCTTTGTTTATATTTTTCTCTGCCCAAGTTATTCCGATGCTTCGTTGAAATTCTCGATATTTCAGCCGAAACCATTCGATAATATCCACTCCATCAATGGCAAGGCGAAGTTTTTCGGGTTGTTTCGGCTCCGGTTCCATTTGTGCAACGGAATGTTCAGTTGAGAATTTCTGTTTGTATTCGGCTGAATACAGACTGCCCTTGAAACCGACTTTGTCTCCTGTTAAAATCCGCTTGGTTAAATCATCGGAAAAGCCGACCAAACGGCACATTCTTTCAATGGAAAGCAGTTCCCGAAGTTTCGGAAAGATTTCATACACTTTTTTTAGTTCGGCACGCAGTTTATCGGTGGTGGTTTTGTATTCCTTTTGCAGGGTTTGCATTTTGGCTTTCAGCGAGCGGTTTTCATCTTTCAGCGTGACGTTTTCCGATTGCAGTTTTTCGATTTCCGCTTGTTGTTGTTTTACTTTTGAACCGCTGAAAAGCGAATTTACGCCGTCCATTAAATTTGCGCCCATTTCTGCTTTGGCGTTTTTGAATTTCTCTTTGTTCACTTCGGACTTTACTTGTGATAGTTTCTTTTCAGCATCGGTTTGTTTGTGTAGTAGTTTGTCGATGTTGTCTTTCAACTCTTCGTTTTTGGCAAAAAGTTCTCTGTAAAACTGCGACGTGCCAATATGCCGAGCCTCCGAACCGTCAATGCCACGCTGTAAGCCGTATTTCGCCATTGCTTCAGCATACGTGTCCTGATACTCTTTGAGTTTCACGCGCGTCATCACATCATCGGCAGAAAGTCGCGCCGCGTTGGGATTTTTCTTGCGATAGTTCTTCTTTACCTGTGCTTCCGATTTCTTTTTCTTACGTTCGGTGTTAACTATCGGTACTAACGTGGCGTGAATGTGCGGTGTGGTTTCGTCTAAATGCAACACGGCGGAAACAATGTTTTCCACGCCATAGGTTTTTCGCAACCAATGCAGGTTGTCATCGCACCAATCATCCAATTTGCCTTCGGATTCGATTTGTTTCATCTCATCGGGACTTCCGGTAAGCAATACTCTGATTGCCCGGACTTGGTTTTTCGCGATTTTACGTTTCAATTCGGCATTTTCTAACCGATGTTGAATGGCTTGAGTTCGGTTGCGTACCCCATCGGGAAATTCTATCAATTCCCGGTTGAGGTGCGTGCGTTCGGGGTCGGCATTTTTGGGAGCGATAGTTCGCTCGATGTGTGCCGACATAGCGGAGTCGGTTCCGCTTGTTTTTTCCAAATGTAATACGGCATAGCCCATAAAAATGTGTTTGTAAATTAAGTGAGTTTAGGCGAACTTGGGGTTTCCAAAGGGGGCATCCCCTTTGGCTTATTGGGGAATTTTTAAGGTAGCTTCAGCGGACTGTTAAGAAAATTCCCTAATAAGCTACGGCATTTTCGTTGGCGGAAATGCTCGGTGTCCATTCCGTGGAATTAGCGTTTGAAACGCTTGCCGATTTTCGGCTTCTGAATTTCTATTTTGATTGTCTCTTTCTTCTGAAATTTGGGGAGTTTTTTTCCGCACAAATAATCGTTCACATCTTTGTATTCGGCGTATCTTTTTGAAATGTCCACAACGGGTAGTTTGAGATTTTGCAATTTTCCCAACGCTTGTTGTCCGGCTTCGTCGTTGTCCAAAAAAGCGTTGATTTTTTCGTGTTTCGTAAGAAAAGGAATGGCTTTTTCAAGATTGACGGTTGAATTTAACACAACTGCTGAAACATAAGCTTGCCCGGCTTGCAGAGTGAGCAGACTGAGATAATCCATAAATCCTTCGAAAAGATGCACCGTTGCCGTTTGGCGGTTGAAAGTGGTGATATAGTTAGGGGCAACGCATCCTTTAAAAATCTTATTTCTCAAAGCAAAACCATCTAAATCATTCTTAAACCCAATGGCAAAGTAGTTTTTTCTTTTGACTTGAAAGTGAATTTCACGACAAAAGAAATTAGCTATGTTCGTGTTTATTTTGCGACTTTCTAAAAACTGTATAAGCGCGGGATGTTCAAGTGACAGTACGTTGGAAATTGTCATTTCTGCATTACTATTTTCCGAGTTTTGGGACGCAAAAAACGAGTTTTGGTATGTTTCGGCGTTATCGATTACCTTTTCATCTAAAAAGGCAATCGCTTGATTTTTCGAAAAATTGTGCATCTCCATACATAGGTCGATAATACTTCCACCTTTGCCTATTCCGTGGTCATACCACAGATTTTTAGCAGGATTAACAGAAAAACTTGGAGTGTTTTCGTCTCGAAATGGGCTTTTGTATATTACATATCTCGGATATTTTTTCACAGGATTTATTCCATGCCGTTTAAGATATTCCATTATTGATATTGTTCTTTTTATATTGTCTATCGTCATTGTGCAGTTTTTTTGTAGTTTTGTTGTAAAATCTATTTAAATGATTATTAATAAATAGTTTATAAGGACAACAAAGTAGCAACAGAAACATATCGGAATATATCTTGTTTCCAACAACTCCAAACTTGTTGTATGCTTGTTGTATGCTTGTTGTTATTCTATTCTATCTGATTATATGACAGTTACCTACGAAAAGAAAAATTACAACAGAATTTTTTCAACCAGCGTTTTTTCAATTTCCAGAAATCTTCCTTTTCTTTTCATTGGGGTAATTTCTCCGTCAAAACCAATCCAGTAGAATGTGTAATCGCTGTTGTGTTCCGAACGAAGTCCCCAATTGTCTTTCAGAATGTTTCTTATCTGAATGATGTCGGCTTTAAGACCCGCGTTTCTCAACATATCCAAAAAATCTTTCGGGCAACATTGAAATGTATTTAATTCCAGACGTTCCATTACTTCAAGACTGTAAGACGCCATTTCAATTTCGATTTTACTTGAATTGTATTTCTTGATTTTGTTCAATGCCGGTGTTTCGAGTATGGCGGGTTTGAACCACATCCGCGATTCGTTTGTAGTGGATAATTTTCGATTGATTAAAAAATGCAGAAAGTGAGGAATTTCTTTTGTCATCAGCTCCCTCAACGAAGTGATGTCGTTGTCCACCGGTTTGATTTTTCGCACCCAAAACCGGATTTCTTCTTTTGGAATAATGATGGGGTTTTTCTCGTTGTTTGAACACAGCACAAACTTGGCAAAGAACTCAATCTCTCTGCGGTCTTTTCCTTTGGCTTCAATTTTATAATCGCCTGCCGTTGATAGATTTTTAATCTTTTCGGTATCTTCCATTTTATTCAGAAGAAGTTCATCTACCAACACTAAAAGGCGGTTAGCCCAATCGGCATTAAATTGGCTTTTGAAGTCTTCGTTGGTGTTGAATGTGGCATTTTTTCCAAAGATTGTTTTTAGAAAGCGCAGGAAAGTGGTCTTGCCTGTTTCCCTTTCATTGGAGACTAATAAAAGGATAGGAAGCATTTGTGTTGGTCGGGTATAAAGGATTTGGATATAATCCAAGCCCAACTCTATCTGTTCCTCAAAGATGTGTTCGAGAAACAGCCGAATATACGGAAAGTCGCCGTTATAAATAGTGTGACAAACAGGCTCATATTGGTTTAAATACGTTCCGTGAACTTGTTTATAGTCCAAATGGTTTGGAATGATGCAGAAACCATCGTATTTTTCTATTTCAGGCAGGTTATTCTTACCATAGTCTTGCCGAAGCACTTCATAAGTCCACGGGATTTTTTCTTCGAGATAATCTCCGCTGATAAGTGGTCGCTTGACTAATTTGTACAAAGTAGTGCCGACACGGATGTATTTTTCGTTATTTTGCATATCGAACTCCTTTCCTGCCTGTGCGGATAGCTTCGACATCTACTGATTTGTAGCGTTTGCGTCCCCCGAACGGGAATGATTTGATGTAACCTGTTTTCTCCCAACTCCATAGGGTGGAAGAATCAATTTTAAGGATGGATAATACTTCTTTACGGCTTAGAAATTCTTCAGGTTGCTGTTCTTTTGAGCTTGATTTGAGACTGCCGTTTATCTCGCTGAAAATTTCTCGTAAATCGTCCAGTTTGAGTGTAATGCTAACATTCGCACCAGAATTCAATAAATCTCGATAGTTCATAATCGGAAATTTTTAGGGTTATACATTTATTTACTTTCGGACTCGTTTGAATCCGATGCAAATAAAAAAAGAGATAATTCAGAGACCAAAATCACTTGGAATCTCTTGAATATCTCTTTAAAATCTCCGAAAATAAGCTGTTTTTACTTTTTTTGTTCCTCTAAATATTGGGGAATATCTTCAATTATGGGGATGATTTGATTTTTTGTTCGATGTTTGAGTTTGCCTTTAATGTATGAAGCATCAAGTTTTTGCATTTCTGAAAATATCGTTTGAAGCCACGAAACGACTTCTTGCTTCTCGTAGTCAAAATAGTTCGCCATATTCCAACCGAAACGCATAACATCATTGTTGTTTACTCTTTTGGTTTTAATAAGGGTAATGTTTTCCGGAAGGTCTATTTTTCTTGCATAACATTCGATGTATTTGTCGAGTTGCAACAAATCTTCATCCGTTATTAGCAAGGCTATTGACAAATGAGAATAGGTAAGGAAAATCTTGATTTTCTCATTTAGCTCTTCTATCTGTCGTTCTTCAAATGTTTGCCTTGATTGGTTGGCGAGCTCCAATGTGTTTTCTTTTTCATTGGTAATAGTAGCATTGTCTATGGCTTTATGCTCAATTTTTGTCCTGTTTGGTAGTTTTTGCATTATCCACGGAATAATAACGTGAGCTAATGTTGCCAAAATAACGAGGTAGGCTATGACACATACGCCGAGAATTATCACAAGGGTCAGATTGGCTGTGCCTTCATCAAAACCATTTTCAAGCACAACTCTTCGCCCAATCATAGCTATTGCCAAGCTGACAATCATCACCAATAAGAGCAGAATAATATGGCTGTTGATTTTGCGATAATCCATCATTTTGGGGTTTATTTTATTTTCCAATAGCCGCCTCTGTCTCCGCCAATGCGTTTAATGACGCCTTTTTCCTTAAGGGAAGTAATATCTCGTGCAACAGTTGCGGTGCTTATGCCCATTTTTTTTGCCAACAATTTTCTTGAAATAGAATTATTGTCTTTCATCAAATTAATTATGTTTTTTTCTCGTGAAGACAAATTTTCTGTATCATCTGTATCAATTTCTGTATCATCAATAGCACTTTCTGTATCATCTGCACCATCTTCTATACCATTTGCTTCACTATCTGTATCATCTGCACCGTTTTCTGTACCACTATTTTCTCCGACATTTTTCTCCGACATTTCTCCGACATTCATTTCTGTATCGCTCTCCATTTTTGCATCCGCACTCTTTACAGTAACTTTGAATGTGGTAATATCATCGAACTGAAACACTGCCAATCCGTTTTTATTTGCGACCAATTCTTGCTGAACCGTTTCAATGCCTCTGCCAAATTGATTAACGTAGCCGAGAGTTTTCATCGCCACGGCTATAACGGGATTGCGGTAATCGGTTTCATTAGGGAAATTATCAGGACGCACCTTACCATACAAATTGCCTGGATTATCCATTTCTATTCTGTCGGAATATTCGTAGAATTTTGCCGGTGCATTCGTTTGATAATTGCGGTGCATAACGAGGTTCATTGCCAATTCTCGGATAGCTTCATACGGATAATTGATTTTCATTTCTTCCCGCAAAACCGTTACAAACACAGGGCGTTGCTTTTGAATGGTGTACTTGATGAAATAGTCTATTTCTTTCAGCATCGTAAGCAAATTGCCCGAAAACTGCCGTTCGTTCAACACTTTCGACGCGCGATTTTTCCCTGCAAATTGCACATATTGAATATACGAACCGAAAAGAACACGTTTTGGGTCTTTTCCTATCAATAAAATTCCGGCAACGGTGGGGCAATCGTGAGGCAAATCAAAGAGTTGTAGTGAAGCCAACTGTTGTTTGATTTCTCTTTTATCATTCTTCAATACATTTGGTTTGACAAATTTCGGCAAATAATCGGATTTGAATAAGTCAACATCCAAATCTTCGATAGTGGTATGCTGGCAAGGGGTTGTGTCAAAAGTGGGCGATTTTATTTCGCTTTTTTCACGCAAAATCCGTTCTTCTTCCTCATTAGCTTCACTTTTTCGCGCGCCAATGCGCACATAAATTGTACCTTTGTATTTTACCGGTGTATTTTTGCTTGGCTGTACTTCTATTACTGCCAAATCGCCTTCGGGGAAAGAGATTTTTTCGACCATTAAAGCCGGTTTGGGTTGTATGTTTCCATCAGAACGTAATCCGGCTAAGTTTCTCAATAATTCGTCCGTAACCTTTAATCCGCTCAATGTGCCATCGTCATAAGCTCCTATAAATAGATAACCGGGGAGTTTTTTATTGGACAAATCATTAGCAAAAGCACAAATGGCTATCGCGAATTTGTCGGTATTCGTGGTTGATATTGTTCTTTCTACTCGTTCGTTTTCAATATCTTTCAATAAAATTTGTATTTCTTCTTTGGTTATCATATTGTGTTGCAAGATTTAGTGCAAAAGTACGGATTTATTCCAACATTCCGATTAATTCCTTTTTCATTTCATCGTCAATCGTTCGATAGCGGGCAAAAGCCTTGCTGCCTTCTTTGTGTCCGCTCAATGCTCCGACTAAATTTGGGTCTTTCACTTTTTTATAAATATTACCGATAAAACTCCGTCTTGCCATGTGAGAAGACGCTACTTCATAAAGCGGCTTTTGAATTTCTTCTCGGGTTTGCTGGTTGAGAACCGTAACCATACGGTCAAGTCCGGCTTTTTGAAAGGCTTCTTTTATCTTACGATTATAGTCCTGTTCGGTATTGAAAGGGAACAAACTTCCTCTTTCGTAATCTTTGTATTTTTCAATCAGAGATTTTGCGGTATCGTTTAATGGAACGCGAACGGTTATTGCACGTTCCTCTTTTGTTTTTCTTGGGATATATTCTATGGCGTTATCAATAATGCTGTTGTAAGTCATTTTATACAAATCACTTACTCTACAACCTATCAGGCATTGAAACACAAAAATATCGCGTTGGGTTTCCAAATCCTTATTGTGAGATAAATCGGTTTCCAAAAGTCTGTTCCGCTCATCGTTGCTGATGTAAATGGGTGTTCCATATACAATTTCGCCAACGGTAAAATTCTTAAACGGATTATTTGTGGCATATCCATTGTCATTTGCCCAAATTATGATACTGCGAAAGCGAATCATCATATCGGCAACCGAGTTTTGTCCGCGTGGTTTGGGCATTCCCTTGGGGACAATATTTCCGTCTTTGTCTACTGTCGGCGGACGTTTTCTTTTTGGCGTTTTCACCGCTATTTTAGACGAATAGGGATATTCTTCGTAAATTTCGGGATATTTCAGGAAGGTTTCTTTTTCGTTTCCAAGAAAGTCTTCTATCTGCTGTAAAATATCCAAAGATAGGTTGGCAAAAGTGAGTTTGAAATTTCTGTATCCATCTCTCTTTTTGAACAGTTCAAATCGGTGTAAACTTCGGACAATGACTTTGAAATTTTTACGGCGAGGTTCGGATAATTTGTGTGTCGAAAGGTATTTTTCCATCACGTCAAAAAACGATTCTTCTTTGGGCTCAGCTTTCTTTCGTGTGGGTTTATAGAACTTTTTTATCTCTTTTTCAATCAGTTCGCGTGTGATTGAAGTCTTGTCATCGCTTGTATTTATTAAGTTTTCAAGATAATCGGTTAAGGTTTTGAGCGTGGCACGCTTTCCAAGCAATATTTCTCTTTCCTCGCCTTGTATCAACGGAATATTTATATCATTTTTCTTTCCCCACCGTTTTCGGTCAATCCAAATACCGCTACCCACTCGGATACGAACATCGCGAGAAACATATAATCGCAGATTTATTTCGGATTCTCCCGCATTATTGACAGTTTTTCCTATGTAAAAATTGGTCTGTGCCATAGCCGTAAATTTGTTTTTCCAAAGGTAAAATAAATAGTTGAAAAAACAATATTCCCGTGTCCGCAATTTGTCCGCATTTTTGGAAAAGCACCTAAATTGCATCCAAACACTCACAATCAAAATCAATCATTATATATTGTATATCAATACATTATCCTTTGTTCTCAATTGGGTTTATTTTGATAATTTTGGACTTGTCAAAACCGGCTCTGGGTACAGAAACGGAAGAAACGGATTTTTCATCTGTTTCTTCTTTTTTTTCTCCTTTTAACACATTGGTTTCTTGAAAGATATACTCTAATACTTTGTTATAGGAATTGGTTCGATAATTTTCACCATCAAATTGAATTTTTTCAGGAAACATCGAACCAATGAGTTGAATTTTATGTTCGGCCTTTCCTGTAGACAGTATTACATCCATATTCCTTATTACATCAATTGCGTAATCAAATTTATTTTCCAAATCTGAATTGCCAGGCTGCAGTAAAGTTAGTCTGCTATTTATATTAAACTTTCTCTCATCTATACTAGCTTTCATCCTCATATAATCTTCTCCACTTATCTTTCCATCCATGAAATTGGTGTCAATTGATACTAAACGATTCTCCTCTGTAGTCAGGTCGTTTTTTAGCTTTGATATCTCTTTTAATATTTCCGACTTATTCTCCTTTTTCAAGTCTTTAATGATTTCTTTATATAATTCCAATATTGAATCATTCGGTATAAGTTGTTTTACATATTTTACAAATTTCTCATTTGCCTTAATTGCACTATAATTAAATTTATTGCAGTGAGGACACTTATAATACCCATACAGTCCTCCATTACCCTTAGAATAACAAGCGGTTAATACTCCTCCACAATGTGGACAAACTAAAAATCTTCTTAGATAAAAATCGGGATCAGCCGCTCGACAAAGTTTGGTTTGTCTTGGTTTTTTTCTGAAATGAAGTTCTTGTACATCCCAAAACACCTTCTCTTCCACTATCGGCTCGTGCAACCCTTTTGTCCAATATGCTTCTTCATCAAGCCATGCCTTAACAAATACTTTTCCTATATAAACTTGGTTCTTTAAAAGTTCAGGGAATGCTGATTTTCCAATTTTAACACCTTTTCTATTGACCTCTTTCCTAACGTATTCAATACTTTTAACACCCTTGGACAACTCATTAAATGCATATTGAATAATCGGGGCTTCAGTTTCGATAGGGACAATCATTCTATCCTTATCAGAATATTGTACATTCTTATATCCTTTTGGGGCTTTGTTGGTAAATTTTCCAGCTACTTGTGCGGCGTGTGTCCCTTCTTTTGTTCGTTTCGATATTTTATCGTTTTCAATCTCTGGCATTACCAAGTACATAGCGAGGAGTATTTTGTTGTCAGGGTTCGACAAATCAAGTGGGTTTTCTGCAGAATTGATTTCAATGCCAAGTTTTTTGAAATGTTTTATTTGAGCCATCGCCTCCTCATGATTTCTTGAAAAACGATCCCATCTACTAAATATTATCGTATCAATGTCACTCTTATTCTTTTTACAATATTCAGTTAATTCAAGCCATTTGGGTCTATTAAAATTCTTAGCAGAATGATCTTCTTCGTAATACTTGATTACCTCATAATTATTAATTTTACAATAATTCTCCAAGAAGGTCTTTTGATACTGCAAACTATTACCCTGAGACTGTTCTTCAGTACTAACTCTTGTATATAGTATTACTCTCTTCATATACCTTTCTCCTTCTCTATCTTAATCTCAATTGATGCCCATTCGTACAAAAAAGACCTTATTAATTTTATATCGTCTTTAGAAATTTCGTTTTCATTATATTTTGTTAAAATTTCTATACATTTTTCATCTGATACCATTTTATGAATTCATAAAAGCGGTGGAACTATGTTGGACAGTTCAACTATGTTCCTTATTTTTTCTTTTGTTGCAACACTTCTGCAATCTCTCCAATAAAACAACTTATGAAAAAATCCCCCAAAGAGAAGCGTACTTAAAACCTTAATCCATATTTTAACTATTTGATAATAATATATGTAAAAAAAATGAGAAAAAGAAATTACATGGCTGATTATTAGCATTTTCGCCATAGATTAATCCATAATAAAGGGACATTTCGTATTTGAACTGCAAGCAAATGAGAAAATTACTCTCAACGCTGAATATAAGCACATTGAGAAATTATTTCCAATTAACCCCATTCAAAATATTGTAAATCGACAATAGGATTGACAGTAATCTCCGGTACCAAACAAATTGTAAAACAGATCGCCCCGTTAAGACGGGACATAACAGGTGAAATGGACCGATTTAATCGTACTAAACAACATTTATGGTGGAAGGAGCGGATCTGCAGCGGGAGAAGGAGCTAATTAAATGGTACTAAACAATTTGTGGAGCAGATCGCCCTTGCAAAGGATGAGATTTTACGTGTCAATAACACTCTTACATGTACTAAACAAATTTTGTTACTGTGCGGATCATGCTCCAATAGAATTCCCTTTTCAAGATGATTGTTAATCCAGTGTTATTGAGTACATTCCATAATTGAATTTTTGTACTAAACAAATTTCTGGGTTATATCAACCCGCTCCCCCCCCCTCCCAGTATATACCCAGTCCCCTACCCTCCGTATCCGCCCTCCCCTCCCCCTTTTTCTACCATTTATATAGTGAGCACAATGGTCTCTCTGAAATTTTTCCAAAATTTTCTATTATTTTGGATATTAGTCATTTGGATAAAAATATTTTTTGCCAAAAAATTACAAATTACAGAAGGGGGGGTGGACGAGGACAAGATAAAACCTCATTTTTGAAAAGTTTCCGGGAAGGACGGACAACGAAAGTGGTATACTGATTCTGGCATCCGTCCGTCCAGTAAAGTTTTGATTTTTATCAATTCATCTCGTACCTCGTCCACCTTGGAAAAAAACATGTATTATACTTTCTGTAAATTGGAATAATTCACCGGCTATATCCCAGAGCAAATTTGAGGGGTTAATTTTGAATTGTAACCCTGTGGCCAATATTCTTTATCCGCCCGTACTTTGAAGTGATTAAATCAAACCTGGGATATACTGGATTTGATCCGACATATTATTTACTAAAATGATAATTTACGCTTGACTTTTTGCATAAATTTTCATATATTCTTTTCGTACATATTTATTAGTTGCGAGATAAACGGACGTACATAAGATATATAGGTACCCCCTTGAGAGTAGTTTTTCGCAACAATGAAATCTTGGGGATTACTTTTTAAGATGTTTTCATGTTTTGAAAATGGAATTAAACAACAAACTCCAAATAACACAATTGACCTCTCGTCTTTGGTCAAGAGAATAAAACATAATCCCCAAAAAAATCTGATTGAAAAAATTCGGATTCTGAGAAAATCAAAGGATCAATCCTACAAACCTTTAAAGGAAAAATTATCATTTGTGACTCCGAGCTGTATTCTAAAAGCGAGGAGCCTCAATAAATCCAATTTCAAGGACAATTTTATATCATTCTCCGGCTATTTGTATTTCGATATCGATGACGATTCCAACGTTCAAGAGTTAAAAAGTCGAGTTATCAGCACTTATCATGATGTTATTTCTCTGGTATCAATATCATCAAGTGGTGGTGGAATACTTATCCTCGTTAAAATAACGAATCAAATTTCTTCTTTGAGTGAGTATGAGAATATATGGGAACATATAAGAAGCACAATTTTTGATGCTGAGGAAATCGATAAAAAGAGCAAAGGAATAAATCACCCTATGTTTATCTCATACGATTCTGAAGTGTTCGTAAATTATGAAAACGAAACTTATTTAGATACGTCATTAATTCAAGTTAAAAAAGGTATCAGTCAATCCATATTGTATACTATTAATAATAATCTATTGACTGATACCTTATCTGTTTTGCAGTTCGAAGAAGTATTAAAAAAAATAAAAACCAGAACTGAAGTTCAAACTGATAAATTAAATGTAGATTATCAACAGGTTGATTTTGTAGAAATTAGATTTCCAAATAAGATAAGAGATAACACTAAGTATAATATGTATACTGGATTTATCCACATACTGGTATATTTAAATCCAGGAATTGATCCCAATTATTTGTATTCATACCTATATTATATAAATGAAAGATACGCAAACCCCAAAATGCGTATTGAAAAATTGAAAAGCCTATTCTTATTTGTATATAACTCAATTATCGGCAATGAAAATTACAATTTTTACCGAGTTAGAAATAAATATATTCACTTCAGCAAGAATTCACAATTAACCGGAAGAGAGAAAAAAGTTATCGCAAGTAAGTTAAATGGGAAAATCAGACAAAACGCATCAATTGAAAAGATCCTTAAAGCGAAGGAAGATCTGTTCTGCGAAGGAAAAATAATAACGCAGAAATCTGTTGCTGAGAAATCAGGTCTGAGTTTGATTACTGTAAAAAGATATTATAATACGGAGAAAACTACTGACATTCCAACGATGATAGAGATATATAATAGTCCTACATTTAAGGCAAAATACAATAACATTAAGGAATACGATTTTCTAAATCGACCAATTGAAGAGGAAAATGTGAACATATCATTGCAAGAAAATTAACAATTTACATCGATTAGTTAACTTTCTTCCATAAGGGGGAAGTAGATATTATGGTATAGTGATAACTTGCAAAACTGTAATGGTCTAAAAATTTTGGACAGGAATTAATAAACAATTAAATTTCTGTCATTATGAAAAGATCACGACGCAAATTCACAGCCGAATTCAAAGCCCGGGTAGTTTTGGAGGCTATTAAAGAACACAAATCTCTTAGCGAGCTGGCAGAACAGTTTGAATTACACCCCAATCTGATTTCCATTTGGAAAAGAGAGTTTCTGGAAAATGCAGCAAGTGTTTTCAGCAAAGGGAATGAGGACAAAAAGACTATTCAAGACGCCGAAAAGGAAAAGGAAGAACTTTTCAAACAAATAGGTCAGTTAAAGGTAGAAAACGATTGGCTCAAAAAAAAAGTACTATGATTCCTATGGATCAGCGGAAGAATCTGATTGAAAAAGAGAGCGCGGAGCTTTCTCTTTGCAAACAATGTGAGTTGCTCAACATCAGCAGGAGCTCACTATATTATACGCCATCCGTTGCGAGTTCTTTAGAGCTTGAAATAATGAGAAACATTGATTTTCTTTATACTGAAGATCCAACCAGAGGAACCAGAAGAATGTATCAAGCTTTAAAACGTTTGGGCTTCAATATTGGCCGATACAAGGTACGTTCTCTAATGCGTTTGATGCGTATAAAGACCATCTATTGTAAGCCCAGAACAACATTTTGTGATCCGGCTAAATACAAGTATCCCTACCTTTTGAGAACCTTACCGATAAATGAAACCAATCATGTTTGGGCAATAGATATCTCCTATATCCCTCTAAAAAAGGGTTATATGTATCTCTTTGCAATAATTGATATCTACAGTCGATATCTTGTGGGTTGGAGTTTGTCAAATACAATGACAGCTGAGTGGGTTGTAAATGCAATTTCTGATGCCATTCTAAGATATGGCTCTCCCAAAATAATCAACTCAGATCAGGGAAGCCAGTTTACATCTGAAGAGTACATTAGCTTCGTTAAAGAACAAGACATACTGATATCTATGGACGGAAAAGGACGAGCTACAGACAATTCATTTGTAGAGAGGTTTTTCAGGACTATCAAATATGATAAAATATATTTAGAACTTCCTGAAAATGGTACGGATTTGCATAGATGCTGCAGCGAGTTTGTAAATTTTTACAATAATTCGAGGGAGCATTCAAGCCTGGATTACACAACGCCGGCAAAAATATTCAACAAAGCGGCGTAATTCCTAATTTAAAATTTATATATTTGTCAAAGAACTACTTACGCGAATAAATTAAAAATTCAATAAAAAACTGTCTGAAAAACT
>MKTD01000007.1 GCA_001898165.1 Bacteroidia bacterium 43-41
TGTTGCAATTTTTGTTGTATCATTGTTGCAAAAAATGTTGTATTCTTATTTGCTAAAACTGCTGTACTTCTGAATGCTGTTTACAAGGTTGAAGTAATTTAAGTTTTTCATACAAAAACTAGACTATGAATATATAATACAAATAAATAGATAAGCAACTACAACACAACTCAATATTTCGTAATAGCATCCTCAAATAACGAAAAAAAGAGTTATTTATACTGAAAAATATTTGACAATACAATATAAAGAAGCAATCGGTCAACCCTGCTCCATTTATATATGTATACTCAATTTTTCATCGGTTATCCCATTATCATCTCGATAATCTCCACTAAGCCGATTCGAATCTCATTGTCCCGAATACTTGTAGGAGACAATAATTTTTCATAAAGTGCTTCAAGTTTATTTATCTTTAATTTCTGTTTACAATCAATATTTTTTACTAATATCCTTACCTACACCATCTTTTCTTAAAACATATCCTTATTCCCATTTTATAATTTCCAGGGTTTCCTGTATTCATAGGATAGGTATTTGTTCGCAATATCAGAATTTGTAAATCTTTCATTTATTGCATCCCATTCAAGCCTTTCGCGTGTCATCATCGCGATCGTTCCAAGGTGTGCCATTGTTGTGGAGCGGTGGCCTATTTCTAATGTAGCCCAAGGTTCTTCACGTGATTTTACACAATCCAGAAAATTACGTATTAGCCTGAAAGCACTATTCTTATAACTTCCATCGATCAGAAGAGTATCATCCTTATCCAGAGAATAATCTTCCTGCTCTATCATCGGTTTCCATGTCTGAAACTGTCCGGCACTGGTAGGAGTGATTCTATAATCATTTTCACCGGTATACAATGTTCCCTTTGTACCTCTTAGCTCAAGGAATCCATAAGGAATAAAACTGGAAGTGCTTGCTTCCAGAATGCTTAATGTAACCAATACACCCGATTTAAATTCATAGGTTACGTGCATCGTATCGGGAATAGTGCGGTCATCATCTACAACATATTTCCCTCCATGTGCACTGACAGCGATAGGGGCCTCTTCATTCAACAACCAACGGAGCAAGTCTAAATAGTGTACCCCGTTATTCGAGATCTGGTTGGCATAATCTTCCCACCAACGGAACATATAAGGGGCAATGTTATATTGATATGGCCTATAAGCCCTTGGGCCTAACCACATGTCCCAGTCAAAATCTTTAGGTGGAGTCTCAGAATGCAATTTCCCGATACCATTCGGGTACATATTGCTTACATGACATGCTGAGGCAAAGGTTATTTTACCGATTTTTCCGGCAGGCACCTCTTTTGCCAATTTTTGAAAAGTAGGTGCTCCCCGCCTGTTCAGGCCAACAGTTATTATTTGCCTGCTGCTTTTCCCTACTTCAACCATTCTACGGCCTTCGGCAATTGTTTTCGACAGGGGTTTTTCAACGAAGACATCTTTGCCAGCATTGATTGCATCAATCGTTTGCAAAGCGTGCCAGTGATCGGGAGTAGCAATGCATACCGCATCAATGTTTTTGTCTTCCAGCAGTTGGCGGTAATCCTTAAACTGTTTTACACTTTTAGGGAAATTTTCATCCATTGCAGGGATCCTGCTTCCCATATCTTTTTTATAACGGTCAAGAACTGTTGAATAATCACGTGTGACATAAGGTTGATACACATCACACAGTGCTGCCACCTCACAATCGGGTTGTTCCATAAACAAGTGCAACAGTTGCGTTCCCCGATTGCCGACACCGATAAAACCGACACGGACTTTATCATTTGCTCCAATAATTCTTTGTTTTGTATCAATTACAGGTGCTCCCTTAGAAGCGAAGCCAGCTCCGGAAATCGATAATCCGGCAGCAGCTATGGAAGACTTTTTGAGAAAATCTCTGCGTGTTGTTTTTTCTTTCATGACTTGTTATTTTTTATATGTGAATTACCTATTTATTAAACATAGCCTCGTAATGGGGGATAGGGTCAAAAATACCCCCTCCGCCATTAAAATACTTATCGTTGGTATGGTAGAATCCATTTTTCACATCTACCCAGGGAGCAGTATGTTGTGGATAGTATTGTTGCATCTTATGCCAGTTTACATAGTTTTGATGTCCGTTGCTCTCCACCAGACCTAGATTTTCCAGTCCGGGAAATGATTTCAGTCGTGCCGCGATATTTTTATTCCACTCCACCAATACAGGATTGACCGTTAAGTCGGCACAAAAACAGGGAATATCCCTGTCTGTAGCAGCTTTGGCTATTTTCATTGTCATACTTAACGTTTTTGCGATGGGTTTGAGTGCCACTGCTCTGTATCCCATCTGAATCCGTTCAATGACATCTTTGTCAGTATGTGCGCTTTCATCTGCCGTTAAACGTACAGGGATATCCGTGACATCTATCTCCAACTTCTCAGGAAAAGGCTCTTCAATCATCACAATTTGATCGAACGCTCCAATTTCTCTGGCATAATCTAAAAATCTGTTGAACGTATCTTTTGTTTCGTACCGACCGTTGGCATCGAAATAATAAGGCAATTTCTCATTTTTTGTGTATGGAGTCCGTATATCTTTCAGCATATTGTGCACTTCCCGGAGCCGATTTTTATCTCTTTCAAGCATCTCCTGTTGAGTGCCGGATTGTCCTATCTTTATTTTCATAAAGAAGTATCCCATATCCACTTCTTTTTTTAGTTCTTCAGGACTCACATTATAGGAGATCAGGGGTATAGCCGCCAGTTTTTCATGTTTTTCCGAGAAAGTGGATCTGAATTCCTGCGGTATCATTTTGTCAAAATTGGTGATCCCATTTTCTTTTGCGTAAAGGAGCCAGAGAGCATTATCGACGGATACTAGAGCATTCAATGCAAATGTTTTCCGAAGGTCAGGATTGCTAGTCACCGTTTTCCCGTATTCATAGATCTCCTCGAATAACGGCTCAATCAATTCCATCGGAGAATTAAATGAAACTTTATTCAGGAGTTGAAGCGCCCGTTCCGTCAGGGCATACATAAAGGTATTTCCGCCTGCTTCCGAATTAGAAGAAAAAACTTTTTCATCCGACCACAAAACACTTTGTGTTCCCAACCCAATGGCGTGTTTACCATTTTCACTCTGCAGGTAACTGACTGTTTGCCATAACTCTGACAGATATCCCCCTTTAAAGCCGAAAGGGCGAAGGAGAGGTTCCCTCTCGAATTGAGAATTGACCTGAGTAATTTTTATACTTCCTCCCAAAGATTGCAGAGAATTTTTACATAAGACTGCATTTGCTTCTCTATGCACACTTTGCATGCAACCTGAATTTAGGAATGAAATACCACCTAATGCGCCGATACTGTTTAAAATAAATTGTCTTCGAGATGTCATTGCGAAAAATAAAAAACTTATAGGTTATCCTCTATTTGACACAAAAATGGTTAAACTAATAATGATTAAGGGTTGAGTTTCCGCAGTTAAATTCTCAAAAAACGTTATTTTATAAAATACACAGGACCAGAAGCTCATCAGCTTCATACTTGTCTCTATGGATTCTTCATTGATTTCCAATGTAGGAGTATGGAAAGCGGAACATGCCCGTCGCGATAACCGATACCCAATAAATAAAAACAGTTATGGCTATTTTCAGAATTTCTTCATAATCCAGAGTCTTACTTTTTAGTCCGCCCTTTTTGGAAAGAGTCTAAGAGCCATTGATTGGTTTTCTCTCTTTGTTCCGGATAGATTTTATGTTGACCTTCCGGTATGATGAAAACCTGCTTAGGCGTTTTTATCACATTGTAAGCGGAATAAAAGGAGGTAGGAGGGGTTGTTTCATCATTGAATCCCCAGGAATAAAAGCCGGGGACAGTTATATTTCTCGCAAAATTAACCACATCATAGTATGGCAAAGTGGTCAAGACATTGTTTGTATTATATTTCTCGATATTCTCCCGATCAAAAAAATGAGGCCATCCGCCTGCGCGACCATATAAGTAACCGGTATAGTCGCACCTTATTTTAAATACCATTCGAAAAAAGAATATACTATTTCATTTGATTCAGCATCAGGGCTATGTTCGAGGCGATTACTCATGGCCACCCGATGGCTGTAACCCAAAAGTTTATTAACAGCGATGGTATGATTTAACGGAATCCAACGCTCAACAGGGTCGGAAGAACCGCCGGACACAAGAAAGGGACGGGGTGCCATAAGGGCATGCAACTCATGTAGATCATACTCTCCTTTTCGCAATTTCGGATATAAGCCTTTAGCATTTTTCCCGGTCTTACTCCATGTGTTTTCCCAAGGTGGCGGATAATAACCTAAATACCATGGTTCCCAGTAATTGACGCCTGATTCTTTGGTTTCGTCGAAAACGATACCGGGATCGATCCATACGGCGGCGGCGAATTTCTCGTACAAGCATGATGCAAACATAGCCCACTTACCACCATAGGAGTGTCCTACTATCCCAATCTTTTCCGGGTTCACATCATCTACTTTGGAAAGCGCTTCCAATGCATTTGCCGCTGCGTATGCCAATGTGGATAACGGCTGAATTGCAGCGTTCTCCCTATTAGGATAATAAATAGAGTAGGTTTTGTTTTGGGTTGTTCCCGCAGTGCCTATTGATAGGGTCACAAATCCTCTTTTGACCAACTGATACGCAAAATCCCTATAGGGCTTGCCGCCTATTCCCGCAGCTGTCTCCGGCTCATAGAACACGGTGATCACGGCAGGTTTTTTTCCGCATATATTGGGGATCAACAGGTAACCTTCAGTTTGTTCATTGGGTGTCCAGTAAAATCTCACCCGATGTTGTGTGAAATCTTCACGTTGAACCGTTTCTAATATTTCGAACGACTGATCTTCAATAATTGGAGGCCATTCTCCCATCATCTCCATCCAGCGGGAACGGATCTCCTCACGCCTTTTCCCCCAATCGGTTTTGTTCTTTACAAGCGTACCGTTGTAGAACTGCAAGGGAGTGCGATAACCGTGGAAGCTGTATTCATACTCTTTTGGAGGATAGAAATAGGGAGCAATCGTAAGCCATGAATTTTCATTCACCTCAATGGGAGTGACTTTATCGGGATCTTCAACCGCACGATGTGCGGCAAGTTGAGCTACTTTTATCTGGAAAGGCGTAATCGAATAAGGAGCATAGCTATTTCCAACCACAGATTTTTGAAATAACTTCTCATACCATACGCAAGATGCCGTGTATCTCCCGTAATTAAGATCCAGATGATAGCCATCCCTGCAAAAGGTGTCTCCCAAACTGCTTGTTCTTCCGTTTTGGATGGCAGTCCCGGTCGGGATGATAATATCAACACCTGTTTTTTGCGCTGCCCGATTGTATGCATCAACAATAGCATTGAACATCGTTATCTGGTTATTTCCATAATTGGCAAAGCCGGCATGCGTGGAGTTTTGCGCATAGGCCCAAGTGGCGTGCAGTACGATTTCCATGCCGGGATTAGTTGAATGTTCCCTTGCAAAACCTATCAAGCGGTCGAGGTAGGGGAAAAAAGATTCGTACAGGCCGGATAGGGAACTCACCTGTTGAAAAGAGATGTAATCCCACTTTTCGTCGTTAACGGCATCGATCAGCCTGTAATCGGGCGTTATGGTTTTGATCCCGTTAACAATCTTCCGATAGGAGTAATCCGGCGAATTATTTATTGCATTGTCATAGTGCTCTTCCAAAGAACATCCGCCAATATACATATTCCCTATGATAATTGTATCGCCGTTTGCTTCTGCCAGTCCTGGGAGGTAATGCTCAACAGCATCATCCGAGAAGCTGTTCCCTATCGCCAGTAGTTTTATTTGTTTCGCGTAAACAGAAGCTACGGAGATATAAAACGCGAGGAAGATCAGGATGGTTTTTTTAGTTGCCATGAGTAATCTGTTTTATCAGCTTTCTGATCATATAAGCAATAACTCTGACCAGAATAACCAGTAGATAGAGAAACAGAGCAATAAAAATAACATATCCTATTTGAGTAAACACTTCGTACCAGGGTGTTTTGAATAGGATGATTGAAACGATATTCGTTAAAAATGCCGCGACAAAGCAAGCGGAAAAAATATATATTTCTTTCTTTAACTGCCGGGACGTTATAATTAAGTCTTTCATTTGAGTATTTTCTAAGAGAATTTCATATAAGGAATTTTGTATTCTTCGGGAAAAGTGATTTTCTTTTGCTCAGCCATCGCCTGATTTCCCAAATGACAAAGCATGGTGGCGAGATAGGCCTCTTCCACAATATTTTTTCCTTTTTCGCCGGTAATGCAAGCCTGGCAAAATGCGGACAAAATTTCATCGGAACCGTCTTTTAATGCGCCGATCATGGATAGGCCGTCATTCACATGAAACTCACCTTCAAGGATAGTGTGAGGGATATATTTTTCTTTCGTTTCCGGGCGCCAGCTCGGACCGGCAGCAGGTACGGAGGCATATAATTTATTTCCTATCTGCCCGATCAATTGTTCAATCCCGGATTTTTTCCCGCCAGCTTCATCTTCCAGATAATAAATACCGGTGGCCAGGTTCATGGTTCCTTTATTGCCCAGTATTTGATCTTCCATCCCGTTGAATTTATTGGAAATAAGCGATTCATAATTGATTTTGACTCCGTTGGAGTAGTGATATACCAGATTTACACTATCATATACCTCTCTTCCGTCTTTCCAATATACGATGTCTCCTGTTCCTATCACAGATTCAGGTACCATCTGCATAGCCCAGCAGCAGACTTCCAATTGATGGGATGCCAATTCAGTCATTAAACCGGCCGAATAATCCCGATACAAACGCCAGTTGATCTGACGCTCCAGTTCCGGGGAAGGTACGGGGCGCCTCCAGTCATGATTCCTGAACCAATGACAGCGTTCTCCCACAATTTCTCCGATTAAGCCGGAATGGATCATCTGCATCCCCTTTATATATTTCTTGTCGAACATACGCTGTACGCAGAAATAGAGAACTTTATCCGTTTTCCGATAGGCATCATAAACTGCTTTGCATTCCTCCATGGTTAGAGCCATTGCCTTTTCGCAATACACGTGCTTTCCCGCATCCAGGGCATCCAATGTCATGGGAGCATGCAGATAAAGCGGGGTAGATATAATAACTCCGTCGATATCCGCAGATTCCAGCATCTTTCGATAGTCGGTATATGTCTTCGCGTTGGGGCAAAGGCCGGAAGCCTCTTTCAGGTTGGGGGGATATATATCACACAGTGCCACAATTTCGGCATGTTGCAGAGACAATACCGCATGTATATTGTACGTTCCTCTGGACCCTGTTCCGATAAACCCTATCCTGGCTTTTTCTTTTTTCATCTCTTTGGCTTTATCCGGGGTAAACGACTGCAACCAGGGGGTCGTAGCTAAAAGCGCGGCTCCTCCCGAAACGTAACCTAAGTCCTTGATAAATTGCCGCAGGCTTGTGTCCACTTGTTTAGATTTTTTTTTCGACATAATGTTACTTCCTTATTAGTCTATAAACTATATTCAATAATATTTTTAATTTCAAAATTTCCAGACAAACATTTTTTTTCTTCCCGGGTAGCCACCATAAAAGCCGTACTGAGTATTTCCGCCTCCAGCGGTTCTTTCGATGTGATTGATACTACTTTACGTTCCTTCACCGTTTCTCCCGACGCAGGCCGTACTATATGCCCTGTGTAGGCCGGTGTATTTCCCGATACCGATAAGGCCTCGTCCCTTAAAGAAATCTCATCCAAAGCTTCATCAGGGTTATATGGGTTTTCGATACTCACCTTCCATGCATCTCCGTAAGGATGGTGTCCCACTCCCAGAATAGAGCTATTCCCAAAATTCACAAAACAATGTTTTACTCCGGCTTGATGAATTAAATCCTTAATTTTCGCCAATGCATACCCTTTGGCGTAGCCCCCAAAATCCAATGACATCTCTTTTTTCAAAAAAATGACCGTATGCTCTCTTTCATCCAGCAACACTTTTGAAAAATCATCCAATGTGATATCAAACAATCCCAATGTGCGAATATTGTATTCCCGGCAACTTTTCAGGATCGTCCACATCTCCAGGCTTACATGTACCGGTTCAAGAATAGCTTCGCGATTGATTTTTGAAGTTTCGCTTGTACTGTCAAAGCGATTAAAGATCCGGTCGAGCCGTTGAAGTTCGAAAACCATATCGTTCCAAATTTCCTGCGATTTCAATTTGTTTTGGTCGATGATAAGTATATCGAACCGTGTCCCCATGATGTTCTGCAATGAACCATGGAACATCTTTGATGATTCGTAATAAGTCCCGCCGGTGTCAATCCCTGTCTTTTGCAACCTCTACAGCTTTAGTAGTAATATAATATTTCGCTAAAGTATTGGTTTTTTCCCACTCTGCCATACTGCGATTTATTAAAAATTTAAAAAAACTTTCGGCAACATATTTGAAATGCGATTCGTGTCCCTCTCTGTTTTCGACAGGAATATTGATGATATATTCTCCTTTGACAGCTGTAGGAGAGGCAGATACGAAAGGATGGGTTATCCGGATTTTTTCGATCGCCTTTTGGAGGTTACCGGAAAATTCATTCTCATCCATCCCGTCGTTTTTTTGGACATACAGCTGTTTTACAAAACCCTGTTCCTTGTTCTGTATTGTTTTCAGTGTAGTTTTTGTTCCTTTTACAACTGACATGAAGGTATCTCCGCCACCTTCGGGCGCCTGGTAATTCCAAATAACTTTTAAGCCCACATTCCGGTGTTTTATATCAAAATGGAGAGTGCCGTTGGCATACACCTTCAGTATGGAATTGTTGAGGTATTTTTGCAGGTAATCGGGAAAGGCGGTTTCACCGGTCGATTTTGTAAACTGCGGCAATGTGATCTCTGTTGCCCAATGAGAGGAAGAGATATTTCCGATATCCCGGGTATAATCGACAGACTGGCCGGGAAAGCATTTCCAGAACAACAAATCGATCAGGTGCGTGGTTACATCGGCGATTCCTTCACCCTGTTGCTCCACGTCGTAATACCATGCCGGACGGATCAACGGGATGCCGGACACCTCTTTATAGAAGTGATGCACACTCTCCATATAGACGGCGGGATCTTCCGGCGTTCCCGTTTTCAGCCCGCCGAAGAAATCGGGATTGTTTATCAACTCCTTCTCTATGATATTCAGCATATCGTAACGTTCGGTCATCATATCATATAACAACACGTTTTGTGCCTCAGCATTAGCGTACGCTTCTTCCAACAAAAGGAAATCTTCCCGGTTAATCGCCATCGGCTTATCCGACAAAACGTTTAATCCGACATTTACCGCACTGAGAATATATTCGGTTTTCTCTTTGTTGTTACCGGCAAGCACGACTACATTTCCTTTTTTTTCGGTTACCATCTTATTTAGAAAATCGTCGCCGGTATAGACAATTGTCTGCCAGTCTGTAGGATCTTTATCTCTTTGATTGAACGACTCGATGGCCGAAAGATACTGTTTTAATCCGGTATCTTCGGCGGGCGCATATATAAATACCGAATCGTTTACCTGTGGCAGGACACTTTTTTGAAGCAGGTTGGCATGAAAATGCCCCGGAGCAAGGACGATCAGTTTCACTTCACCCTCTCTTCCGATAAATACCGTTTGGTTGCCCCGAGGGCTATTGTTCTTTTGCATACAAGAAAGTAATATCAGTCCAACTGCAATAATAAACCAACCCTTTTTCATTTTATTGTTGTTTAAGAGACTATTTAAATTTGTTTTGCTATTCAAAAAGAATTATTTTCAGGAGAGTTTTTTCTCGTTTTGGCGATAATAGCGGGCTATTTGAGCCAAATAAAGGGAGAAGAATGCAAAAAAGAAACTTTTTGAAGGCAAAGATTTTTTATTTATAAACTGTTTTTTCGTAAGAAATTTAAACAGTTTATAATTTCAGCAATAAATCTTTAGCTTCTTTTAAGCCTTTACGATAGGTGTCCTCCATCAGGATGATTTTTCCATCATTACGCTTGCTTTCGTTGGAGGCTTCCATAAAGGTGAATATTTCGAGCGTTTCTTCTGCTGAAACTGGAGCAATGCGAGTTCTGAAAAACTTCAATATCTCCGTCAGCAATACTTCATATCCCTCATAGGGGCCGACGGGTTCCGCGCCTTTATCGGTGAAAGCGGTACCCCCGTAAATACTTTTACCTGTACGACGCCCCCTGAACGTACCTATCCTGCCATCGCTCCATAAACCGGCGACTACGTCAGTTCCTTCGGCCGACATTCGATTCACAGCTACGCACCCCGTTCCCATAATAGTGAACAGGGTTTCCACGCCATGGATACCATACCACCCAAAATCAGGATGCGATATTTCACGTGTTGCCGGAGAGTAGCAATCCGCCCCTAGAATTTTACCATATTCTCCGTTGCGCAATTTTTGATTTTGCGGAACAAACCGTAATGCGGATGAAGAGAAAATGGGAACATTATATTCCCTGGCCAATTGACAGATCGCTATGGATTGTGCCAAAGTAGCGCCAAGCGGTTTATCTATGAACATGATCTTTCCGGCCTTGAACACTTCGTACGCCTGTTCCAAATGCAGGTTTCCATCGTTGGTTTCCAACATCACACAATCTACTTTCTTGAGTAGTTCTGCTATGGAGGGAACAATCTCTACTCCCAACCCTTTAACCTGTTCTATATAACCGGGTATGCGGTCGTAACTCGATTTAATGGTTTTCGATCCGTAGGGATAGGCTGCGACAATTTTAAAATCTTTGAATTCTTCTTTTTTATCTTCTCCATTCAAAAACTTTGTAAAGGCGACAGAGTGAGAGGTATCGAGGCCGATGATACCAATTTTTATTTGTTGTGCCTGGGCTATCAATAAAAGTCCGGACAAAATAGCTGATAAAATAACTTTTAGTCTCATAATGATTTTGTTTTAATTCAGTAACGATGCACTTTCTTTATCCAGATATAATATAGCGTCTTTTTTTGTTCGTAAGATCGTAGCCGGACATTCCTCGCTGATGTCGTTATTCAGAGTGTGATACACGGCTTCGGCTTTATTTTTAGCCGGCACCATGCAGAACATATACTTTGCCTTTAACAATGCCGGAATAGTCACGGTGATCGCATGGGTAGGTACCAGGCCTATTCCGGTGAAAAGGTTTTCATTGACTTGTTGTTGCCTGCAAGCCATATCCAGTTTTACCACTTTCACCAATTCAGGGTCTTTGAAATCGGCTACCGGCGGGTCATTAAATGCGATATGCCCGTTCTCTCCGATCCCAAGACAAACAATATCAACAGGGTATCGATCCAATAAACCGGCATATCTGTCGCATTCACCGGAAGGATCTTCCGCCCGCCCATTTATATAATGGACACTTTTAAAGGGAACTTTATCAAAAATACGATCTCTCAGGAAATTGCCGAATCCCTGAGGGGCATTCTCTTGCAACCCAATATACTCATCCATGTGAAAGGCATTGATCTTCTCCCACCGGATCCGTTTATCAGCAATCAGTTCCTTCATAAAATCGCTTTGTGAGGGTGCAGCGGCAAAGATCATATTGATTTCCTTTTTTTCATTGAGCAGTTGCCGTATAGTATCCGATACATCGACTGCCGCCTCCTTACCCATCTCCTCCCGGGTATGAAAGATTTTCACTTCCAACATTCCTTTGGTGAATGTGATTACATTTGTGTTAGTTTCCGTGTATGACATTTCCTTCTAAGATTGTGTATGAAACATTAATATTATTATCAAAAATAACCAGATCAGCATCCTTTCCTTTTTGGACAGATCCTTTCTGCTGATCTATCCGCATGATGCGGGCTGGAGTCAAGGTCAACATCCTCACCGCTTCCACCAAAGGCACATCAGCAATGTCTACCATGGTCCTGAGCAAACGGTCGGTGGTGGCAACGCTTCCGGCAAAAGCTGTCCGATCCGGTAGTTTTGCCACACCATCTTCAATGATCACCTTTTGTCCTTTGTCGAGGCTGCCTAAAACAGATTCTCCGTCGGGCATACCCGCTCCCCGCATGGAGTCGGTACAAAGCGCGGTTTTGTCAGGCCCTTTGAATTTATATACGAACTGGAGAAGGGATTTAGGTAAATGCACTCCATCGGCAATGATCTCCACCGTCATATCATCGATCAAGTATGCGGCTTCCAAAACACCCGCGTAACGGAATGCATTCCTGCGGGTAACGGTGGACATAGCCGAATAAAGGTGGGTCACGTGTGTAAATCCTGCGTTGAAGGCTTCCACCACCTCCTCATAAATGGCATCGCTATGTGCTACGGAGGTGAGGATATTTTTTGAAGTCAGCACTTTTCCGAAGTCGAGCGCGCCGGGCAGTTCCGGCGCCAGGCTCCACCGTACAATATCGTCCGAGGCCGCTAAGATCTTATTGTATTCTTCCGGTTCGGGGTTTTTAAGATATTGGGGATCCTGAGCACCCCGCTGATTGTAGGCAAAATAGGGTCCTTCCAGATGCAGCCCGAGAAATTTAGCTCCTTTCGTGTTCTGTTTGACGGCTTCTTTATATACGACAAACGTGTTAATCAGCTCGTCAAACGTGCTTGTCAACGTTGTAGGCAATAACGCCGTGGTTCCATACCTGGCATGGGTTTCCGCCGCTCCGAGGTATGCCTCAACAGTCCCGTCCATAAAGTCATGCCCGCCACCGCCGTGTGTGTGGATATCAATAAAGCCGGGAGCAACATACTTGTCCGTTGCGTCTATCACAATATCGCTATTGCCGGGAGCGAATTCTTCATTATGAAGAATATCGGTTATTTTCCCATTTCCACATACAATGGTCAGGTTCTCCTCTATCGTATCGGAAAAAATGATCTTACCGTTTTTTATGATGATTCTATTATCCATAACATCAATCAATTATTACATTAGTTCTTTTGTTCTTCTCCAAGATTTGATCCGGTATCCTCTGGCCGCATACCATACAATGTAGGCAAAACAGGGGATAAGGATCCAATAGGCCTGTTTCATTGCTTCAAAAGGCGAAATAGACGAATTAAGCTCCACAAGCGAATGATAAATCATAGGCATAAACGCACTCCCGCAAAGCGCCATTACCAGAAAAGCAGCGCCAAGATTCGTGTGCTTGCCTAATCCGTTGATGGCGAGAGGCCAAATTCCGGCGTAAAGTAACGCATTAGGAAGTCCCATCATGACAAGATACCAAATAGAAATGTCGGACGTAATTCCGAAGAGATTAACCGTTCCTGATGTACTAATTATTAAAATAGAAAGAACTAAATTGAGTGAAGCGCAGATTAAAAGTGCATTACGTTGCTTCAAGTATTTGGGAATCAATATAATTCCGATAAAATATCCCAGAAAAGTCAACAGCATGGTGTATGAGGGGATATTTTTAGCCGGCCCGGCCAGGCTTTCACCCATAGTACCTGCATATTGGATGCTGGTAGCAAGAGCAATCATCTGCGTTCCTATATGGAAAAACATGGCAATCACCCCCAACATCAATGCAGGATACTGAAAGATGGATTTATCAGAGTTTTCATCTTCGATTGAACATTTGTTGACTACCGAAGGATCCAATTCCGGTAAAGCCGAATAACGGACAACAATTCCAAAAACGAAGAGCGCTACAGCTAAAATCAGATAGGGGAACATAACGCCTTTAATCAGATTATCCAAAGCAGCGTCTAACGACGCACCGGTATATAGGCCGGATTCAATCTCACGCATCAGTACCTTGTCGGATTCACGGATAACAACTCCGGCAAAAATAAGATTAGCTATAACACCGGCCAGTTTATTGCCCGTCCCCACTATACTCATCCGTTTGGCGGCACTCTCAATTGGCCCGACAATGGTTACATAAGGATTAGCGGCCGATTGTAAAATGGCCAGCCCCACACCCAGTAAAAACAGTCCCAACAGAAATACCTGATAGACGCGCCAATAGGCGGCAGGGACAAAGAGCAGCGCCCCGATTGCCATACACCACAGGCCATACATCATCCCCCTTTTGTATCCCATCTTATTCAGCAAAAGAGATGAAGGGATAGCCATCACTAAATAAGCAATGTAAAAAGCAAATGTAACAAACGAGGATTGAAAATTAGTCAGCTGAAGGGTCAGCTGGAAATAAGGGACTAAAATAGTGTTTACCCACGATACCAATCCGAAAATAAAAAACAGCAACACCAGAATAATCATCGATTTGATCGTGGCGCTTTTGTTCTGAACATGTTTAACTCCTGGTTTTATACTCATCTTTTATCGATTTAATACAAGTAAATGGTTTGTCCCATATTTTTGTAGTACACAAAATTATGTTTTATCAGGTATGAAAAATACGTTAATAACGAAATAGTAATCTCAAAAAACGTTACGGTATAAAGTTGTTGCTCCGTTTTTTTTGAAATTCTACAGGAGTACAGCCTCTGTATTTTTTAAAAATACGCGATATATTTTTGCAGTCATTGAAACCGGATTCAAGGGCCATATCGTATAAAGTCCTGTCAGTTGTCAGCAATAAGTGAGCAAAATAGTCAATTCTGCAACTCAGAATAAATTGATAAATAGTGGTACCCATCTCTTCTTTGAATTTCACTTCCAAGTTACGCCGGGATAGCGGAACCAGTTCCGTGAGTTCCTCAATATTGATATCGGTGATAAAGTTGTCTTCGATAAAATTGACTACCCGGGAAATATACTCATTTGAAATGTCGTACTTTTCCGTGGATTTCCGAAGCTCGAACCGGGTAGGCCGGATAACGATGTTAAAGGGCTCTTTGACCTCTCCCTTAATCATCCGGTCGATTAATCTTCCAGTCTCGTATCCGCCCTTTTCCACATCCGTAACAATGGATGATATGGGAGGATCGGAAAGGTGGCAGATCAGTTCATCGTTATCCACGCCTAATAACGAGATCTCTTCCGGAATCTTGATGTTGTTGATGGTGCAGATCTGTGATACGCGTAGGGCAAAGTTATCGTCGCAGGCAAACAATCCTACCGGCTTGGGTAATGACAGGAGCCATTCATCGAGCTGCATATGGCTGGTACCCCATTCCTCTCCGTCCAGGTTTTCACTTTCAAAGTAATAGTAATTCCCTACTGCTTTTTCCACCTCTTTCCTGAATCCCTCGGCCCTCTCGCGCGACCATACCACACCTTTGTTCCCATAAAATGCAAAATTCCTGTATCGCCGTTTAATGAAAAACCTGGCAGCCATCTCGCCGGTTCCGACATAATCGCCTGTCAGATTGGAAAAATAAGCGCTTCTGTCTTTGTAATTCTGAAGGACAACAGGAATATTTAAACTCTTTAACAGATCTGTACCTTCATGATCCCAACGCGCCACAATAGCGTCTGCTTCCCACTCTTTAGCCCACTCCACAATTCCCTCCTTACCATATAGCGTTTTATAATAGGAGGGTAAGCGATAAAATATCCAAGGCCCGTGTTCTTTGGAATATTGAATCAACCCTTTCAATAAACGACGGCTAAATTCACTGGAATAATCAATCAATAACAATATCTTTTTCATCTGTTTATATTTTTAGGCTTAACATCACACTTGTATCATCAATTAACGAAAAAAAGAAGTAAAACTCCTCAAATATATAATTTTTTTCTTGAAGAAATCAGTGTTAATCTATTTTTAACATAAAAAAAGAACCCGTCTCGCGTCGTCGCAAAAGCTCATGTGATTATTCTCCATACAAAGTCACACCTTTGTTCAACCGCGAAAGGCATGATAGTCTTGGGACAAAAAACAGATAACATATTTAGATAATAAATAGGGTCTGCTTATTAATTTCCAATCATGCACAAAATTTCATCTGTGGCTTGACTGGATAAGTGTTTATATT
>MKTD01000008.1 GCA_001898165.1 Bacteroidia bacterium 43-41
CATTGGGAAACCGACCATAGCAATATGGTACGGCGCCGGGTGCTTAGCCTACACATCAACTCTCCGCTCGATATTGCCAGCTCGGTCAACGAAGAGTGGAGGAAATGGATGGAGTCGTTCCACGTGAACGGCACGTCGGAATGGGCGTTTGCCTGGAGTGCCTCCGCAGGTTACCAGCAAAAAGATTACGGAATCAAACTCAAATATAAGCGTGTTGACCCCGGCTTCATGTCGATGGGATCCTACTACATTGCCAATGATGTAGAAAGCTGGACGTTGAGCCCCAATTTCATCCTGTTTAAGAACAAGATGCGTTTTAATGGGAGCCTTGGATGGCAGCACGACAACCTTCGCGGCCAGAAACAGGCCGGCAGCAAGCGCATTATCGGGACTGCCGTTTTGGGTGCGGAGATAAGCGAACGCTTGGGGCTGGATGTGAATTTCAACAACTTTTCCGGCACGATGCAGCCCAAAACCTTAGTTTTTGCCGATTCGCTCAAAATTGTCCAGAGCACGACCACGCTCTCCTTTATGCCGCGATACACCATCAAAAAAGAACACACTTACCAGATGTTCTTTCTGATGGCAAGCTTTAATCAAATGAAAGACTACAGCGGATACTATAGCGCCGATGCTCCAAGCAGGGATATCGACTTCCGGCAGTTTTCCTTCAGTTACAACATCAGCTTCCCCAATCGAAACATCAGTTTGCATGCCGCCCTGAGCTATTCGAACATGCTGTCGGCTATGGTAGAAAGTCGCTATTCGGGAGTCTCGTTGGGCGGAAGCCGTACATGGATGGACAGCAAGCTGCAAACCGCAATCAACGGTAGCATCATGCTGAATAAGACGGGAAGCACTTCATCCGCAATAACCAACGTTTCATTGAACGCAAATTATGCCCTGAGCAAGATGCATGCGCTGCGCGGCATGTTGTTCTTAACAAATAACCGTTCGCAGGTGAGTGTGTCCGATGGCTATCCTTCTTTCCGGGAGACACGTGCGGAAATTTCATACCTGTTCACGTGGTGATTTGACGCTTTACATAAATTTTATAATAAATGAGTGATAATGAGGATTCTTAATCGTGTTTTACTGATTGCGGGACTCTTGTTGTTTGTTGACACATTGTTTTCGCAGATAAATATAAACGTACAGGTCATGCCCCCCTATCAGAGCCGCATTGCAGAATATGTATCGCGACCCGAACTTATTTTATTGACCGTGTCCAATACCTCCCAGACCGCGCAGCGGATCCAGCTCACCGGCAGCATCACAAGCGACAATGGTGTTAGCGTCAGGGTGAAACCATCCTACAAAAGCCCAAGACCCATCGACTTAAGCCCGGGTCAGGTGATGGCGATGGATGCCAGCGCAATTTCCTTTCTATTCAATTATTCCTCGATTGATATCAAGGGTATTCCGGAACGTAACGTCGTGCACGACGCCCGCTTGCCCGAAGGGACCTATCAGCTCTGTATCCGTGCCTTGGATTACGATACGGGACAACCGATCAGCCCTGAGGAACCGATGGGGTGCTCAACATTTTTTGTCAACGACCTGGAGCCTCCTTTCATCACTGCGCCTCACGACGGGGAAACCATCAACAGCGTATCGGTACAGACATTTCCCATAACATGGCTGACACCGCCCGGAGCCGTTCCGTCAACGCAATACAGGGTGAAAATCGTGGAGATCGTGGCAAACCGCAATCCTTACGACGCCATGCGATCGGCAACTACTCCTCCTTTTTTTGAGAAGACCGTCATGGGAACCAACGCGCTGTTGTACGGACCAGCCGACCCGGCACTCACGCAAGGCAGAAAATATGCCCTCATGGTTCAGGCGATCGACCCCTCGGGGCAATCTGTCTTTCGTAACGACGGGATGAGTGAGGTTCATGAATTCACCTACAATAACACATCACCGGAACAGATGGAGTTGCCGGTCATCAAACAAACAAACCTGCTCGCCGCCACCGGCGATGAACCCGATTGTGGAGACTGCGCCACAGGACTGCCGTCCGGTACGCCTCAAAATCATCTTGTAGAAGTCGGAAGTAAAATCAAGGTGGGGCAATTCGAAATGACCGTAAGCTCCCTGCAGGAGAGAGGCGAACAATTGACTGGAGAGGGGACGATTACCATAACCTCGCTCAGCCCAACTGCCAGGTTGCGGGTCCAATTTGCAAATATTCACGTGAACGGAAACCTGCAAATGACCGAGGGACGGGTCCATGGAATGGTCTCGGGCGAGGCGGCCGGGTTTATGCCCACCGTAACGCCACCTGACAACCCGACATTGGGAAAATTCGGACCGGATGAAGCCCGGCAATTGACTTCCTATTTTCAGCAACACACCAGCCAGTTGGTAAGCAACATCAAACAATCCGCATCATCAGTTGGTTTTGAATTACCGTTCGGACTTAGCAGCGGGGATAACACCCTTGCCATAACCTCCGTCACGTTTTCACCCAGCCAGGCCTGGTTTAGCGTGGCGGGATCCGTGAACATCCCCGACTCCCAACAGCGGTATCTGGCATTGACCGGCAAGAACTTCTGTATGAACGCCACCGATTTCTGCAACATCGGCCGGATCTACCTGAGCGAAGATTTCGCAGTTCACGAGACATTCAAGCTCAAGAAGCACGGTGGCGACATCAACAGCGAACCCGGAACCTTCATCGAATTCGACAAAGAAGGTTTTAGAAGTTTGGCAATTGACGGCGAATACTCTTTCGCATCCACGCTCGAACGGGCTGACAATGGGACTCCTCTTGTTGTCAGGTTGTCGGCGAAAACCGACAAGGGATGGAGCGATTGGATCACCGAAGTGCAGATGCCCGATTTCAGGATCAGTGGCATGCGGTCCATCACTTTCAAGATGGGCGACAAGAAAGCCTATTACGACCATTCCGATTTGAAAAAGCCGAATGGTATTCCCGACAGCTTCAGCAGTCCCGGAGAAAGCCCCATCAACACGGCGGACCTGACGTGGCACGGGTTTTACATACCCACACTTCAGGTGCAGTTGCCGGAAATCATAAAAAGCGGGAAAAACCTTCTCACCGTGGAGGGCAAAAACATTATCATCGACAATAGCGGGCTCACCTGTTCCATCCGGAATGACGGAACGATACTTGCATTGGGCAACGGCTCGCTGGGCGGATGGTACGCTTCTGTCGATAAGGTTGGCATAAACATTTTCAAATCCGGTTTTAAGGAGAGCGTCATGGGTGGAAAGTTCGTATTGCCCGGCACCAAGGATCACACCAATGCAAGCAACCAGCTTGATTACAAGGCGATGCTCACCTCCAAGCTGGGTGATGGCAACAAGATATCCTATAAGTTTATAGTTGAAGAGAAAGATAATATAGCCTTCGACGTATTGTTCATGACCCTGAATCTCGACAATTGCGATTTGATTGTAGAAGGGGATTTAAGTTCCACGCCCAAGGCGAACCTGACGCTTTCCGGAAGGTTCTCCATTTCCAACGATCCCTTGTCTAAAGTGGAAGTACCCGGGATCAAGAATATCCATCTGCCCGACATCCGGTTCAACAACCTCAGGTTGATGACGTATGGTTCTTTTACTGATCTGTCGGAGTTCACCGCAAGTTTATCTTCTCCCGATAAGTCGTTGGCCGGATTTGAATTTACTTTAAATGAAAATGCATTTAACCCGGTCATGAAGGGCGCCGATATTGTATTTCCCATAAGCGGCACGCTGGATTTCGCCGCAATTCCGGGACTGAGCTTTGCTGGAGATGCTTCGGTCTCAATTTTAGGCGGATTCGAAATGAAGGAGAATGACAGGATCGGCTTCAAAGCACCATCGGCAAGAATTAATGAGATAAAATTGGGCGGGGGTGTAGATTTGGGAGCATTTAAACTTAGCGGGGCACTCAAATATTATTACGACAACCGCAGCCAGACGAATATCCGCGAGGGATTTGTAGGTGCATTGGAAACAGCGATAGCAGGAATGCTCACCTTGAACATGCGGGCACACTTCGGTACCTCGTCGGACCAGGGCGGTTTCAAATATTTCGATTTCAATGCCATGGCCGACCTGGGGTATGCCGGAATTAATTTCATGCCTCCCGTTCCATTTGCATTGTATGGGTTCGGCGGCGGATTTGCCTACAACATGAAAATCAATGAAAGTAGTGTGCCAGAACCGAATAAAATATATGAAACGACCAGCAGCCTGGACCCTGATCCGAATTCTTCTGCGATGGAACTTCTCGACTTTAATCCGTCCAGAATAGAAATGACCCCAAGCAAAGGAACACGGGTATTGCAGGCCACCATCCTGTTTGGTTTGACCAGCCGCAACACTCTGGATGCTGATGCTACTCTTTCGATGGCTTTCAATGACCGGGGAGGATTGAGCGATGTGTCCCTTGTTGCCAATGGGCGGATATTGACGGATGTTTCCAAGCCCCTGTCGCAACGCGAAAGTTTTTCCACGGGAACCGGAAAATTGGAGTTCAGGTATGATGTGCCGGCAAAAATATTTACTGCCGGGGCAAAAATGGTCTTTGGCGTTCCAAATGTAAAAAACACCGCTTTGCTAAAAGCAGAAGGCACCATGAGTTTTTATGCCGGTCCCGCCGGATGGAATTTTAAATTCGGAGATACCAATCCTGATGCCGTGAACAATGCAGGCGTTGAAATTCTTGGACTGATCAAGGGGAAATCTTATTTCCAAATTGGAAGTTATGATATTGACCCTATGCCCGAAATACCAGCGAAAATATTGGAACTTGCGGGACAGGACCGGGGCAAACTGAATATCAACACAACAGGGCAAGGCGTACGCGGTTATACACCCGGGGGAAGCAAGTCGGGCATGGTTGTCGGCGCAGTTTCAACCCTGGGAAATCCCGATGAGGAGTACAGGTTCCTGTTTTTCTACGGGAAGCTTTTCATGATGACAGGTTTTGATTTTTCTGTCATGCAGGGTCAAACATGCGGTGGCAACAGCATCGGGGGACCGGGAGGATGGTATGCAACGGGGCAGGCGTACATGGGGGCAGGAGCCGAGATAGGGATCGATGTGGACATTTTCCTGATCAAGGGCAGATTTGAAATCTTCAAGGCCGGCGCCGCCGCATACATCACCGCGGGGCTGCCAAACCCGTTTTATGCGAAAGGGGCGGTCGGCGGAAGTTTCAGAATCCTCAACGGCGCTGTCAAAGGACAATTCTCGCTGCCATTCAGCATCGGTGAAAAATGCGTTGACCCCAACACAAGTGTGTTTGCCGGCTTGGACATCATCTCCCAAGTACAACCGCAAACGCAGTCCGACGAGGAGGTGGAGATTTCGACCACCCTGGGGGCGGTGTTCAATTTGGAGTCGTCCAACAAACCGTTTACGGTGGATGACTGGGATAATGTGGACAAAAATGGAAAGCCCAAGGTTCGCATCTTCCGCTTTGACAAAAGTTGTATTGTTGCGGAACTCAATGGCAGGAAAATAGATAATAAACTGCTGGTGACCACCGACAATCTGGCATACATATACAACAGTCCCGAATATCTCAACAGGAATACAACCTACACGTGGAAGGTTAGCGCCAAGTTGAAAGAGGCGAGCAGCTTTGAAGGTAATTTTGATTATGTCAAAAAGGTGAACTCTACCGAAGATGCCGAACAGGTCATGTCTTCCTCTTTCAGGACCAACAAGGGATTTAAAAATATTCCTCCGGAAGCTTATGCCTATACCACTCCGCTTCACAGCCATAAGAGAATCCTCACGGGAGGACCTGCGGCTATGGAGATTGTCACGAAAAAACCGATCGGAGAGAACCAGCTGGCCTACCCCACTGGAACAACGTATGTTGCAACGCTTTATCGGAATGGGACACGCATCGGTGGCGATATTCCGGTTACCCGCAGCGAGTTTACAGCTGCATTTATGCAGACAAAACTGAATGGCACGACAAGCCAATCAGCGGGACTGCGTTCCAGATGGTCATTCCAAGCTCCGGCCTTGCAACCCAACTCAGACTACGAAGTGGTGGTTGTGGCAAAGCTGCCATCTCAAGCATCGCAAAAGGTTTCCACAAAAGAAACCACTAATACACATACAGGTAAGTATGGCGATGATACATATCTTTTTTCGACCACCATTTCCCGGAATCTGCTTGATGCGCCATTGATGCGTCAAGTCAACGCAGACACGCGGCCGATTGTGGCACGTTTTGTTTTCAGTACAAGCCAATATGCGACCCTGACAGATAAGATGGATGACATGATAATTCTCAGGATTGAAGATAGAGCCGGGAAGGAACTGATAAGTGATAATCTGACAAAAGCGATGAACAGGAAGAATTTTGAAGGCATGGTACCGTTGGTTAATGAGAAATACGCGATCAGGACGGGTGATGGAAAGGGCTTCAACTTTCCGGTCAACATTGTGTTTGGTGGAGAAAGTTACGGCGAGGCCGATGTGGATCCTGTAAATTCCGACAAGGTGTTTATGGTTTCTTCCGGTGGCGGAAGCGCCGGGAACATACGGATAGAGGCTCTTTATAGAGATTTGAGGCTCAAAAATTATGAAAGCAGGCTGCTGGATTATATCGCGGATATGACAGGAATCAGCCGCAGCCAGCTGAGCTATCAATACACGCCCGTTCCGGCTCCGGCAAATACGTCCGGCCAAGCTTATCTGGTCAACATAGGGGTCATCGATGATTTCATAGGTAAAACGGTTCAAGTGGGAGCTACGGTATATCCGGAGGTGCCTCCGGGAAATGTGGGAAGACAAGCTGATGAGACTTCTTCGGCTTATTCCAAGACTTCAGCCCAATTATATGCATCATCCTTCGTGGCACAAAGCAAGAAACTGACGAAGGGACTGTGGTTGCCGGTCCAGTTCAAGACCACCTTTTGGCCTGAAACTGTGAAAACAGCTGACATACAGCATCTTCAAGTGGGCAACACGGTACAAAACATGATTAATGAATACCGCAATCCTGTCATTAATCCCGTCATCAACAGCAGTTCTGGTTCGTCCGCCCTGAATGCAGGCAACATGGGCTCGGTGGAACTGTGGCAAAGCGTAAGTACGATTTCAAACAGGGCTGCCAAAGACATGCGGGTATCGGACGGGCAGTTGAAGCAAGGTGTCAACAATGCCTTGGGAGGAGGATTGATGCGGTATTGAAAACTATTACAAAAAGAAATAATCAAAGGTATGAAGAGTATTTATTGTTGGGTGTCTGTTTGTATCATCCTTATCATCCTGCCGATGACGGTATCGGCACAGAAGAAAAACCGGCAGCCCGCGTATCAGGATAACGACACATCCATGCGTGTGGAATTGCGGCATTTCCCGATCTTGGGTTTGGGTAAACCCTATGCCGACAGGATCGCCCTGCGCTGGACGGCAGGAGACGCCGACATGCTGAGGGCATTGCTCCACGACGGCATCCTTATAGACCGCTTGCGCATAGATACCGATAACAAGGCGATCGGCGGCTGGGAGCGTATCACCCCCGACACGGTCAGGGCGTGGAGCAAGGATGAATTTGAACAGAGAGTCACCGAGCGTGATACTGCATTGCTGATCCTGGCACAGTCGATCTATGGGAAGCCCACGTATCCGGAGGGATTGGGCATTATCGAGTTAGCTGGAATGCAACGCATGGAGCGTGAAAACCGGCTGCTTACCATCAATCTTTACGCTGCCCTCTCCGAAGAGGCCGCACACGCTGCCGGGCTTGCTTTCGACGATTGGATGGCGGTGGACACCACTTGTAATTACGTTTACAAGATTTTTCCCGCAACCGTTGAACCGCATGTCGTGATGCCCGACACAGGATACGTATTTGTAGCAGGCATAGATAGGGTGAGGCATCCCATCTACGAAGGGCTGGAGGCGGTGAACCGCGATGGTGCCATCCTGATAAAGTGGCCGGGAAAATATCAGGATTTCACCGGCTACTTCATAGACAGGTCTGAAGACAGCCTCACGTTCAGGCGTTTGAACAAGGTGGTTTACATACCGTCCATCGACTCATTGCACTCCCGGGCAAAGTTCAGCTATATGGACAGTGTCCGTAACGGCAGGGAATATTATTATCGTCTCACGGGTGTAACCCCCTTTGGCGAGTTCATCACCTTCAGGGATGTGGTGAAAGGAAAGGGTATCGACCTTACACCGCCATCCGTTCCTTTGTTTTCACACACCGAATCGGGTGACCGGGTAACATTTACCTGGCAGAAACCGGATGATTCGGATTTGTTGGGTTACCATATCGTCAGGGGAATGGACGTGCAGTCTGTCGATACGTTGCTTACGGCATCCGGAATGCTCGCTCCCGATATTTTGGAGTACAGCTTCAAAAAAAGTGAACAGCCGCATTCCTCGTTTTACAGGCTTATGGTTATGGATGAGAGCTATAACAGTGCTTTTTCAGAACCTGTCTATATTTTTTCCGTCGATACGGTACCGCCGGCCGCTACATACATCGTTTCGGGCAACATAGATTCCACGGGAGTTGTAACTGTCCGCTGGGCACATTTGAAAGACGAACCTGACCTTCGGGGATACAAGGTGCTTTTTGCCAATGACGAGGATCACAATTTCGCCCCGGCATCAAATATTATCCCCGATACGGTTTATGAGTTCCACACATCGCTGCGCACGTTTACTCCCCATCTTTATGTGAAAGTGATTGCTGTTGACGCCAATTATAACCATGGGTTTCCTTCCGAAGCGTTCCAGCTCACGCGTCCCGATACCATCCCACCCCGCACCCCGGTAATTCTCGGCTACGAAAACCTGCCTTCAGGCGTAAGCATCAGCTGGTTCCCCTCGGTGGATTTGTCTTTTGACCGTTTCGTGGTGTTTTGCAGGACATCGGGGCAAGATGACTGGAAGCAAATTGCTGAAACGTCGGATAATCATTATACCGATACAACGGTGATTGCGCGCAAGAGCTACGAATACAGCCTGACAGAGGTAGATAAGTCGGGCAACCGTTCTGCAATGGCATTTCCCCAGACTATAGTGACCAGTGCACCCCTTGATGAAGACCTGCGGCTTACAAAGACCTATGAGCTGCCAACAAAAACCGTTCATCTGTCATGGACAAAGCCTGCCCGCAAGGCAAGCGCCATTATCCTATTTAAGGACGAGGGAGAAGGCCTGACGATGTATGAACGAATTGATGGCGAACACTTAAACTTTAGCGAAGCAGGATCGCCGGACACCATTTATGGAATAAAAATTGTCTATCATGATAATTCGGAGTCGCCCTTGATTAAGTGAATAATTTAAAGCAGACTCACGTAATATAGCTACCGTGGTTCAACAATTCTCTTTAGTGTCAGCGAAAACGCTCCGAAACCATTCTACCCAAATACACTATGTCAAGTACTCACGTAGCTCGTCGTACTTTCAGCTGCAACATCCTTTCGCCCGGTATTCCGGCAAATGTAGTGATGTAGTTTTATCGAAATTATCGACAAAACACAAAGAAATTTTCAAGTGTATTTGAAAATTATTATATTTGCAGGAAATATTCAAATATGATTGAAATAATTAATTCCATAAGAAAGTACAATTTCTGGGATGCCAATCCGATAGATTTGGGCTATCTCCGTACATTTTATACGGACAAAATCGGCCAATACACTGGCAATAAGTTGGTTAAAGTGCTTGTAGGTCAGCGTCGTGCAGGTAAGAGTTATATTTTACGTCAAATCGCATCCAAGTTACTGTCCGAAGGCGTTAAAAGCGAGAATATTCTTTACATCAACAAAGAGTATATGGAGCTGGCGACATTGCGAAGTGCGGTTGAGTTGGAGCAGTTGTACAAAGCCTATCGAGAAGTGTTAAATCCAACGGGTAAAGTCTATATTTTTATAGATGAAATACAGTATATTGATGAGTGGGAGCGATTTGTAAACTCGCATTCACAGGACTTTGCAGAGCCGAGCGAACTGTTTATCAGCGGTTCAAACTCCAATCTTTTGTCGGGGGATTTAGCTACTCTTTTATCGGGTCGATACGTTGAATTTGAAGTGTTTCCGTTTAGTTTTACCGAATATTGCGGAATAACCCGGCAGGAAATCAATAGTGAAAGTTACAGAAAATTCCTTCAAAGCGGTGCATTACCCGAACTTTTCAATCTGCCCAAGGATGAAATGAAACAGAATTACGTGTCGTCCATCAAAGACACGGTTATGTTGCGTGATATTGTGGCACGGTATAATATCAAAGATGTGAAGCTGTTAGACGATTTGTTTGTTTATTTGGTAAATACAGCGCCCAATCTTATTTCGATAACAAACATCATCAACTTTTTTGCCTCGAAAAAGCGAAAAACCAACTACGAAACGTTGTCATCTTACATCAATTATTTAGAAAATTCATTTCTCGTTCATCGTGCCGAACGCTACAACATAAAAGGGAAAGACACCATTTCCGGCAACAGCAAATATTATCTGAACGATTTGAGCTACCTAAATTATCTTTACGCCGGGTACGGTTACGGAATTGGTTATTTGTTGGAAAATGCCGTTTATTTAAGCCTGCGACGTGCCGGTTATCAAGTTTATGTGGGTACGATAAAAGATGCGGAAGTTGATTTTGTAGCCATAAAAGGCGATAAAAGGCTTTATTTGCAGGTGACACTTCAACTTACGGAGGAACAGACCATCGAAAGAGAATACCGCTCATTGAAACTTATCGATGACAATTTTGATAAGTATGTGGTAAGTATGGACGATTATATAATCCCTACCAATGAGGGAATTGAACATATTTCTGCGTGGAATTTGGATAATCTACTAAACAGATAATTTACTTAAATTTACGCAAGAACTTCTTGCACAATTAGAAAGTATGAAATCGACATTACCATCAGTAGAAGATGTAGAACAAGAACTGTCCAATTTGCTCGAACAAAAATAGTATTATGACCCAAATTAGCTACATACTTCGGGATTACACCATTCCTGAAACAAAAAAATACTTGGAGCGTGTTCGGAGCGTATTTTAATTCTCTTGCTTTACCGAACTCCGACATTCAGATATATACAATCTCCGCCGAAGCAACATAAAGGAAAATCACATAGAGATTACGACAATTAAGACTCCCGATAGTTTAATAATAAACTAGAATAACTATACAAAGCCTATCGAAAAGAGTTGAAACCGACGGGCAAAGTCTATATTTTTATTAATGAGTGGAAGCAATTTGTGAGCTCTCATTCTCAGGATTTCGCTGAGCCGTACAAATTATTTATTAGCGGTTCAAACTCTTGTCGAACAGCAAACAATCACGAAATTCCGGAATAAACGCAATGATATTAAGGAGTTTGAGAAAATAGTACTTGATATTGTTCTTGAAAAAGACAAAATTATCGGTAGCTGTGAGCTGAAATAAAGCTGAATAATTTGGAATTTCTGAGTGTGAAAAAGAGTATAAATATTTGCAGAGAAGTTTCGTCCGGAGAAAGTGTTACTCGTTGGAACGGGGGGAATTCCTTATGATGAATTTTTAAAGATTAATCCGAAAGAATTGTTTTAAACACAACCTTAAAAATAAAAGAGATGTACTTACACCCTTATAAAGTCATTTGTAATTTGTTTTATGAGTGATTTATCAATATCTAATTCTTTGGCATATTGCTCAAACTTTGAAAGAGCAATATTCACACTATCAATCAGCGCAATGTAATCTGAAATATCGTTGTTTTTTGCGATAGATTCCAAATCTCCCCGCGTAATATCTTCATTCTTGCCGTTTACACTCAACGACTGCCTGTTTGCATATGTATCTTGACGTTTTCTTCCCGGTCAAAACGTTGTGTAAGGAAATGCGTTATGCCTTCGTATGTTCTTAATTCCGACGGCATCATCACTATTCCCGCATCTATCAGTCAAATAATTAGCATTGGCGTAAGGTGCAAGCCTATCTATATATAGATACTTGCACCTTACACCAATTTTTTTAAAAATAATACCGACAATTGAAATAAAAGCGTATTTTGAAAACACCAAACTCAATACCTGAAAGCCCCCGCCACCAATTCCTGTTCCGAACGAGGAATATCACATTCGGTCGCATATTTTCGCCAGTTGGATACCACTGATTTTATTTCATTCAAAATCGTATTTGCCCGTGTATCGCTTAAACCATGATACTTGGAAACACTCAATGCTAAATCAAAATCCAACGAATTATCATCTTCCGAAATATTCAGCTTCAATCCCATTCCGTTTTCGTCGGGATTGATATCGTAAGCAGGAGATAGCTGCCAACCTTTAGCCGTAAGGACAAACCCATGATTCCGCAAATGGTCGTCGCAATTGGAGACGGCAATATTGAATACAATCCTGCGCCACAATTGTTCCAAATTGTAGTCAGTATCATCACAATTGGACATTATCCATTCGGCCAATTCCAAATAACTTACCCCGTCGGCATGGCTTGCACCGTCAGTGTATCCCAACAAGGTCATGGCTGATGCAAAATGAATACGTCGTCCTGTATCATTTCTATCAAAACGTTTTGTGAGGAAAGTATGATGATTACTGCTGAATTTTTGTGCTTTGCATTCCGACATCGTGATTCCGCATTGTCCGGCCATCCGTGCCGTAACCAATTCCCAAGCACCCATATTTTTCACGTCTTGCCCGCTTGGAAATTTCGCAATCCACAAATGACCTTTTTCATCCAAAATATTTGCTTTGGGTCTTGCGCCGCCGAGCGACGAACCTGGCGCAATGAGCATGTTCAACCATCGAACATGTTCCGCATTGGGATTTTCTTCTTTCTCCAGTTGAAGGCTCGCATGTTCCAGTTCCCGAATGGAAGCCCAAGGCGGGGTTGCCAATGCTTTGTTATTATCCATAAATCCCCCATCCGGCGAAAACTTAAAGCGCAAAGCCCCCATCCGGTTGCCGTCATAAATACCCATCAAAAAATCGACTTCCGTCAAAGTGCGTGGCGACCTGTTCTCTGCACGGGCAGTAATTGCTTCGCGACGACGCATCAAGGTTCTTCCCCATCGGTCAGGAGCGGAATCGAGAAACAAGCCGAAATTGCTTTTGTCTTCCGGTAAGTATTGCTTTCCCATAAACTCGGATAAATCGGGGTCTAATGCGCGAAACTGAGCATGCTTCAACCATGCAGGGTCATTCTCATACGAGAAAACCTCTTTTCCACGAATGACCTCACTATGCAACACGCCCATGAAGATGGGTTCTTCCGATTCGAACCAATCCATGTACACATAAATATCTTTTTGCTGTGCCATACCTTATTTTTTTGAAGCCCTCTCTTTTACAACCAATTTCGCATCCTGCAACTTGCGCCCCAATTCATCGTCTTTGGCCACAAGCAAAATATCCTTATCAAGCCCCAATACGGCAAGAATCCTGAAATAGTATCCAATGGCAACCCCTTCATCGCCTTTTTCCACTTTTATTAGCGTATTACGGGAAATTCCCGCACGTTCGGCGACTTGTTCCGACGACAAATCCCTGCGCAGACGGGCGTATTTGATATTTTCACCCAAAGAAGCCAAAGTTCTTTTTTGAGCGGGAAGTAAAGGACGTTTCATTTTATAATGTTTCTAATTATGCACAAAGATAATATTATTTGTTCACAATTGAAAACAATACATTATTTTTTACGGGTAGAGCCATACAATAGATTTTTTCATCGGGAAATGAGTTCAATAAACAAATTTTTATAAAACAATACCCTCAATTCAAATAAGAACGGTATTTTTGTAAACGTCAAAGGTATGAATGATAAATTTTAAATATTGTTCGACGAGATATGAGATTGTACAATGATTTCAGCGGATATGATTCTTTTTACGTTTGCGGCGACATACATGGCGAATTTAAAACGTTGGTGTATGAACTCAAACGTAAACGGATTACCAATGCCATAATTTTGCTTGCGGGCGACTGTGGAATCGGGTTTGAAAAACCGGCGCACTACGAGCAATTGTACAAGAAGTTGGAAGTCGCCCTTGAAAAAATCAACTGCCAACTGTTATTATACGAGGAAATCATGATGACCCCGAATATTTTGAACAAGGGATGATTCATTATCCTTACATGAAAACCTTACCGGACTATAGCGTTATCAGATTTAAGAACCGGAACATCCTGACTGTTGGTGGCGCTATATCTGTTGGCCGGACAAGCCGATTGGATACGATGTAGCAAGCAGAGCGAAAAAAGAGAATTGTCCCCAAATGTTATTGGGAAGATGAAATTCCTGTATTCAATGAACCTGCTTTAAAAGAGCTGAAATCAAATGGCATTATGATAAGCACTGTTGTTACTCATACTGCCCCGTCATTTTGCGAGGCGACAGATGTAATGTTCATGCTATACTTAGGTATGGCGGGGAATTACCTGTTTCGCAAAATAGGCATACCAGTGCCTCTACGGTGGAGCAGTGTGTATTTCACGCTTTTCTTTTGATGAACGGCGAACAATAGTACAAACAATTAAATTTAAAGACATGAAAACGATTAAACTGTACATCGCCGCATCGCTTGATGGCTACATCGCCCGCTCCAATGGAGATTTGGACTGGCTTTTGAAATTTCCAACGCCCACAGGAACCGAATACGGTTACAAGGAATTAATGGATTCTATTGATACCATTATCATGGGTGGAAAAACATATCGTGCCGTTCTTGATATGAACTTTGAATGGCCATATTCGGATAAAACATGCTATATCATTTCTCGCCACAACACAAATCTTACACCAACTAAGGATGTAAAGTTCATTACTGAAAATGTTGTAGAAAAAATAGAGGAACTAAAGCAACAGGACGGAAAAGACATTTGGCTGGTAGGCGGTGGCGAAATTATTTCTATGTTACTGGAAGCCGGACTGGTGGATAAATTGCAAATTTGCTATATCCCTGTGATTTTAGGCAAAGGAATCCGCTTATTTCCCGAACAACCACAAGAATCTACTTGGAAGTTGGTTGGAAGTAAATCTTACGATTCAGGAATTATTAAAGTTGATTACGTGATTCGGTAATGTTTTGCCTGATATTTAAGAAAACATTACCTTTGTACAAATATTTAGAGCAAAAACAAACCATGTCGAACAATCGTTATTCCATAGCACGTACTTTTAGAATTCGTGCATAGTCTATGCTGAGAAATCTTATCTCAGTTTTCTTATAGCCCTCAATTATTCTGAGGGTAAAATTTCTATTATCATTTTTTAATCAGGATTATGATGCAGATGGGCTATCTGCGTCCATAACCCATTATAAGAAAACAAGTATGGACTTAAATAAAAAACAGGCAATCTACCTAATCGTGTTCTTTCTGCTTTCCGTTGTAAATGCGTTCGGACAATCCATTCATCTTTCAGGAAGAATACTTCAACAAAAAAAACAAACACCCGTTGAATTTGCCACAGTCATTCTGTTCAGGCAGGATTCCGTTTTCCTGAAAGGAACAACCACGGATAGCATCGGGAGATTTGAATTTGAAAATCTTCAAATGGAAAACTATGTGCTGTCGGTATCTTGTTTGGGATTTGAAACGAAAAGAATTCTGATTCAGAATCTGGCGGAATCAGCTCAAATGGATAAAACGGTTTGATTTGTGCCAGTGATTTCGGTCTATGTGTGCCACCTTTTTCGGTTCAAACCGTGCCACTTTTTTCGGTTCG
>MKTD01000009.1 GCA_001898165.1 Bacteroidia bacterium 43-41
TGTTTTCTTGTCTTTTTCATATCACAAAATTAAGCATTTATTTTGGCTTAACCTGTTGTCCAAATTCTTGGGTATATTATATAATTCCGGTAGGATTTTACAACAGGGATCGATTTTTTTATGAATTCGGTGTTCCTGTTTGCCAATTTTATTTTTTCCCAACGTTCGTTCAGTTCCGGTTGAAATTCTAAAGATGAGAGCCACTCGTCTTCCCACTTTCTGAAAAGCGATGGATTAAAATCACCTTCTTTCAGGAAAGAAAATAATACTTCGGCATCTTCCGGGGAGGTCTTCCCTTCGAAATAACGAAATGCCAGCAATTTAATATGTTGTAATTGTTCTTCCATGTCGTTCTAAAGATAAAACAACCGGATTGGGTTTTACCCAACCTCTCACAATGTTAAATTTTTATTTTTTTAATGATAAAAAAGGAATGTTAGGCGGGTAGCAAGTAGGAAAAAATCAGAAAAAAGAAGGTATAGTCTATGGGATATTTTTCTTTCAGATGAAACGAGAATATAGTCAATGCCTTGTTAATGTGTTTCTCTACGGCAGTGGTTGATATTTTCAATCTTTCGGCAATTTCACGATTTTTCAGGCCTTCATTCCGGCTTAATACAAATACTTCCTTACATCGTTCAGGGAGCGCTTCTATTACCTTATTCACTTGCTCGTCCAGCTCTTCGTAAAGCAGTTTTTGAGAAGCATCTAATTCAAAATCAACATAATATAGGCGTTCTTCAATTTCCGATAAAGCGTGAGTGACGGAGATGTGTTTATTTTTTATCGAAATGTGTTTTAAATGATTCAAACAGCTGTTTCTCACCATGGTGAAAAGAAGTGAAGACAGAGATATTGAAGCCAGCCTTTCTCTTTTTTCCCATAACGTAAGAAAGCATTCCTGAATAATGTCGTCAACCACATCACGATCCTCAACAAAACCGAGAGCAAACCCTTTTAAACGATAGTAAAATCGTTTATAAGCATATTCAAACGCCTTTTCATTGCCTTTTTTAACTTCATTGAATAAATCGCTGTTATTGAATAAATCCATCATAAAAGTAAAAAATCGTGATTTCTTTGCAAAGAAATAAAAAAATATCGTAAAATAATTAAATTGTCGATTTTCTTTTTGGTAAATTTATAAAAAATATTACATGCAAACGGGATTGGATTCTTTAAACACTCAATCATGTAGCTCTTGTAGCTTTTGTTGTGATTTTTTGTTTTATCCCGAACAAAAAAATGTAAATTTGCGTTTGAATTAAAAGTATAATCAAAACCAAAGTACTCTCGAGATAGAGGAGCATGATAAGTAAACGGTTGTGTTCCATATGACCTTGATATTAAAATAAATACAATCATATGAAATGGATAAACAGGAACGATAGCGAATCCAACTACGAAGATCGCCGTGGTAGAGGAGTGAAGCGAGGGGCGGCATTTGGCGGCGTAGGGATGATTATTGTTGCCGTGATCGCCTTGTTGTTGGGCAAAAACCCTTTTCAGGCAATTGATATGGTAAACAGTGTGGTGCCCGGCCAAACATCTGAAGAAGTGGTGGATCCTTCGCGTGTGAACGAAAACGAGGAGCTGAAAGTATTTACGCTCGGTGTTTTTAACAGTGCCAACGATGTGTGGACGGAAATTTTTACGACACAGATGGGTAAAAGCTACCGTAATCCGGTTCTTGTGAACTTTACCGACCAGACTACGTCGGCTTGCGGTGGAGCATCGGCCCAGATAGGGCCTTTTTACTGCCCCGGCGATGAAAAAGTATATATCGATCTCAATTTCTTTCACCAACTATCACGTGATTACGGCGCTAAAGGCGAAATGGCTATGGCTTATGTTACGGCACACGAAGTAGGGCATCACGTGCAGAAATTATTGGGCATTATCGATCAGGTAAACCAATACCGGGGCCGTGTAAGTGAAAGAGAATACAATAAGCTGATGGTTAAAATGGTACTTCAGGCTGATTTTTTTGCCGGATTATGGGCTAATCAAGCGGGTAAATTGGGAATAATTCAACTCGAACCCGGGGATTTGGAATCGGCAATCAGTGCTACAACCGCCGTTGGCGATGATACATTGCAAAAGCAGGCAATGGGCTACACTGTTCCCGACTCATTTACACACGGGACAGCTGCTCAACGTACTTATTGGTTTAAAAAGGGATATCAAACCGGCGATGTCCGCCAAGGGGATACCTTCAACGACCCGGGTCTGAAATAAATCTGTTGCGGTTGTTTGTTTTATTTATCCTGCTGCAACCAGGCTACTTTCTGTTCGGGGACATGCTCTTGCCCGATAATATCTTTGTATAGCTCCGGACGTCGCGCCTTCATGTAGCGGTATCCGCCGGCAAGGGTCAGCTTATCGGGCGTAAGGGTTGCGGTCACAAAGCTGTCGTCAAACGATCGGCACTCGGCTATAATATCGCCAAACGGATCGATGATCATGGAGCAGCCGTTTTTCAGCTGGTTATCATCCATGCCGATGGGATTGGAGAAAACAGCATAAACCGCATTGTCGTATGCCCTTGCGGGTAACCATTTCATCAGCCAGGCCCTGCCTTTCATTCCGTCGAATTCCAACCGTAATGAAGTGGGGTCATTTTCCCTGTTTTCCCACAGTTTCGGATCAACGAAACCGGCTCCGGGGCGGGTAGATGGTGTGCACATTGTTACGTGGGGCATAAAAATAATATCTGCACCCAACAGTTTGGTTGCCCTTACGTTCTCCACAATATTGTTGTCGTAACAGATTAATATTCCGCATTTCCAGCCGAGGATTTCAAAAACGCAATACCTGTCTCCGGGAGTTAAATGGGGATTGATAAATGGGTGAAGCTTTCTGTATTTGGCAACTAACCCTTTTTCATTCACACATACGTAGGACTTGTACAGGTTGTTGTCCCCGTCTTTTTCGAACAAGCCCGCCAGTACAACAATATTGTTTTGCCTGGCGATTTCAGTAAGCTTTATTATGCTTTCCCCACCCGGAACGAATTCTGCCAAATCCAGCATTTGCTCCCTGGAAAGCTTTCTGGCAAATGTATAACCGGTGACGGAACATTCATGAAAGGCTATAACATCCGATCCTTCTCCGGCAGCCTGTTGTGCGAGGCGTTCAATTACAGCCAGGTTGTATTCTTTGTTTCCGCTTTCATTTTCGAATTGAGCGGTAGAGATTTTTATTTTTTTCACGACAAAACTTGTTTTATACAGCAAAATAACTCTCCAGTTCTTTCAATGTATCTTGGGTTGTATGGATATCTTTCACTACCAGGCCTTTTTCGAGAACAACAATGCGGCCGCAGACTTCGGTAACATGGTTGAGGTCGTGGCTCGAAATAAGCATCGTTATGTTCTTGTTGACTTTCAGCTCATTGAGTATTCGTTTCAGGCGGATTTGTGAAGTGGGGTCTAGAGCGGTAAACGGTTCATCGAGAATAAGAATTTGCGGGTCACAGAGGAGCGCGGCAGCAATTCCCGTTTTTTTCTGGTTCCCTTTCGATAAGTCGCGGATCAATTTCTTCGAACCCAGGATTTCGCCATTAAAAAACTCTTTCATCGATTCTAAAAAGGCAGTAACATCACCTTCCGATTTTCCATACACTCTGCCTGTAAAGTTAAAGTATTCCTCGGGGGTAAGAAAATCGATCAGAAAACTTTCATCGAGAAACGAACCTGTTTTCGATTTCCAGTCGTCCCGGCGGGCAATTTTTTTATCGTCGATACGTACTTCACCTGAACTTGCTTCAATCAGGTCGAGTATCAGCCGGAAAAAAGTGGTTTTTCCCGCGCCGTTGTTTCCTACCAGCCCAAAACTTTCCCCTTCGGAAATGATTATGGACGAAATGTTGAGTACGGCTATTCCGCCATATAGTTTTGTTAAATTTATAGCTTCTATCATTTGTGTTTAATTAAAATCATAAATCGTATTCAGAGACTGTTTAAATTTCTTACGAAAAAAGTAAATAAAAGTCTTGGCTCAAATAGCCCGCTATTATCGCTAAAACAAGGAAGAACTCTCCTATAAAATAATTCTTTTTGAATAGCAAAACAAATTTAAACAGTCTCTTAATCTTTCTTCCTGAACCCTTCGCAAAGAGCGTATTTTCGTCTTAATAACTGTTTCCCGGTAATTTCGAGCAGTTGTTTCCGGAAAACAATGCCGGCTAATCCCAGTACGGCTAAAATAATAAGTGCTGTGTTTTTAGCAGCGAATAATGAGAAAATACCGATCAACCCCATCGGAATAACTAGCAGGGGGATCATAACGATGAAGTTCTTGTAGCTCACTCCCTGCATATTCATGGCAGAACCTTTCGTCAGTTCTAATCGTTTGGTATTGAACGTGGCTCCAAAAAGATAAACATGAATATTCACCCCGACGTTATACAAAAATGCTACAATGTGATTAATCAAAATATTCGGGCCAAACAAAAAATAAGGTGTGGTAAGAATAAAAGAGATAACGCTGAGCGACAATAGCAGAAAATAATTGGCTTTGATGTATGACTGGGTATCGATATCCCTTGTCATCAGGAAATCGAAATAGGAGCCGTCCCAATTGATGATCCATTGTCCGAAAAGAATCATTCCGATGCCGGTAACGAAAATAGCGATAAACATCAGCATTGCGTCATTTTCTTTGTACATATGGTTTGGGTAAAACATTAATCCGTAAAGCAAGAAAAGTATAGACGAATAAAGTACGTTTTTAGTGCGTTTATGCCTGAGTACGAGTTTCATTTCGAGAGCAATAATCTCACCGATTTTCCCGAAACGCTGCATAAATGTGAAATCTTGAGTTTCAGCCTGCTTCTTGGTTGCTTTTTTGTCGAAGTTTTCGGGATAATAGTTTTGAGCGAAGAACCATTTGTTCAGCCCGAAAGCCATTCCGCTAAGCATCAAAACGATGAGTCCTCCGATCTTGCTTTCGATGAGGAAGTTGAAAACCCGTTGCGACAAATCAAAAATGGAGTAAATCTTGAAATATTCCAATGCCGCCAATCCGGCAACGATTACGAGAAAAGATACGATCGCCGGAATGTTAGACCCGAATTTCCGTTTCAGGAAAGTGGCGAAAAGCGTGTTAAACCAGATCAGAAAAATCACGATCAGAATAAACCGGAATGCACCGCCAATACCGTAAGCCGGACTAATTCCCGTGATGGAAAAAGGAATGGCAAAACAGAGTGTAAGATAATTCATTGGATTAATCAATGGTTTGATCAAAAGATAGTTGACCAGTTTGCTCCTTTTGATGGGCAATACCTGATAGCTTTGCAGGTTGATGGTGCTTAACGGTTGAAATAGAAATCGAAAAAGTAATGCCAGGGTGATTACGAAAATCATTGTGGTGTTGAATGTGAACGCAGGATCGAGTTGTGGGGCAGCTTCTTTTAGAATCTTGGGCAACAGAAAGCCCAGGAGTACGAAGATCGTTAAAAAGTATAAAACTCCTAACCCGACAAAAATATTGACGATCAGGTTTTTGTAATATCCGGGTGCGCGTGTGCTTTTCAGCCAGTAGTGTTTAAAAAATGTTGAATACATGAAGTTGTAGTTATTTTTTTCCGAAGAATGCGCCAAAAATACTTCGGGTTATGGTTCTTCCGAGTTGCGAACTTATTTGGCGTGTGGCACTTTTGCTCACTTGTTCCAGTAGATCGCCCACTATGCCCCGTTCTTCTTTTTTCCTGCGGGCTTCGGCGCGTCTTTCCCGGTCGGCTTCGGCTTGCAATCTGCGTTCCTCTTTTTCCCGGCGGATACGCTCTTTCTCGGCTTCTGCCTGCTCATGTTCTTCGGCAAGCAATTCCTGCTTTTTGGAAAGAATTTCGAAAGCAGATTCCCGGTCGATCAGTTTTTCATACACTCCGTAAATGAGTGATTGCCTCATTATCTGATCCCTTTCTCCTGCGGTAATGGGGCCGATCTGGCCTTGTGGCGGCAGAACGTTGGCACGCTGCACCATTTGAGGTGCACCTTTTTCATCGAGGAACGACACCAGCGCTTCGCCGGTATTCAGTTGTGTGATGGCTTCTTCCGTATCGAATTTTGGATTGGGGCTGAATGTGTTGGCCGCTACTTTTACCGCTTTTTGGTCGTTGGGTGTGTAGGCGCGGAGCGCATGTTGTACACGGTTACCGAGTTGTCCGAGAATAATCGGCGGGATATCGGCCGGATTTTGCGTGCAGAAGTAGATACCTACGCCTTTGGAGCGGATAAGACGGACAATCTGTTCCACTTTTTCGAGAAGTAGTTTGGGCATGTCGTTAAACAACATATGTGCTTCATCAAAGAAGAAAACCAGTTTGGGCTTATCCATATCGCCCACTTCGGGCAGGTTGTTAAACAGGTCGTCGAGCAGCCAAAGCAGAAAAGTAGTATAAACCCGCGGCGAGTTCATCAGTTTATCGGCCGCCAAAATATTGATGACACCTCTTCCTTGCTCAGTTTGCATAAAGTCGGTAATAACCAGTTCGGGTTCACCGAAGAACTTATCGGCGCCTTCGCTTCCTAAACGCAGTAAGGCGCGCTGGATGGAGCCGATGCTTGCAGGGGAAATGTTGCCGTATTCGGTAATAAATTTTGCGCGATTGTCTCCCACGAACTGGACCATTTTTTGCAAATCTTTCAGGTCAAGCAGCAGCAGGTTGTTATCGTCGGCAATTTTAAATACCATCGTGAGCACAGCCCCCTGTGTTTCGTTCAGTTGCAACAGCCTTTCGAGCAACAGCGGCCCCATTTCGGTGACAGTAGTCCGTACCGGATGTCCCTGTTCGCCGAAAACATCCCAGAACCGTACCGGGAATCCTTTAAACTCAAAGCCTTTTTCGTCCAGCTTATAACTTTCCACGCGTTTGGTCACACTCTCCTTGTTCCCTCCCATTTTTGCCACGCCTGAAAGGTCACCTTTCATATCGGCTGCGAAAACGGGAACTCCCATTTCGCTAAATGTTTCCGAGAGAGTTTGCAGGGTCACGGTCTTTCCCGTTCCGGTGGCTCCCGTTATTAATCCGTGGCGGTTTGCCATCTTGGGGATAAGGCATACTTCGGCCTCGTCGCTGATTGCTATAAAAGCTCGCTTGCTGTTGTCGAACATAGGTTTGCAAAGTTTTAGTTAGTATGGTGAACAAAAATAAAAGTAAAACAAAGATAACGTATTCGCTTGTATTTTAGGCGAACAGGACGAGAAAATTTTCGAGAAGTGTTACAGATTGACCTCCTTGTGTGGTACGTTAATTATTTTTCCATTGTTGCAGTCTGTCCAAATACAAGTAGGATTCAACAAACTTCCTGTGTTTCTTGCTTGTTAATTTTTCCAATAACTCTAACGATGAAATGTAAGAGGCCAAATTCCCGTTGGAAGAGAGGAACTTTCCGTCTTCCACAAAGCTGATTTTTGAGTCGTCTTGGACTTTTAGGTTAGGATAGTTCTTTTGTAGTTCAGTTCCTCCGCCAATCCAGGTGACAATTTTCTTTCCGTCCGCTATTCCTGTTTCACCTATCAATGAGGCTCCGGCACAATTACTTACTGTGAATTCCGTGTTTGTATCTTGGCTTTTTATAAACTCGATCAGTTTTTTGTTCTTCACCTGACCGGTCATATCGTATGCACTTGGAACAATAATTATGTCGAGTTGAGGTGCGTTGGCAAACGTGTAGTCAGGAAACATTTTCAATCCTTCTTCACTTGTAAAAAGGTCGTAATCCTCTGCAATCGTAATTACGTTGAACAATTGCTTTCCATCTTCCGAGTGTTTAGCAAAAACGTCTATGGGTGCAGTTAGTTCTGTCATCAAAACCTTGTCGTACATTAAAATTCCAATTGTAGGCAAGTTTGGATCTAAAGATTTTATGTTTTTAGCTAACGATTGGATTTCGTCCTTACCCAGACTGGTGGCAATTGCCGCTTCCTGCCCGACGGTTTCTTTGTTGCTGTTTTTATTATTTTTCTGTTCGTTACAACCAAGAATTAAAGTTGTAACAGCTATAATTGTCAAAATTCTACATCTCATTTTTGTCGTTATTTTTTGGTTCTGCTGGAAACTGTTTGAATTTATTTTTATTCAACGCTCCAGAATAATAAAATGTTTCATAAAAGCACTTCAATTGCTATATGCCGGACCGATGTTTCACACCAAACCCCTCTCGGCCTTGTTGATTCACTTGCGAATCGTCTGATATTTTCATCTTTGTTCGTTGTCCAGGTTGAGAGAATTTTCAAACGGCTCTACGCACAATGAATTGTGTGTATAATGGGGGGTAATAATCTTCGTTTTGCTTTCTTGCTGTTCAAATAAGCGTAAAGCGGTTCGCACAACTTTACAAGAGTATCATTGGGAGCGGTATTCCGTATAGAAGTAACGAAAAGAGAATTTTTTTGAGCCGTTTCATTTTTTTGTTGGTATAAGGCGGATATTTCCAATTGGGTTCGCCCCAGTTTGTTTTTTCGACGACAGATTTTTGGTGCGAAAATGAAAGGAACCCAAACTCACCGTGATAATTTCCAATCCCTGAATTTCCAATCCCGCCAAAAGGCAGATAATCGCTGGTGATATGCATTAGTGTATCATTAATGCAACCGCCTCCAAAGGAAACCAACTTCAACAATTTATCTTTTTCTTCCTTATTTTTGGTAAACAGGTAAGCTGCTAATGGTTTTTCACCTTCAATAATTTTCTGCAGGATTTCATCGTAATCGGTAAAGCTCAATACCGGAAAAACAGGTCCGAAAATCTCCTCCTGCATGACAGCATCTTCCCAACTCACATTGTCTAAAATTGTAGGTTCGATGTACAATGTTTTTTCATTGCTCGCTCCGCCATACACTATTTGAGACTTATCAACAAGACCGAGAATGCGATCAAAGTTTCTTTTGTTAATAATGCTTGTATAATGTTCCGCACCATCTGAATAATTGATTTCTTTGAGCTTTTCTTTCATCAATTGCAGCAATTCTGGTTTTACAGATTCTTCCACCAAAAGGTAATCGGGAGCGATACAGGTTTGTCCTCCGTTTAAGAATTTTCCCCAGATCAATCTTTTTGTAGCCACTTCCAAATTGGCTGTCCGGGTAACGATGGCAGGAGATTTTCCACCCAATTCAAGCACAACCGGAACCAGATTTTTTGCGGCAGCTTCGTACACGATCTTTCCCACTTTCGGACTTCCGGTAAAGAAAATCTTGTCATAACGGAGTTTGAGTAATTCCGTGGTTTCGGTAATTCCGCCTTCCACAACATAAATATAATTGGAGGGGAAATTAGGATTGATTAACTCCGACAAAACGTGCATTGTATTTTCCGGTAATTCGCTTGGTTTCACCATGCAGGTGTTCCCGGCAGCAATAGAACTAATGAGGGGGATTAACGTCAGCAAATAAGGGTAATTCCATGCTCCGATTACTAACATTACTCCGAGAGGATCGTAATAAATATGACTCTTTCCGGGCTGCAGGCTGAGTGTTGTTTTTACTCTTTTGGGTTGAGCAAGCCTGTCTAGATTCGTCAAGAAAAAATCCAGTTCGTTATATACCAAGCTCAATTCATTCAGAAAAGTATCGAAAGCGCTTTTGCGAAAATCTTTATAGATTGCTTCGTGCAAACGGTTTTCGTTGTCTTTAATAATTTTCTTTAGTTTCTTTAAAGTTTCCTTTCTGAATGCAACATCTTTGGTTTGATGCGAATTAAAAAGTTCTTTTTGCGACTGAAATATTTTATTGAAATCCATTTCTTAGTCGTTCAAATAAAAAACAAGCTCTTATCTTCATAGATTTCTATAAATTGACTAAATTTTTGAATTTCATTGTTTATAGTAATTCTATTCTTATCTTTTCCTTATATTTTAACAGCAGTTAGAATTTGGTGTACAGCAGCTTACCGGTTTTTCGGCATAAACGGTTATACTTCTGATGGAAGTTTCTTTTGCTTTATATTGGACAATTTCTTCATCATTCAGATAGTTTTTCAGAATGTCGTCCGGAACAACAATAGGTTTGTCTTTTTGAATAACCATCTTGGTAAAACCTGCTTTGGTTACATAACTTAAATACTCCTCTTTGTCAATGGCACTTGCCACACAACCTGCATACATTTCGGCGGCACTTTTAATTTTTTCGGGCAATTCCCCGGTCAATACAATATCCGAAATGCTGAAATGCCCGCCTTGTTTTAATACCCTGAACATTTCGGCAAAAACAGCTTGTTTGTTGGGAACGAGATTCAGTACGCAGTTACTCACAATTACGTCTGCCACATTTTCTGTTACAGGCATTTTTTCAATGTCGCCCTGCCGAAATTCTACATTGTTGAAGCCTAACTTTTCTGCATTTGTTCGGGCTTTGTTTATCATAGCTTCTGTAAAGTCAATTCCGATAACCTTTCCTGCTTCTCCTGTTTCGGCTCTGGCTACAAAGCAATCGTTCCCTGCTCCACTACCCAAGTCGATAACGGTATCGCCTTTCCTTATTTTAGCGAATTGTGTTGGCAAACCACAACCCAAGCCCAGATCGGCATCGGGATTGTAGCCGTCAAGGCTGTTGTATTCTTCGCTCATGATGTTATACACTTTGGTGCTGCAACAACCTGAACCGCAACAGGAAGAAGCGTTTGTCTCTTTATCTTGTAAGGCTATCTCACTATACTTTTGCCTTACCATTTCTTTTATTTCTCGTTCTGATTTCATTGTTATATGTATCTATGAGTTTGTGATTGATTAACAGCAATTTTGTTTAGTGACAGTCGCAGTGATTTTCGTAAAATAGTTTTTGAGAATTTCAAAAGTTGTTTCGTCGATGCAATAACAAATTGCGTTCCCTTCAATATTTCCCTTAATCAAGCCGGCGTTTTTTAGTTCTTTCAAATGTTGTGAAACAGTGGATTGAGCCAAAGGAAGTTCGTCCACAATGTCATTACAGATACAAGCATTTACTTTTAGTAAGTATTCAATAATTGCGATTCTTGCAGGATGTCCTAATGCTTTTGTGATTGTGGCGATCTGATTTTGTTGGTCTGTATAATGTTCTGTTTTTGTCGCTCCCATTATTCATCAATTTAATATTGCAATATTACGATAATAATTTTAAATAAGCAAACCTTTCGTGCGTAAAAGCTCACGCACGAAAGGAATTTTCCATTTTAATCAAACCGCATATCTACGGCTGATTCCATTGTACTTTAAATCTTTTTCCCGATATAAAACATATAGCCATAATATGCTTTATTATTGAAACTCTTCATTACCGCATTGCCAAAGTAAAAATGCGTATTCTTTAGCTTTTTGCTCAAACTTTTCGTCTATTGTACTGCCGCCAAAATGTCCTGCATTGTAATCCACATGCAAAAACACAGGATTTTGTGACCCGTTTTCATTTTGCATTCTTGCAGCAAATTTTGCAGGTATATAGCTTTCTACTCTTGGGTCGTTGAAGCCTGTTGTGATGAGTTGTGCAGGATATTTTACACCTTTTTCGATGTGCTGAAGCGCATCCATTTCTAACAGGGCATTAAATTCTTCTGCTATTGAAACTGTACCAAATTCAGGGATGTTTCCAGGTCCGTTTGGAGAAAATTCCATTCGTAACGCATTTAGACAACCCACTTTTGGAATAGCAACTTTATATAAATCAGGTCTTTCGGTAATGGCTCTTCCAATTAGGATACCGCCTGCACTTGCGCCGGAAATTCCGAATTTGTCAGCTGAAGAATATTTGTTTTTAATGAGCCACTCTGCACAGGCATTAAAATCTTTCCAGGTGTTTGGCTTTGTGGTTTTCTTTCCTCCAAGATACCATTCATTCCCTTTTTCTCCACCACCTCTGACGTGTGCGTAAGCCAAAATTACTCCACGATTGAGTAATGCCAAGGAGGAAGGACTAAAACTCGGCATGTAAGCACTCATGCCGTAAGAGCCATATCCTTCCATAAAGGTGATGTTACTTCCGTCTTTCTTCAGTTTGCTTTTGTCGTAAACAATGCTGAGTGGAACAAATGTTCCGTCCCAGGAGGGGATTTCTATTTCTTCATAAACAAGGTTAGCCAAATTGGGATAGTTTAATTCCATGTGAAAAAATCCATCTGATAATTTTTGGGATGCCGCATCATAACTGTAAAAATTATATGGAGTTGTCCAACCTAAATTTGCCAAAACTATTTCGTTGTCTTCTTTTGACATATCCCATACTAAAAAATTCCCCTCCAGCGGAACATTGATATCACTTGTTTTTCCTGTCTTGTAATTGTACTGATACGTTTTTGTTACCAATTCATTTTTGGTCTTGTTGAAAATCAGGTAATCTTTGGTTTGTACAATATAATCTGGCGAAAGTTGCCATTCATCATTCCCTTCTGTAATAGTTTCTGCGTTTTTTAAATCAAGATTTTCAAAAGAAGCCTTAATGACTTTAAATTTCGGATTCCCTTTGCTGGTAAGGAAATAAATATCTTTTCCGTGGACATAAAATTGGCGGATTTCATCCTCTTTTGTTGCCAGTGACTTCCAATTTATTTTTCCTGATTTCAGCTCGGATTTTGATGCATAAAACAAAGGCGGATTATTCTCAACAGTATATAACCCCAAAATCATATAAGGCGAATTCTTAAACACCGAAACCCACGGCACTTCCTGTGGTGAAATATTGAGTTCAGGATTGTTTTTAGAACTTGCGATCACGATATCTTTCTCGACAGGCGTTCCGATAAGGTGTAATTTATAGGGCGTATTCAATGAATTTTCGGGGTCGTGAGTGTCATAGCTTTTTTTCTCGATATAAAATATTTCACTGTTGCTGCCCTCTGGAAACCCACCGACGCTGTGAGGTATAACGTCGGGTAAAAATTCTCCTGTTGCTACATTCAAAATGCGAATGTCCCCTAATTCACTTCCGGCTTCGCTTAGATTTAATGCCACCTTGCTTCCTTCATCGTTTATACTTGCAATGAAATCAAAGGTTTTGTCTTCCACATATTTCTGTGGATCGAATAATAGAATTTCTTCTCCGTTTTCCACTTTTCTATAATAGAGCTTCATCATTTTTTCACTTGGTAAACGTTTCTCGTAAAAGTATTTACCGCCCGCTTTGGTAATGGGTAAATACGAAACGGTACGCATGGCGTCGTATCCCTTAAATTCTTCTATCAATTTGTCCTGATTGGGAATTTTTGCCAGTTCAGTATTGGTATAATCCGCCTGAGCTTCAAACCAACTTATAACTTCGGGATTTTTAATGTCCTCCAACCAACGATAAGGGTCAGTGACGGTTGTACCGAAGTAAGTATCGGAAACTTCTACTGTTTTTGAAGCAGGATAACGATATTGAGCAAATGCTGATTGCCCTAAAATAACTGCTGTTAGAAATAATACTAATTGTTTCATTTGTTTAGGGTGTTTAGTTTAACATAGAAAATAACGCGTTAATTGCATAATAAATATACAACTTTCGTAAACATTTGATGTGTAATATTCGTTTACAGATAGTGGCAGGGAAATATTGACTTTTATATTGTATTGTTAGTGAGTTTATTATATCTCATTTAATTTTTTATATATTTTTGCATATACGAATGTTCCACAAAATTGAAAACAATGGAAATAGATGATTTGATGAACGGATTTGAGCGGAAAATGATTGTACAACGATATAGTCCCAACTCCGTTCAAAACTACAAGAGTGCGGTCAGGTGTTTCCTTCAACTGGCTGAAAAAAAATACAGCCACCCGTTGGAGATAACTGAAACGGATATCGAGAAATATCTGTTCTGGAAAATAGAAAAACATCGTATCGGAACATCTTATCAACGTTTGATTGTGGCTTCGATAGACAAGTTTTTTCTCTCCATGTTCAATACACAACTCAACATCAAACATCTTTATCCACGCACGAGAAACAAAAGTTTGCCTGTCTATTTGACTACCAGTGAGATGAGAAGGCTGATGGGTAACGTGACCAATCTGAAACACAAATGCATTGTCCAGCTTTTATACGGATGCGGATTGCGGTTAAATGAACTGATTCACCTGAAGTTGACTGATATCGATTCGAAAAACAAAATAATTCTGATCAGAAATGCCAAAGGAGGCAAGGACCGTGTGGTGATGCTTTCCCCCCTGTTACTGGAATCTTTAAAGCATTATTACCAGATATATCACCCTGAGGAATATCTGATTGAGGGTCAGGGAGGGGGTGTCTATTCCGAAAAGAGTGTACAAAACATTGTGAAAAATGCAGCTTCAAAAGCGGGCATCACCAAAAAAGTGACTCCCCATACCCTGCGCCACAGCTTTGCTACTCATCTGCTGGAGAATGGTACGGATATCAGGTATATCCAGGAATTGCTCGGACACAGATCGGTGAATACAACCGAGATTTATACGCACATTACCGACATTGCGCAATCAAAAATTAAAAGCCCGCTCGATTTACTCTGATACCGGCCGGTAGGCTCCGCCACTGCAATCAGCAGCTATTCTCATAAAGATATGCCTTGGTTAGCTTCAAAGGATGGAGAAGAAATAAATTATGAATTAGCTTTTTAGTAAGCCTCCGGTAAACCACGTATTTCCTATTTCATCAGGTGCCTGTACCTTTGTGTTCAAAACAGAAAAAGAAGTATGTTATGACACAAGAAGAAGTAGCATCGGTGATTCACTACTGCAAAGAGAGCGGCATCACCTACAAAACCCGGCTGGCCGAGTTGGGTATTCCCGAATGGCGATTTTATAGCAGCAAGGCCCGTTATGCGAAAGCTCAACCGGGAGAGTGTGCCGGGGAATTCATCCAGCTGGCATCCGGAGGCCCGCTGGTTCCCATGCCCTCTTTCGCCGGCAGGAATAGCCGTCCGTCGAAAGCGAAGAAAGACGGGCATCCCTCCAGGGAGATGAGTGTGGAGTTGCGCACTCCCACCGGAACGCTGATCCATATCCGCGGAGAGATGAATGAATCCTTCCTTGCGGCAATCATCCAGTCATCAAGCGGCCATGTTTAGCCTGAACGACAGCCTGCGGTACCTGTTGTACAACCGTCCTTGCGACATGCGCAAAAGTTTCCATACCCTGGGTGGAATTGTGACCGATACGATGGGGGCGGACCCTTGCAACGGGGATGTCTATATCTTTATGAACAAGGCCCGCAACAGGATCAAGCTGTTGCATTGGGAGCCGGGGGGCATGGTGCTCTACTCCAAACTGCTTGAGGCCGGGACTTTTGGGCAACCATCCCATATGGGGAAAGAGGCCATAAGCGGGAGCATCGAATGGCGTGACCTGGTCCTCATCGTTGAAGGCATCATTGAAAATCCGGATAGTCGCAGGCAGCGTCTCGAGACCCTGAAGAAATTACGAAAATAAACACTAAAAAAACGCCTGAAAGCTTGTCCGGGTCATGCTTTTTCGCTATCTTTAAGCACTGAAAATCAATCAGGATATGACAGCGGAAGAGCAATTAAAAGCAGCAATGAAGGAGGTCACGCGCCTGCGTGAAATGGTTGCCGTGAAGGATGAAAAGATCACCTCACTGGACGCCAGGGCGACCTCCCAGGCTGCCACCATAACTGCCCAGATTGCCTCCATCTCCAAATTGGACGCCGCTGTCAGGGAGCTTGAAGACCAGCTGGCCTGGCTTCGAAAGAAAGTCTTCGGGAAGATGAGCGAAAAACACCTTCCCCTTGACCCGGCCCAATTGAGCCTGTTCGACCGGAACCAATTGACGGGTGAACAGGAAAAAGCGGAGTTAGCTAAAGCTGTGGAGGAATCCCAAGAGGAAATCACCAGAATGATTACCGTGAAATCAAAGCCCTCACGAAAGCCTCTTGACACCACGAAACTGCCGGTGGAGGTGGAGGATATCTATCCGGAAGGGACGACCGACGAAAACGGGAGTCTGAAGGCGGGATACGTGGAGATCGGCATCGAGGAGACCTCCCGGCTGGAAAGGATACCGGCTAAAGTCTATATCGTGCGTACGGTACGCCATAAAATAATCAGTAAATCGGACATTACAGGCAAGCATCCCGAGGAAAGGAGCATTCTTGTCGCCGCACTTCCCCCGGCACCGGTAAGCAAATGTATCGCGGGAGCCTCGGTGTTGGCCGACATCATCACAGGCAAGTTCATGTACCATCTGCCTTTTTACCGGCAGACACAACAATACAAGGAGGCCGGGATAACCATCAGCGACTCCACGATGGGCGGCTGGTATGAGGCGGCGGTCGAGAAACTCAAGTTATTATATGACCTGCTTCGAAAACAGATCCTCTCGAGTGAATATATACAAATAGATGAAAGCGTGATACCGGTCATAGACAACGAAAAGCACCGGACACGCAAGGGGTATGAGTGGTGCGTGCGTGACGCCATCACGGGAGATGTCATGTTCCATTATGACCGTGGAAGCCGCGGGGGCCACGTGGCCCGGGAGTTGCTGGGCAGTTTCCGCGGATGTGTGCAGAGTGACGGTTATGAAGCCTACGACCAGTTCGAGAAGGTGGAAGGGATCACGCTGCATGGCTGTTGGGCACATGCAAGACGTAAATATTGCGATGCCCTGGAGGAAAACAAATCGTTGGCCACGGAAGCCATCTGTTACATACGCAAGCTCTACAAGGTGGAAGAGGAGGCCGACAGGGCCGGCCTCACGCCTGAACAGCGATGTGAGAAAAGACAGAAAGAATCCTATCCGGTCATACTGACTTTTGAAAAATGGATGATGGGGCACTATCGGGAAGTACTACCCCAAAGCAGGACCGCAAAGGCCATAGCCTACACGTACACCTTGCTGCCCAGATTATCCCGATATGTGAATGACGGCAGGATAAATATAGATAACAACCTCATTGAAAATAACATTCGTCCCTTAGCCCTGGGAAGAAAAAACTTTTTATTCTGTGGTAATGACGCTTCCGCATACAGGGCTGCCATCGTATACTCTCTCATTGGCACATGCAAGGCTGCCGGTGT
>MKTD01000010.1 GCA_001898165.1 Bacteroidia bacterium 43-41
CTGTAAATTATCAAATATTTTTTCAAACTATTTTTCACCCCTTTTTTGGACGAAAGAATTCTTTACAGGGATGTAAAAATTTTATACGTATTCTCCAGGTATTACTCCCCTTTAGTATAATCGCTTCTAATAAGACAATAATCGCCGTCATATCTCTTTAAAGCGCTTTCAAAGGAATGTATCAGAGAAGCTAACTCTACTCTTATATTTTTGGTGAATTATACGCGTAATGTATTAATTAACTTTTATTAACCAAAAATTTACTAAATGAAAAAAATCAAGTTGACTTTAGTAGCTCTTTTTACTTTAGTATCTGTTGGATTACTATCACAAAATCTGACAATTACTGGAGTCGTTAAAGATGCTGGTACAGGCGAACCAATTCCTTTTGCCTCAGTCGTAATTAAGGGTAGTACTACTGGGGTATCTACAGATTTAGATGGTAAGTATTCAATTAGCGCTAATGAATCATCTATCCTTAAATTTAGCTCAATTGGATATGGAGATGTTGAAATTGCTCTAAATGGAAGAACAACTATTGATGTTACAATGACTTCCACTTCAATTGCTCTTGACGATGTAATGGTTGTTGCCTATACAACTGTAAAAAAATCTTCATATACCGGCTCTGCAGGTATTCTTAAAAAAGATCAGATTGAGAAGATTCAGTCAACAAATGTTACCAAGTCACTTCAGGGTGCAGTAGCGGGTGTTCAGGTTCTAGGAGCTTCAGGCCAGCCTGGTTCGTCTGCTTCAATCAGAATTAGAGGTGTCGGTTCTATAAATGCTTCATCAGATCCTCTTTATGTTGTTGACGGTGCTGCTTTTGATGGTGACATCAACTCTATCCCTACAGATGACATTGAGTCAATAAGCGTACTTAAGGATGCTGCAGCAGCAGCTCTTTACGGAGCCCGTGGTGCAAACGGCGTTATTATGATTACTACCAAGAAGGGTAATGTTGGTAAAGCAACCGTTACAGCAAAGGTTTTGATTGGTACATCATCAAGAGCTATCAAAGAGTATGAAAGAGTTGACGCTAACCAGTACTACGAACTTATGTGGGAAGGCTGGAGAAACGCCAGAATGATTGCCGGCGGTATGACCGAAGCTGCAGCTAATGCTATGGCCAGTGGTGCAGGTGCAAACGGTATCGTAGGAAGACTTGGATATTACAATCCTTACAATGTAGGTGATGCTGAAGTTGTAGGTTTGGATGGTAAACTTAACCCAAATGCAAAGCTTCTTTATCAGGACAACTGGATTGAGGCTCTTTCACAGCCTGGTCTGAGACAAGATTATAATGTAGCCGTTAGTGGTGGTGTTGAGGGAACAACCTTCTATTCATCATTTGGTTATATCAATGAGAAGGGCCACGTTAAATGGTCTAACTATGACAGGTTTACAGGTCGTGTTGGTGTTACTTCAAAGATTAACAAATGGTTCAAGACAGATGCCAGCATTTCTGGATCCACTTCAGAACAGGCTAATTTTCTTGCCAATGGAAGGTTTACATCAAATCCATTCTACTATGGAAGAATGATGGGCCCTATCTATCCTATCTATCAGAGAGAGGCAGACGGCTCTATCAAGTTAATGAGTGATGGTACTCCTGCCTATGATATGGGAGGCGGATCATCTATATACAAATGGCCTGGCAAAACCAGACCTTATGCTCCAAACTCAAACCTGATATTAACCCTTCCTCTTGACTACAGAGGAAATGAGAGGGCTAACCTTTCTGCCAGAGCCGGTGCTGACATTACCTTCCTTAAGGATTTCAACTTCAGAGTATCCGGAAGCACAGACCTTCAGAACATCTACTACACTACTTATCAAAATAATAAGTTCGGTGATGCTCAGGGTGTCTCTGGTCGTTCTACAAAAAGATACTTTAAGACAAGGTCATATACTTTTAACCAAATTCTTACATATAACAAGGCCATTGGTGACCATACTATTATGGCTATGATCGGGCACGAAAACTATCAGTATAACACAAGAGACCTCTCTGCAACAAGGACAAACTTTAAGATTGATTCAAACGAGTTGATCGCAGGTTCTGTAGCTGAGGGCTCATCGTCATCATCTGACATCTACAGACTAGAGGGTTATTTTGGACAGGCCAGCTACTCTTATGCTAACAAATATTTCCTTTCAGGATCATACAGATATGACGGTTCATCAAGATTCTCACCTGAGTCACGCTGGGGTGGTTTCTGGTCAATCGGAGGATCATGGAGAGCAAAACAGGAGCCTTTCCTCTCTTCAGTTAACTGGATTGATGATTTAAGAGTTAGAGCCTCCTACGGTCAGCAGGGTAATGATAACATTGGTTCATACTACGGATACCAGAGTCTCTTCTCAATTGACGACAGAAACAATGGTCTTCTGAATGGTTCATTCTATTCACAGCTTGCTAATCCTGATCTTAAGTGGGAGAAGAATGCCAATATGAACATTGGTGTTGACTTTGCTTTTGTTGAGAGAATTCGCGGTCAGGTTGAGTTCTTTACTAGATATTCTGACAACCTCCTGTTCTCGGTCCCTCTTCCTCAGTCAGCTGGTATCAGCTCAAGGTGGCAAAATATCGGTTCAATGAAGAACGTAGGTATTGAGTTCCAGCTTGCAGCCGATATCTTTAAAACAAAGGATTTTAAATGGACTATTGACTTGAATGGTACACATTATAAGAATACCATTACTAAAATGCCTAAAGGAGCAGATGGCAAACCTCAGGAGATAATTTCTGACACACAAGTTGTATCGGGTACTAAGAAACTTTCGGAGGGGCATTCTATCTATGACTACTGGCTCAGAGGCTATGCAGGTGTTGACGCAACTGACGGATCTGCTCTCTATTACAGGGACATTCTTGATGCTAACGGCAACGTAACTGAGAAGACAACAACCAAAGACCAGAATGCTGCTTCTTACTACTATAGCGGATCAGCTATTCCTGATCTTTATGGTGGTGTTACCAATACATTCACTTACAAAGGAATTGATCTTTCAGTATTCTTCACTTATCAGATTGG
>MKTD01000011.1 GCA_001898165.1 Bacteroidia bacterium 43-41
GAGGTGTATCCCCGGGCTTTCCCCAATACCGTGTTGGGGACAACGGTAAGTCCCGCGGCCCCGATGGCCGCGGTCTTTAAGAATTTTCTACGTGAATAGGTTGTCATAAGCTTATATATTTTAGATTATTGTTGAAACATTTATATATAATTATTTGAAAACAGATCGGTTCCTGAGTTTTATTTTTGATTATCGGATACGAATTCCAGTATACACGCATCTTTTGGAGATAATTGTATCGCTAGATTTATCTTCCCATTGCGATATTTCCCTATCTTTTCTCTTCCGTTCTCCTTTATGAGGAAAACTTCTCCGGTTGGTTTTAATCCGTAGCTTTCCGTATTAAACCGTAGTTTTACCGGAAAGGGCTGATCAAGGATACTGGCAATCGCAATGCCGAGCATACCGTTATCCGATTTCCATGCACCTGCATATACTGTTGGATATTTACCTTGTAATTCGGTTACTCGTTCCGTTTCTCTCCCGGCATAAATAGATAGCCTGGAAATTTTCATTTCCTGTTCCGGAGCTTTTATTTCTGGTGCTCGGACGAATTCTCCATGGAGCAGGTATTTTAATCCTTGGAACCGGATCCTTGCCACCTTCATCAGGTAATCGATCTCCTCTTTGCGGTCGGTTGCTAAAAAATCCTTGTAATTAGCGATCATCGGTTGTATTCCCCAGACGAAAGATTTTGCCTGTTCCATTAAGAATTGTTCGTTGAAACTTTTATTGAGCAATTGCAGTGTATCGGACGGCACAAATTCCTTTGGCCACAAATCATCATACGGGGGCGAGAGTAGAGAGGAATAACTGCCGTATGAAAGTGCATATGGATGATAGACCGCTTGAAACAATGGGATGGTTTGCCATTCTTCAACGCCTGTATATCTCTCTTTGCTTACCTGAAGGGTAAGAAACAGATCCAGATAAGGCAACCAACATTCGCTGACTCCTTCACCCGAAAGAGCGATTTTATCTGTTGAACGCGATGACGAACGTATTTTCCGGGTAAGTTCTCCTGATCCTTTTACCCAATAGTTTCCTCCTCCTTGTGGATGATTATGAGAGGGATCGTAACACAGATAGCCCAAGCATGCCTGATCCATATAGATCCCTCCGACATGATAATCGTTAATAGCCTTTTCTGCCAATGATGCATATTTATCCCTCCAGAAAGAAGATCCCATACACATTGTGGTTAAAGCTTTTCCTGAAAAAATATTATACACGTGTGTTATGGTTTTCCCATCAATTTTCTTCACTGTATATTGAGAAGCATTTTCTTTTTCCCAACTTTCAGTAGCATTTCCCCACTGGATTTGATTCATATAAACCAGAGCCTTTACACCTTGTTCCCTCGCTTTTGTTATCTGATTTTTAAATAAGGCCTCTCTATCGCGGGGAGGAAAATATTCGGGAAATCCTTCGTCATATGGACAACCGTGCCACCAGTGCCACAATACGTTTACCGGTAAACCTAACCGTTTTTTTAACTCTTCTGCCTGGGGTAGTACTCCCTGTGCTTTCCCACGATTCCATACCCATAAAGCTGTTTCTTCGATCCACGGCGGAACCAGATTATTTTTCAAACGACTTTCCCTGGCCCACTTTTGTTGAACGGCCCATTTCCGGTAATACTCTGCCGCCGTGATCCAATCTCCTTTGAAAATACCTGTTATTGCTTCATAATTGGGAGAATAAGTGTCTAATGAGATACTATATTCGGGAAAATTATCTATCTGACAAGACAAATATCCTTGTGAATCTAATCCTATGCCGAAATTTTTGCGATAAGCTAAACTATCGTTGCAGGATAAATAGAAACCGATTTTTTCGGGGTTGTACAACATCAGTAGTTGCATGGACAAATGTCCGGGATAGGCCCAGTTAAGATAATTCCGGTTGTTTTTCCGCATGTATTCCCGAGGCTCTTTCAATAAATAACCCATCCAATCAGCTACTGCCAGATTCTCTTGTTGCAAATCTTTTAAGCTACTAATCTTTGGGAAAATTACATTTTCTATCTCTCTTCCGCTAATACCTTTGAGATAAATTTTCCATTTGGCAACAGGCTCGTTCTTATCCAGCCACACAGATACTACAACCTCAAAGTCGGGAAGGTCAATCTCACGAAAGTCCGACCAGATCATTTTTAGAGATTGGGTATTTATTTTTTCTATTCTGAAAAAGGATGCTGAAAATATATCCAACGGAATTATTCCTGAAGGTGTTTGCAAATCTATCTGCCAGAGTGAGTTCCTTGCATTGGTTTCCGCGAGTAGAGGCAAGAGTTCCGTTATATGGTCAAACTGACGAAGCGATCCGTCCTTTGAATTAAAACCCAATAAAAGGCATTCATTTTTTATACAAATGACCTCACCCTGATCTTCAAATGACCATGCATGCACCGGGGTGCAGTAGGTAATAAGTAAAATAACAGCAAAATGTCGTATAATTCGCATAATGGGTTTATCTTTTTCTTTTATCTCTCCACGCTTCAGCACTTATTCCCGGAGGATGTATTCAATTTTTCCTTCCTGTGTCTGGAGAATAGACCAGTATTAAACATATGACCCGTATCGTACATTATTTATTTCTTTTACGCTGCCTTTCTATTATGATATTTGCTAATTCGTTATATAATTCTTTATCTTTCTCTGTTCCATTCTTTAAAACATATAATCCAATTCCTCCTTGATAATAAGCAACATCGGATGTATCCCAAACATTGTTTCTTGTAAATCCGTCTATATATGCCTTCATGCGGTTTCCTTTGTTCCCGCTCTTTTCTGCTGCATTTTCATCAAATTCCATTTCAAGGGACATTCCCTGTCTTTTTGCGATGCTGCATGCCTCATCTATTCGCGAGTCAGGAATGTCGTTATTAAAAAAGTGATTTGGCTGCAAGAAAGCCTGATCAAAGCCAAGTTGTTTCCATTCGTCCCGTCCATCTGTATTGAAATATGGAATCCAATAAAAATGATATCCCTTACTTCTTATATAATCAGCTATCTGATTTACAATTTTACGGCTATTCGTTGCTTCCTCAGCCAACCAGTAAAAACCTTCTAATTCCACATTCTTTAACTTTTCCTGTTTCAACCGTTGTTCCACATAATCTATGTACCACTTGACTGCTTCAATACGATCTTCACTTTTCGAAAAATCAAGTTTTTTCCCATTTACACTTCCCCAGTTTTTTTGATTCGGAATAGGCTCGGGAAGAGACATTACTAATTTCCGTTTTTTAAAAGGGTCTTTGCAGATTTTCTTTGCTTTTTCTATGCAGCTATTCAGTGCGTTTATTCCATAACCATTCATGAGGTTTGTATTCATTAGCCCCATCCAATGATCTTTACGTGCGGGAGTGGGTTTATATCCCGAAGCAAAACTATTTGTTCCATCATGTATCTCAAGGAAAAGAAAACTATCGAACAACCAACCATATTTCCCATTCTTATCTTTGGCATACACGCAAGATTCAAATTTCTCTTCATCCCATACATTCGACCTATGAGCGCCCCCGTTATATATCAGAAGAAGGTCACTTACCCATCCTTTTTGAGCATAACCCGTATTCAAGGTTTCTTGTCCTTGTGCATAGACTGAACATACTAAGATAATTGTGCAACAACATAGACTTATAAATCGCTTATTCATTTTCCTATTTTTAGATTATTAATAAATTTCTTTTTTAGTATTTCTTTTTTAATAAACTCCCCATCTTCCTCCATCGATAGATTTTTTGTTATATTCCAATTCCGAAGACATGAGCCTTTAACCATACATAATTATTTGTATAAAGCAATCTGCTGGGAAATCTCAATAAAGAGAAATAGGGAATCATAATCATATGATTAATCACCAATTACAAATTCACAAAATTGATCATATAGTTTCTTATCATCGTTATTTTTTGAGACTGAAAGTTCATATAAGGCTTTACCTCCTTGATAATAAGCAAGTCTTTTAGTTTTCCATATCCCGTTGTTCTCTAGTGCAGTCAGATAGTCCTTGAGTCTATACCCCCATCCTGAAAGAACCCTTTCATCAAACTCAATTTCCATATCCATATTATACTTTTTTGCCAATTGACAAGCTTCATCCAATCGGGAAAAAGGTATCCCTTCATTGAAAAAGTAGTTGGGTTGTAAGTAAGCATAGTTAAAACAAAGTTTTTCCCATTCGGAATAACCGTCGGATTTAAAGTATGGAATCCAATTAAAGCTATATTTTAAATCGTTTAAATATGTGGCTATATCGGCCAATATTGATCTTGTATTTGTCGCTTCTTCTGCTATCCAGTAAAAACCGGCTAATTCAAGATTAGCATACCGCATTTCATTGAATTTTTGTCTTACATAATCAATATACCATTTTACTGCATCAATACGATCAACAGGATTAGAAAAATCTAAAGGGACACCGTTGCGAACAGTACCCCAATCTTTCTGTCCCCTAATAGGTTCCGGCAATCCTATAATAATTTTCCGTTTTTCTTTTGGCTCACCAATTCTTTTAATTGCTTTATCTATAGATTTATTTAAAGCTCCTAGACAATATCGTGATTGAAAATAATGATCAACTAAGTCTTTCCATTCTTTTTGATTGGCAGGGTTATTGGTGTATCCGGAAGCAAATGTTTTTCCGACGCCATTGTGAATCTCTAAAAATAAAAAGGAGTCAAATAGCCAGGTCTCTTTCCCGGAATCATCAGTATATGTGATATAAGGCTGAACATGATTCTCATCCCATTGAAAATTCCTATGAGCACCACCACTATAAAGTAAAACAAGATTTCTACATTCTAACATTTTGGTCCTGTTTTTCTCCCATACATAAGTGTCATCTTTTTCATCAGGAATAGGCTTCTCCGTTTTTTTTTCTTCATCCTCTGCATTACAACTTACTAATATAAGGGAAAGAAAAGTTAAAAATAAAGCAATTTTTTTCATTCTTTCTTTAATCAAAACAGTGAGATTATACAAACCTAACTAAGACTTCAAGCCTTAGTTAGGTTTGTAATGATTACATATTCCAAGCCCAGAAAGTTATCTCACATAAGGAGATTGCTGTTGTTGGAGGATTCCTGTAATTCTCCAGACATTTAACCCTTATGTATCTGATCAATGGACTTTTTTCTTTGGGAAACTCAAGTTCATCGCCCGCTGCAAAATCGGCTAAGGTAGAAGTAGAGTTGTTTAAACTGCCTAATTTAGTCCAATTGCTCCAATTGCCATCAATAGGAGGTACCCCCTCCCCTTTGTATCCCCATAATTCATATTTTTTAGGACATACGTTTGTATAAGCCCAATATAGATTTGCTTTGAAGCGTTTGAGGTTATAATGATCTCCCAGATCAACTGTAAAACATTCACCAGTCAGATAGTTTCTATATCCTATTTCACCATAACTTTCAGGTTTTGACATTGCTTGTCCATCCCATAGATACACAATATTTCCTTCCATTTTTTCTGAATCGTTATTTAATCTGAATTCTTTAAATTTTGATTTTTTTATTTCTATAAATTCAGGGATTGTAGCAGTTAAAGTATAGGTAACATCTTTATATAGATTATTTACCATAATCTCATACGGCTTAGTGAGATCCAGAGTCAAAACCGTATCTTGGGGTGATAATAATTTTGCCCTTTTTGAAATACTTAAGTTTACATTTACGCTGGATAGATTTCTTAAGTTTTTCAAACTTAATTCTATCGTCCTGTTTCTATCGGATATGACTGCTGAAGCTATTTCCTCTCCATCTTGTGCTGTGACTGTCTTTATTGGGGTTAACACCGGATTAAGAGGGATAGATTCATCCATACTTTCTTCTTTGCATGAATTAAAAAGAAAAAATCCGACACAAAATAATATACTTAAAAATAATGAAATCTTTTTCATATTATTGATATGTTTAATAGATTATTACCACCAAGGGTTTTGAACTAAATTTTTACTTTTATCAATTTCGGTCTCCGGAATTGGGAAAAGATAATATGCCTTTTCAAAAACCCGGGTTTCAAAAGGAACTCTTTTGTAAAAGCCCGTAAACGCGAAACTGTTTGAAGCGGCGTCGCCTGCGTTAATATCCATTCCCCACATGCGTCCGCCATCACCAAATTTACGATTGTCGATCGTCCCCCCTTCATCAGGTGTATGTGCCAACCACCGTCTTCTGGTAGTGAAGTACCGGTCTCCTTCGAAGCAAAGTTCAATCTGCCTTTCTCTTAGTATAAAATCACGCTGTAGATTCTTTTGTCCTGCAATTTCCGGATTAACTGAGAAAACACTTGGTACGCCGGCTCTGTCTCGTATAAGATCCCAATATTTTCGAATATCCGAATTGGTAGGATCATATTCATTTAGAGCTTCTATGTAGTTCAATAAAATTGCTGCGTAGCGAATAAAAACGTTCGAATATTGTTGAGGGAATATACGATCGTGCATATCAGCCATGGGATCATTATTTTTAAATACCAGATAGCCTGTTCTGGAGAAAAAAGTATATGAACCGGACTGACGCGAAACTCCTCCATAGTATAATTCTGCCCGTCCATATCCATTTTTTTGGCCTGCAGAACTTAGATAATTTCTTTTCTCAATATCATCAGGAATTTGAGGAACAATTCTTCTATTGTATAAAATGGATGCATAAAAACGAGGCTCACGGTTTGCATACATATTCCAGTCTCCAACCCAATGCCCCCATGCATTAGATCGGCGAATATCTGCAATCATCTGTCTCCGGCCTTCATCGGTATTTGTGTTCCGGTTTTCAGGATTCCAGTTTTTATTAGGAGTTGTGGCGAATCCGTCCTCTACATATCCTGAACTTGGGTCATCTATTGTCCTACCATTTTCCATTAAAAAAGCATCTACTACGCGTTGAGTAGCCCCGACTCCTCCTAAATTCTTTGGTCCGGGAGATGTGTGAATCATCCATGCCTCTGTATGGTAATTACTATTCGCGCCAAAAATGACTTCGCAGTTCCATTTTTTTAAATGAACATCTACGAGTGATTTATAGGGATTAAATACTGCATCTCCATGTTCATTATTTTTGTATAATCGAAGATTTGCATCAGGGCGTTGTTCTGAAATATCTATCACTTCTTTACTGGCAGCCGCTGCTCTTTTCCATTTATTTTCATCATAGATTGTATTAACCAATGGGGTACCGTCGGGATTTTTGAAATCCGCATATTCTGTATTCCCATTCCATTGTGGGCTTGCGGCAAAAGTTAATGCGATGGATTTAACTGATTTACAAATGATTTGATTGGGCTTGCCAAACCAATTATCGTTGTTTTGCCAATGCAATGGTAAATCTACGGCCGCTTCATCCATTAACTGACATATGTAATCAACACATTCGTCAAATGGAGAACGCACGTAAGATGCATAATCTGCATTGTTAGGTTGTAGTTCTTTAATTAAAATAACTGGACCGTATTGACGGAGAAGAAGCCAATAATAATATCCTCGAAGAAATTTGACCTCAGCTTTATATTGTGTTTTTAGAGCTGAACTTAATTCATTGCAACGATCCACATTATTTTCGAAAACGAAAGAAGCTCTTATGGCTCTGTACCAAAGTTCATATTTTCTATAGAACCATGAAGACGGAGACCAGTTACCCAAATTAATAGGATAGGTATTATATACTGTCCAAGATAAATCGACTTCATCAGCTAATCCTAACCAAGGATCATCCTGGTGTAAATTAGGCATTGGTAAGGCTGCATACACGTTAGCTAAATATCCCTCGACTTCAGTCCGGGAACTCCATACCATATCGTCGGTTTTCATGTCGTCAGGCTGTTTATCCAGAAAATCTGAACAACCCATTAATAATCCCATTATTATCGAAGTTAGAATTAATTTCTTTTTCATTTCTGTTTATATTTAAAATGTTGTTCTCAAACCAAAATTAAATTTTCTGGGAAGCGGATATTTATTGCCATTAGGTGTTCCCGTTTCAGGATCCCACATATGCCAATCTGAAAATAAAGCAACGTTATTGGCTAAAAAATAGATTCGTAAATTCTCCATTCCTAAAAACGAAATGTGTTTCTTAGGGATGGTATATCCCATTTCAATATCATTCAAACGAATTAAATTACCACTGTAAATATTTCGGGTAGATGGTTGCCAGTTGTTGGTTGATCGTCCGTTCGATAAACGAGGATAAAAAGCATCTGGATTCGGATTCTCAACGGTCCATCTGTCCATGGCTTTTGCAAAAACATTTCCTTTCCCTACACCTTCAGAAAATGGAATAAAAGTAGATCCTCCCAAGGCGTACGATACATTAGCTTGCCCCCGAAAGAAAAGGCCTAAGTCAAAGCCATTCCACATAAATTGTGCTCCAAAACCAAAAATTATTTCCGGAATATTCGAATAACCAATAGCTACCTCATCTTCGATATCTATCACGTTGTCGTTATTAATGTCTTTATATTTGACATCTCCCGGTCGGACAACTCCAAACTTTTGTTCCGGACTGTTATCTATCTCATCCTGATCTTTAAATAAACCCAAAGCAACTAAGCCAAACTGTTGCCCATACCGTTTTCCTGTTCTCATGCGATAAGCCCACTCTCTTTCGGGCTCATCCATTTCTATGATTTTATTGCGTGTGAATGCAAAATTACCGTATAATTTGTAGGCAAATTTGTTGATTTTTTGATTTAATTCAAATGTTGCTTCAATTCCTTGATTAACCATTTCCCCCATGTTAGCAAAGGGTTGTTGATTATATCCTGCAGTAGCAGGCAAAGATTGTCGTTGAATTAGAATGTCGGTTCTTTTTTCGTGGAAGTAATCTACATCAAGAGTAAGGGACTTAAATAGCCTTAGTTCCATTCCTATGTCTTTTTTTAACCCCTTTTCCCAAGTCAAATCAGATACACCAAATTGTGCTTCACCAACTCCTGTAATCCATGTAGGAGAATACCCGAATGAATAGTTACCCAAACCATTTCCCCAAGTGGATAAATAACCATATCTTAAGCTTGACGGGAGAGCATCGGATCCAACAAGACCGATTGACCCTCTTATTTTGAATACATCAATCCAGTCAATATTCCAAAATGGTTCGTTGGAAATAAGATAACCTAATGCTCCTGCTGGAAAATAACCGAATCTATTATCTTTAGGAAAGTTTTCAGAACCATTGTATCCAAGATTAAATTCTGCAAAATAAGTGTCTTTATACGAGTAAGTGCTTCTAAAAGCCAGTCCCTGTTTTCTATATGGTAAAGCACTTATTGAAGAGCCTGCAGAACTATTAATGTAGTCTCTTTGATAATACATTAACATTCCACCCACTCGGTGAACATCATTAAACAATTGATTATAATTTAACTGCACTTTGCTCTCAATAGCTCTTGTTGATGAGGAATAGGTGCTGTATCCTAAAAATTCTTGACCTTTATCAACTTCACGTACTGCCAAGTCTCCCGTTTCATCGTCAACTCCGACAACAGAGTAAGTGGTCGATTGTTTCTGTCGTTGTTGGGTAGTATTATTATAATTATCAAATGAAAAGAATGCTTTCAAATCCAGACCTTTTAAAAGAAAAGATAGATCCTGATTTAAAATAATTTGACTCATTATTTGTGTTTTATACCTTGTATTGTAGCCGGATCCCATTAGTCGTTCAACCGGGTTTTTTTCTCCTACTTGACTAGGTGCACCCCAGCCCCATTCAACTGAATTGTCGGAATTCTTTCCTACAGGGAGACGAACAGGGTTTGATAACGGGGTCGTAAGATAGGCCCAATAAAACAATTCTTCTGCCGGACTTCCAAACCAAGTTGAATAAAGTGTTCTATTGCCAACGCCCGGTTCATGCATATCCGTTAAATTAGCTCCAATTTCTAAGTTTAGGACTGTTGATTTAGTGAGTGATACGTCAACATTTGAGCGAAAATTATAGCGCTTTAAATTTATATTTGAAGCATAATCGTTCAGTCCGTAATCTTTTAAATTACCATCATCTCCAAAATAGCTTGCATTGAGGAAATAGCGTGCTCTTTCCCCTCCTCCGCGAATACTAATATTGGCATTCGTGTTTGTTGACCATTTTTTAAAAATCTCATCAAACCAGTTTACATTAGGGTAAATAAACCGATTGATTCCACTTTCGGTATACTCAATGTATTCTTGTGAATAATTTTCTGATCCGAAAGCTTCATTATAGAGTCTTGCATAATTAGGACCATCCAAGAATTTCGGCATATTGGGTAAGTCCGAAGCTCCATATTCCAATTTTACGTCAATAACTGGTTTTTGAGCGATTCCCTTCTTTGTTGTAACCAGAACAACACCATTGGCTGCTCTCACCCCATACACAGCAGTGGCAGAGGCATCTTTCAGCATTGAGATGGATTCTATCTCTTCAATTGGAAGATTATTCATGTCTCTTTCCACTCCATCAACCAAAATCAGAGGACTTTGATTTGCACCGAAAGAAGAAATACCCCTAATCCAAAATGAAGCATCGTCATAACCCGGTTCTCCGGAACGTTGAACTATAGTTGCTCCGGCTACCCTGCCGGAAAGAGCTGACACCAATGATCGCTGAGGAGCAACAATTTCATTGGTTTTAACTGAAGAAATAGCTCCTACAACACTTGCTTTCCTTTGTGTTCCCATCCCTATTACAACAGCCTCATCTAAAACAGTTGTTTCTTCTACTAATGTAATGTCAATCGCCTGATTATTACCGACAGTCACTCTTTGTTCTTGAAAGCCGATAAAAGAGAACACAAGTACATCTCCTTTATTAGCTTCAATAACATAATAACCTTCTGAATCGGAAATTACTCCTTTGCTAGTTCCTTCTATTAGGACATTTGCACCAGGAAGGGGTTGACCAAGTTGATCAAGTATTTTACCCCTGATAAGCATGTTGTTTTGCGTTATTTCATTTATTTCGTAATTTTCATTCGTGTATCCGTTAAACGTGGAAACAAGAAAAAAAATGAAAAATAAAATGAAAAACAAAGAAACAGAGAATAGTGAGCATTGACTTTCTCGTTTGCACATAAATCTTTTCATACTTCTTTTTAATTAAATTTGTTTGTTAATAGAGTCGGCACTTTCATCATTAAGTCAACTTTAAAAAGCCGGACAATTTTAAAAATTTATACTATTCATTTTCATTTTATAAAAATCCTCTGGAAATCTTTAGATGGTTGCTTGTCCGGAAAAAATTTGTAACTAATAAACAATTAGGTGGTATTAACATGCATATACGGACACCCATTTGACATTTCCAGCACTTTTTCCATCAAATGAGGAAGCGTGAGGCGGCGAATATTCCGGACGACAACATGTAAAAGATCACTTTCCGATGCTTTTTGCACCCATTTTCGGTCAATTGGGAGCCATTAGGATTTACTGCTGGACTCCGGCAACCTGTTTTTCTGACGTCTTATTTCTCATAATATTAAACGGATATTAATTACTAGATTAAGTAGGGTTAATATTTTCCGTGAATTCTCATTAAAATTTTATATTTTATTTTATTCCTCAATTGGATATGAGTAAATTTACAATGGAACTATCTTTTTGAATATAATGGTCATGTGTGAATAGCCTTTTCTTTTTCTTGCTTACAATCTGAAGTATTGATGGCTTCCAATATCTTCCAGCACTGATATAATCCCCTCGGTACATGAAAACATCCTTTCCATTTACCTCCTTTCAGATCCAACAACACTTCTCCCTGCCGGTTCAGGTACCCCCACCATTCGGGATATTCCGGGTCTTTGAAACGGCTCCATGTGTAATCGTGCACTTTTTTGAACCATTGGAGAGATTCTCCGGAGCCGGTCAATTGATATCCCTTCAATAACGATATCAGCGTTTCCACATGCACCCACCACAGTTTCTGGTCCCACTCCAGCTGTTGGGGCGGAAATCCTTTCCGGTCCATGAAGTAGAAGATGCCGCCATGCCGCTTGTCCCAGCCGTATTCGAGCATTTTTAATGTGGTCTCTACCGCCTTGTCGATTAATCCGCGACGGTTCATCCGCACCCCCAGGTCCATGATGAACCACATGGCTTCAATGGCATGTCCGGGGTTGACCAGCCGTCCTTCAACCGTGTCGGAGAGGGAACCGTCCACGTTTATATTCTCCACGATTAATCCATCCAGCTCGGGACGTGAAAATACCTCCATCACTTCATGGATGCACTCTTCCATGGTCTGTTCGACGATCTCCTTGTCGACCAGGTGCTCGATTTCCAGCGTGAGGTTGCAGAGGATCATCGGCAGGGAGAATGATTTCAGGTTGCGTGTCCCGGCGTGGGCCTTGTTCCATTTTCCTTTCGGATTGTCCCGTCTGGAGAGGATAATGTCGAAAGTGCGTTTGGCGATATCGGCATATTCCCGGTTACCGGTTGCCAGGCTCAACTGCCCGAACGCCATGGCGGCGAACGTGTAGGAGAAGATGTTGTACGGTTCCACCAGCGGTTTTCCCTCCCGGGTAAGCGAGAAATACCAGTTGAAGTTGCCGTCGTGTCCGTGCTTCTTCAGAAATTCAGCGCCCTGTATGGCGCAATCGAGCCATTCCTGCCGTCTTTCCACCTTGTTGTAAAGCATGGAGAACAACCATACCTGACGGCCCTGCAGCCAGACGAACTTGTCGGTGTCGAACACGTCTCCCCGCCGGTCGAGGCAGGTGAAGTATCCGCCGAATTCCTTGTCCTGCGAATGCGTGAGCCAGAAAGGGATCACATTCTCGAATAATTCCGTTTTATATTGCAAGGCTAACATGTTAAAATTGCTCATTCCGTTCATATCATCTCATAATTTAATTTTGTTTGAACTGATTACAGAGTAATTGTTTTAAAATATACGGGCAAAATAAAGATAATAAATTTATATATGCAAGAATAAAAATAAAATAATTTATTAAATATGGTGTAATTAACAAAATTTAACTATTAAGTGGTGACAACAAGTGAGAATTTAAGTTAAAACACGAAGCCTTTATTGATTTAAAAACTGTGCGGCTTCTTGCAGGGAATCTGTTTTTCCCACGTCGATCAGTTTCAGGTTATCCGGAATATAACAGGTTAACTCTTTTTGATCACACATAGAGAGGTAAAATTCGATGATAGAGAAACGGTCGGGAAGACCGTTCATATATTGGAAAATGGATGGTTGGAGGATTTGGATTCCGGCGAAAGCCAGTTTTCTGTAATGCCGGGGATCGAAATTTGGAAAAGGTGATTTCACTTCCCCCGTTTTTTCATTGATCCATCCTTTCAGGCGGTTGTTGCTGTCGAAGAGGAGATAACGGGAGGTTTCTCGTTCGTTGCAGACGAGCGTGGCAAAAGGGTTTCTCGTCAGGTGATCAGCATACAGTCGAGTAAGATCCAGGTTGGAGAGAATGTCCACATTATGTATCAGAAACGGTTTGTGATCGTTGAAGAAGGGGGAAGCTTTTTTGATTCCTCCTCCCGTATCGAGTAGTTTTTCCCGCTCATCGGAAAACTCGATCCGAATATCAAAATGACGATTGGCTTCTACAAAATCGATGATCTGCTCCGCAAAATGGTGCACGTTGATGATGATCTCATCGAACCCGGCGGCTTTCAGTTTTCCGATAATATGCTGCAACAATGGCTTTCCGCCAATCGGTACCAGCGCCTTCGGTATGGTATCGGTGAGGGGTTTTAGTCTTGTGCCGAGCCCTGCGGCAAATATCATCGCTTTCATCTTATTGAAAAACCTGCTCTATATTTTGTTCCCGGTGTACCAACGAGACTTTGATACCGAATTTCTTCGAGATATGCTCTGCTGTTTTCTGGGCGGCATAGACCGAGCGGTGCTGCCCGCCGGTACATCCGAACGAAATCATCAAGTCGGTAAAACCGCGATCCTTGTATCGTTTCACATGGCTGTCCACCAGAGGATAGATATGGTCAAGAAATTCCAGCATCTCGCCATCCTCTTCAAGAAATTGAATCACCGGTTCATCCAATCCGGTTACATTATTGTACCGCTCATATTTCCCCGGATTATTGATGGCGCGGCAATCAAACACATATCCGCCTCCGTTGCCGGACGTGTCGTTGGGAATCCCTTTTTTGTAGGCGAAACTGAATAACCGGACCTCAAGTTCGCGCTTTTGGGTATCGGCAAACTGTTTCAGGTTAACCATTTCGTTCAATATTCCGGACAGATAAGGGTATTCGTCGAACCCATCTTTCAGCAGATCCTGGAGGTTGTTCAGCGCGAACGGGATACTTTGGATAAAATGCGGTTTCTTCTCGAAATATCCCCTGAATCCATACGCGCCAAGTACCTGAAGTGTCCGGAACAGCACGAATAATCGGAGTTTTTTTACAAATTGTGCTTCGTCAACTTCCCGGTACTTTTTTAGTGAAACGATATATGTTTGAATGAGTTCGTCGCGCAGATCATCCGGGAAATTGGCTTTTGCCTGCCACAAAAACGAAGCCACATCGTAATAGATAGGGCCTTTTCTGCCTCCCTGGTAATCAATGAAGTAAGGGTGCCCATCGACAAGCATTACGTTACGCGACTGAAAATCACGATACAAAAAAGTATCCGACTTGTCCTGAAGCAAGTGTTGCGCCAGTTTGTCGAAATCGTTTTCCAGAAGATCTTCCTGAAACTCCATCCCGGTGGTTTTCAGAAAGTTGTATTTGAAGTAATTTAAATCCCAGTAAACCGAACGATTATTAAATTCGGCTTGGGGATAACACACGTTGAAATCTAATTCTTTAGCTCCAAGAACCTGAAAATCGGCCAGTTGGGCAATGGTTTTATGCAGCAGCTCCTTTTCTTCCGTACTGAAAACACCCGTCAGCCTTCCGGCTTTTATAGCATCGAAAAGTATGCTGTCTCCCAAATCTTCCTGAATGTAGAACATTTCATCATCGGAAACGGCAAGAACCCGGGGGGTATTGAGCCGTTGCTTGTGAAAATGGCGCGAGAGCTCGATAAAAGCGTGGTTCTCCTCTTTCGATTGCCCATACACGCCGATAATTGATGCATCGTCCCGCTTCAACCGGTAATATCTCCGGTTCGATCCTGAAGAAGGCAAGGCCTCCAGAGTGGGGTTCGTCTTGCCGGTGTATGCCGTGAAAAGGGATATAAGTTGCTGCATATCGATTATTTTTGTTATTCCAGTTCCGCAAGCCAGGCATTTGCCACAGCGTCGCTCGGCATGCGCCAGTCGCCGCGGGGCGAGAGATTAACAGACCCCACCTTGGGGCCGTCGGGCATACAGGAGCGTTTGAACTGCTGGGCAAAGAATCGTTTGTAGAACAGTTTCAGCCATTTCACTATTTCTTCGGAAGCGTATTTTTCTGCAAACGCCTGTCCGGCCATGAAAAGTATGCGCGAAGGAGTGTCTCCATACCGGAGCATACGGTGCAGGAAGAAGTCGTGCAATTCATAGGGTCCCACAAAATGTTCCGTCTCCTGTGCAATTTCGCCATTTTTACCGGCCGGCAGCAGTTCGGGGCTGAAGGGTGTGTTGAGTATATCGTGTAAAATCTTACGGGCCGGTTCATCGTCCATCCGGGTATCGGCAATCCATCTCACGAGGGAAGCGACGAGCGTTTTCGGCACACTGGCGTTCACGCCGTACATCGACATATGGTCGCCGTTATAGGTTGCCCAGCCCAGCGCCAGCTCCGACATATTCCCGGTACCCACTACCAGGCCCCCGATTTTGTTGGCATAATCCATCAGGATCTGGGTGCGTTCACGCGCCTGGCAGTTCTCATAGGTTACGTCATGATTATCGGCGTCGTGCCCGATATCCTTGAAATGTTGCGTGACGGCATCCACAATGGATATCTCTTTCGCGGTTACACCCAGCGATTTCATCAGGTCGATGGCATTGCCGTATGTCCTGCCGGTAGTCCCGAAGCCGGGCATGGTAATGCCATAGATGTTTTTTCGGGGAATGCCCAGCAGGTCAAATGTTTTAGCGGTTACCAGAAGCGCCAGGGTAGAATCCAGACCGCCCGAAACGCCGATGGTTACTTTCTCTGTACCGGTGTGTAGCAGCCGCTTTGCCAGTCCGTATGTTTGGATATTGAAAACTTCGGAGAGGCTCTCGTCGCTCTCTTCTTTGGAGGGGATAAAAGGATGCGGATTGAACCTGCGATACATCCTGTCCGGAGTCGCAAAATTGATATGGCAGTCGATCCCGGTTGTATCGTGAGACGCTGCCGATGTATAATTGGTGTTTTTTAACCGGTCGTGACGCAACGCCTCGATATCGATATCGGCAATGACCAGTTCGCTCTCCGGTGAAAACCGTTCCGACTCGGCCAGCATAGTGCCGTTTTCGGCGATAAAACAGGCTCCGGAAAAGACCATGTCGGTGGTAGATTCACCCCAGCCTGCCGAAGCGTAAACATATGCCGCATTGCACCGGCCCGACTGTTGTAATACGAGTGACTTTCGATAGCGGTTTTTACCCACCAGTTCATTGCTTGCCGAAAGGTTAAAGATCAGTTCGGCTCCCTGCATGGCCAGTTCGGACGAGGGGGGAGAGGGCATCCACAGGTCTTCACATATTTCAATTCCAAAAGAGGCAAACGGTGTGTGGAAAATTATCCCATCGGAGGAAACGGGAACACATTCTTCGTTAATTTCGACAAAAAAAACGTTCAGGTCGCGGCTTCCCGCAAACCATCGTTTTTCGTAATATTCGTTGTTGTTGGGAATGTATGTTTTGGGGACAAAACCCAGAATACCCTCGTGCGAAATAACCGCTGCCACGTTGTATAAGCTGTTTTTCAGAAGCAACGGAAGTCCCACAACGACGATTATCGACGACCTCTCCTTCATAAAGCAGGTTAAGTCGGACAATGCTTCAACAGCTTTCTGCTGCAACGCTTTCTGAAAGAAAAGGTCTCCGCAGCTATAGGCCGTGATACACAGTTCAGGAAAACAGAGGATCTGGACATCTTCCTGCTGAGCCCGTTCTATGACCCGTTTTATCTCGGCGGTGTTGTAATCGCAGTCCGCCACCTTCAGTTTCGGCGATGCGGCCGCGACGCGCAGAAATCCGTAATCATTTATGTTCATATTCAATGAGTTTCAATCTTTTTCGCAAAGATAACGAATAGAATTCATTATTGATAGCTTAATTCCATCTTATATTTCCATTGATCAAAATAAAGATTCCATTGACCGGACTCCGCCTCACCCCGTTGAAAATCTACCGTCTCGCTACGCGGATATCTCTTTTCGGGATAAAATTTTCCTGAAAACCCGGAATTGATATACAATCGGTAGGAATCGATGCCGCTCATAAAAAACTCCCGTCCCGGCCGGATGGGGATCGTCCCGCCACGGCCAAATGAGATATCGACCGGAACCCAACCGGTACCTTCAAAATAGACTTCTGCCCAGTCGTGCAGGTTCACCTCTCCGGGATGTGTCATCCATCCGCTTTGCCAACGTGCCGGAATACCTTTGTATCGTAACATGGTTATCATCAACAGTGTTACCTGTCCGCAATCGCCTTTGCGGTTTTTAATGACATATTCGGGAATATTGGCGATGGTGGAGTATTCTAACGCGCTTGTCCATGGGAAGTTGGCGGCAATATAACGGTAAACGGCCTGCAGGGTTTCCACAGGTGTTTGAGCGCCTTGGGTAATGCTGTCGGCCAGTTTCCGGATGTTTTCTGAAAACCGGATATGGGGAGGATGCTCCGATGTGTAGGTTTTGTATTGTTCGTTTTGTTTATTGTACGGTTTTATTTCAATCTCCGACAGGTCGAACCACTCTCCCTGCGAAGTAAACAGGAATTCCGCTTTAAATACCGCCGGTTTGCCCCTTTCGGCTTTTTGTTCCATGTAGATGGAGGTGTGTTCTGTTTGGTCGTCCGACAATATATAATCCGGCTGAGAAGTGGAGAGCAGCCTGACCTCCGTTTGGCGGTCGATATCTTTTCTTGGGAACGGCAACCAGGCTTTTAGTGTTTCACCTTCGGGAACGGCATCTGCGTTGACGGCCAGGGTGTAACTTGCTCTCATCGTTTTTGCCGGGAGGAGGTATCTCCCTTTTGTATCGCTTTTGGTCTTGCGGTTGAAATCTTCGATGAGTAAAGAGTCTCGCGGAGTATCCGATGAAAGGGTGATTGACGAAGCATTCACCCGGAATATATTGGGTGCGGCATTGCGAAAATACCGTTTCTTCCCGTCGATAATCCTGAATTCGAGCGCCTTTGATTGTTCCCAGACATCCAGCAGTGAATCGGAAGGGGTAAACAACCGGTTCTTTTCGATCCAACCGATTATTTCGTCTTTTGTCTGGTTAAAATCCAGCCTCACCCGGTGCAAAGAGTCGCGTGTGAAGCGAAGCGCGTATTCTTGCGTTTCGTTTAACTCTCCCCCAGCCACAAGGGAATCAATTAGTTCCGTTGCCCTGGTGAAATTTCCCGATACGATCTCCTGGTCGATTTCCTTGATAGGATACTGTCCTTTTGGAGAAGAACAGCCGACCAGCAACAGGAGGACAAGTAAGCTTAAAGTCATTTTCATTGGTTTAAATACGGATTGTTTGTGACAGCTGTAATATCTCCGGCATTGTCTCAAGCAGTGCTTCCATTGATCCGAAAACTGCCGAAGCACCTGCGTTGGTCAGTACGGAGTCGGGGAGAGGGCCTGTATTCACGGCGATGGTGAAGATACCTGCCCCTACGGCCGATTCGATACCCAGCGGCGCGTTCTCTATCACAATAGCCTGGTTGGGCTTCAGGTTGCCGCCTTTCTGTAACCCCATCAGGTAGGGTTCCGGGTCGGGCTTGCCATGCTCCACGTCGAAAGCGGTCACCATGGTTTTCGGTGTAAATACCCCCGGAAAGTGCGTGTCGAGCCGGTCCAGAAGCGAAGGTTGCCCCGATCCCGTGACGAGAACGGGCTTTAGTCCGTTTGCCTGTACATATTCCAGTATTTCCGCAGCCCCGGGAAGGATATCTCCGCTGTTATACTGTTGGAACAGTTCAGTCTTACGGGCATAGATCTTTTCTATTTCCTCGTCTGTGGCATTGCGGTTCAGGTTCCGTTGGAAAATAGTGTCGATGGTGGATTTGCCTATCCTGCCTTCCTGCAGGTAAAACTCGTTGGGCAGGTGTCGGAGGTTTAGTTCATCCATCGTCTGTTGCCACGACTCATCATGTGCGGACATAGAGTCATAAAGTACACCGTCCATGTCAAAGAGAACGGCTTTTAGATCGAAACGGGTAAAATGATAGTTTTGGATATAATGAATAAGGAGTTCGGTCATTTTTTAGAATTGTAATTTAGCGGGGTCTTGACGGGTATCGAAAACTCTCAAAATTTGAATTTCAGTTCCCATAACTCTATAATAAAGTGTATTTTGCTTAGTTAATACACATTTTCTTACTTTTTCCTTTTTGTAAATGATGGGGTAAAGTGTTGGAAATGATAAAATTTGTTGAATATTGACCTCAGTAATTTTGATGAATTTTTCCAATACTGATGTATTCCAATTTTCTAGAAGATAATCGGTTATTATTTCAAAATCGTTTTTTGCCGATAAAGTCCACTTAACTTTGTAACGCATTAGCAAGTTTTTTATGTGCTCTTTCCATTACTTTTTTATGTGAAACTAACTCGTTTGCTTCGGCCTCTTCTATCGCGGATAAAATTCCCTTCTGTTGCTGTTCCGATAAAAGAGACCATTCGTCTAAATTATTCTGTGAGGCTAGGTAATTACTCATAATTCCATATAATTCCTCTAATCGATTTTCGTCCATCGTGTCGATTTGACGAAAAAGATTTAATTTTAATTCCGCTGTGGTCATACTCTTTCCATTTAAAAAACGTCCCCAATTTTCTACAAATTTATTCAACTTTCGCATGTTTTTCTGGATAGTGCATGCGACTAAAGCATAGACCTTTAAATGTTTTACGGGGTACTCATAGCTCGCGATGAACGTGATGCGCGAGCGAGGATGGGTCGTAAATTATCGTCAGACGATGATTTAGTCGCAATCATATAACTTGCGAAAGTTCAACAAACTTACAAAAAAAAATCGAACAAACGTATGCTTGCCCGATTTTCTTCGTACAGTTGATGGGGTTATATCCTTGCTTTTATCGCTTTTGTGGCCTCTTCGTAGCCCGGTTTTTCCAACAGGGCGAACATGTTCTTTTTGTAAGCTTCCACTCCCGGCTGGTTGAATGGATTCACATCAAGCATATAGCCGCTTATGCCGCAGGCTTTCTCGAAGAAGTAAATGAGTTGGCCGATGTAATACTCCGATAATTTCGGGATTTCGATAAGGATATTGGGTACACCGCCGTCCATGTGGGCGATAAGCGTGCCCAGTTCGGCCATTTTATTGACTTCATCCACCCGCTTCCCTTTCAGGAAATTAAGCCCGTCGAGGTTGGCCTCATCGTGCGGAATTTTTACGTTCTCCTTCGGTTCTTTTACCGATAAAACCGTTTCGAAAATGGTACGTTCACCTTCCTGGATCCATTGCCCCATCGAGTGCAAATCGGTTGTGAAATCCACTGCGGCCGGGAAGATCCCTTTACCTTCCTTGCCTTCGCTTTCCCCGTAAAGTTGCTTCCACCATTCGGCAAAATAGTGCAGTTTGGGGTTGTAGTTTGCCAGAATCTCTATTTTCTTGCCTTTCTTGTAAAGCTCGTTACGGATGGCCGCATAAATGGCGGGCAGATTTATTTCGTATGAAGTGCTGGCTCCTGTAGCCTCTTCCATATCTTTTGCTCCCTGAAGGAGTTTGCGGATATCTATTCCTGCTACGGCAATAGGGAGCAGTCCCACCGGCGTGAGTACGGAATATCGCCCGCCTATATCGTCGGGGATGACAAAAGTTGTATATCCTTCGGTGTTGGCAAGCGTGCGCAGGGCGCCTTTTGATGCATCGGTAATAGCTACTATCCTTTTGCACGATTCTTCCTTGCCCACTTTCCCGATGAGCAGATCCTTGAGGATCCTGAACGCGATGGCAGGTTCTGTTGTCGTGCCCGATTTGGATATATTGATAATTCCGAATTCTCTTTTTTCGAGGTACTTCGTTAGCTCGTAAAGGTAATCTTCCCCGATGTTGTTTCCTGCATAGAGGATTACCGGATCTTTTCTTTCGTGCTGCAACCAGTCAAAGGAACTGGAAAGTGCGTCGATAACTGCCCTGGCTCCAAGGTAGCTTCCGCCGATCCCAACCACCACTACCACATCGCACCGGGTGCGGAGTGCCGTTGCAGCATCTTCGATATCCCTGATGGAATTTTCGGTACACGATGACGGGAGATTTACCCAACCCAAAAAATCGTTTCCCGCACGTGATCCATCGTGTAATGCTTTATTGGCGGCAGTCGCCTTATCTGCCTGTTGCAGGATTTCTTTTTCGGACACGAAATCATATACGTGATTGATGACTAATTTTATTGTATCCATGCTCTGTTTTTTTATTTAAAAATTCTCGATCAATTCATTAATTGCGGTTTGAGGGCGGAGCTTCTCATACAGGATTTCGTAAACCGCTTGTGCAATGGGTATTTCCACCTTAAAACGATTGTTCATTTCCTGGATGCACTTGGCCCCGTAGTAACCTTCGGCAATCATTTCCATCTCCAGCTGCGCCGTTTTTACGGAATACCCTTTCCCGATCATTGTTCCCAATGTCCTGTTCCGGCTGAACTGCGAATATCCGGTTACCAGCATATCGCCCAGATAATGCTGTTCGCAAATACATCTCTCCATAGGCACAATGGCATCGAGGAAAGTTTTCATCTCTTTAGCGCACTGTGTCATCAGTACGGCCTGAAAGTTATCGCCGTACAGTAAACCCGAGCAAACTCCCGAAATAATGGCATAAATGTTTTTAAGGACGGCAGCCAGCTCAATCCCAACCACATCACCCGAAACGGATGTTTTCAGGATGCGCGAACGTATGGCCTCCGCAAGTTTTGTCGCTTTCTCAATATCATTGCTGGCAACGGTCAGGAAAGAGAGCCGCTCAAGCGCCACTTCTTCTGCGTGGCAAGGGCCGGATATCACCCCGACATTCTCCTGAGGAACCTTGAAATTGCTCATCAGGTATTCGCTGACCACAATATTGTCGTTCGGGATCATGCCTTTAACGGCAGAAACCATGAACTTCCCTTTCAACGTACTGCTCATCCATATTTTTCGCATATACTGCTTCACAAACGGCGAAGGAATGGCAATGATGATGGTATCAGAGTCTTTGATCGCTTTTTCTATGTTCGAATAGAAAGTGATCTGCGCCAAATTGAATTTTACGTTTGTCAGGTAATTGGGGTTGCGGCCGAGTTTGTAAAACCCCTCAATCTGATCGTCGCGGCGGATAAACCAATTGATGTGTTTTTCATTCATCAACACGATTTTTGCCAGTGCCGTAGCCCATGTGCCGCCGCCAAGGATAGCAATTTTTCCGAGTGAACTCATTGTATTTTAAGTAATTCTGTTTATTTTGCTTTCTCAACCCAAGCTTTAACCTCTTCAACGGAAGGATTGTTCAACTCCATCTTGAATTTCTTGTTTAAGCCGCAAATTTCCTGATGTAGTTTGTTGGGATTTATCTCTTTCAGGCTCGCGACTTCGTTGTAGCCCGCTTTTTGCAATACCGGGACCCACACTTCCGGTATGCCGGTTTCGACATACCGGGCGGTTGAATCCTTCCTGGCCTTTTTTTCGGGACGCATCTGCGGGAAAAGAAGTACTTCCTGAATGGTTGTTTGTCCGGTGAGCAACATCGTAAGCCTGTCCATCCCTATTCCCATCCCCGATGTTGGAGGCATGCCGTACTCTAAGGCGCGCAGGAAATCCTGGTCGATAAACATGGCTTCATCGTCCCCTTTTTCCGACAGGCGGAGCTGTTCCTCGAAGCGTTCGCGCTGGTCGATCGGATCATTCAATTCAGAATAAGCATTTGCCAGTTCCTTACCGTTTACCATCAGTTCAAAGCGTTCGGTAAGTTCAGGGTTTGACCGGTGGCGTTTGCACAACGGTGACATCTCTATGGGATAATCGATGATGAACGTTGGTTGAATGTAATTTCCCTCGCACTTTTCACCGAAAATTTCATCAATCAGTTTGCCTTTGCCCATTGTTTCGTCCACCTCTATGTTCAGCTTCTTGCAAGCTCCGCGTAATTGCGCCTCATCCATTCCAGTGATATCGATACCGGTGTGTTCTTTAATGGAATCGATCATGGAGACACGTGGATAGGGCGCTTTAAAATCGATTTCCCTGTCGCCGATTTTTGTTTTTGTCGTACCTAAAACCTTCGTGGTTACGTATTCCAGCATTTGCTCGGTAAACTCCATCATCCACTTGTAGTCTTTGTAGGAAACATAGATCTCCATTACCGTAAACTCCGGATTGTGCGTCCGGTCCATCCCTTCGTTACGGAAATCACGCGAAAATTCGTAAACACCTTCAAAGCCGCCTACGATCAACCGTTTCAGATAAAGTTCGTTGGCGATACGTAAATATAAATCGATGTCGAGCGCGTTATGGTGCGTGATGAACGGACGGGCGGCAGCTCCACCGGGAATGCTTTGCAGAACGGGAGTGTCCACTTCCAGATAACCGAATTTGTTGATGAACTCGCGCATGGCATTAAAAATACGGGTGCGCTTGATGAAAATATCCTTTACTTCATCGTTTACCACCAAATCCACATAACGTTGACGGTAACGAAGTTCGGGATCGTTGAATTTATCGTAGGCAACGCCATCTTTCATTTTTACTATGGGAAGCGGCTTCAGTGATTTGGCAAGTACGGTAAGTGATTCGGCGTGTACGGAAATCTCGCCCATCTGGGTCCGGAAAACAAATCCGGCAATACCGATGAAATCGCCAATATCGAGCAGTTTTTTGAAAACAGTATTGTAAAGTTCCTTGTCTTCGCCGGGACAGATATCGTCGCGCGTGATATAGACCTGAATTCTTCCTTTTGAATCTTGTAATTCGATGAAGGAGGCTTTGCCCATAATGCGGCGGCTCATGATGCGGCCTGCTATGCTTACGGGACGTTTCTCTTCATCGTTAAATTCTTCTTTTATGTCGGTTGAATAAGCGTTTACTTCGTAAAGCGCTGCGGGGTAGGGGTCTATTCCTGAATTTCTTAATTCGTTTAAACTTTGTCTGCGGATGATCTCCTGTTCACTAAGCTCTGAATGATGCATTTTGTTCTATTTTTTCGAGTTTCGCAAAAACACCACAAAAGTACAAAATATATCGTTTACTTTCAATCTGCAGTTGTTTTTTCCTTGAAGCGTATTCTAAAAAAATGATTTTCAGCAGATTTTATCCCGATTGACGCATTTTATAAAAACACGAAATTAATTAAAGAAAAATTTCTCTAATTAAAATAACTGTATTATATTTGTATCATCTGATTTAATAAAACCTATTTAATAAAACCTACTGGTATGGAAACACTTATCAACTCTCCGGTTTCGGGAGAAGTGCTCGATGAAATCATCGGGAAGCACCGCGGAAAACCCGGCATGTTGCTCTCTACGTTGGAAGAGACACAGGAAAAAAATCCCCTGAAATATCTTTCCGGAGAAATGTTGGCCGAGATATCGAAAAAACTGAAAATACCTTACACACAGGTTTATAGCGTAGCTACGTTTTATTCTTTCTTTAATTTAAAACCACAGGGCAAGCATTCCATCGTTGTTTGTCGCGGTACCGCTTGTCACACGAAAGGGTCAAAAGCCTTGCTGGATGACATAGGGGCTATTTTCGGTTTTAAACGTACCGATGATGGTGCCGAATCATCTTACACTACTCCCGATAATCTGTTTACCATTAAGACGGTGGCATGCTTCGGGCAATGTGCGCAGTCGCCCGTCGTAGCCATAGACGATATTATCTACAGCAACGTCAATTCTCGGAAATTGTTGAAAATTATCAGCAATGTGAAAGATAAAAAACAACCTTAGCACAACATGTCGTTATGAAACCATCCGAAATTGAAATATTAAGAAAACAGCATCGGGAAAGGATCCTTCCAACAACTCCCATGATTTTGGTGGGGATGGGGACCTGCGGTATAGGTAATGGCGCCGATGCGGTTTATAATCACTTCCAAAAACTGATATCGGAGAACAATCTCGATTATAAGCTTAAACAGACCGGTTGCTTCGGCTTCTGTGCCGAAGAACCGATGGTAATGCTCTACCAGCCCGGTAAACCTGTGTTGGTCTATAGTAAAGTGAACGGGAAAGACGCAAGACGTATTGTTGACAACTTACAGAAAAACAGACTATACAAAGATAAACTGTTGTGCCGTATCGACGAATGGGATTTTCTGACTTCAGAGGTGGAATTTGGAAAAGGATACGAAGAAATTCCACATTGGGATGAGGTCCCGTTTTTTAAGGGACAGAAAAAAGTGGTGTTACGCCACGCCGGGCTTATCGACCCCGAAGAGATTCTCGATTATATTGCCGTGGGAGGATACAATGCCCTGACAAAAGTGATTATGGGTTACAAACCGGCAGAAGTTGTTGATCAAGTGATGACGTCGAAGCTGCGTGGGCGGGGAGGAGCCGGCTTCCCTACGGGAATAAAATGGTCGATTATGCAAAAGCAGAATACCGGTCAAAAATATGTTGTTTGCAATGCCGATGAGGGTGATCCTGGCGCGTATATGAATCGCAATGAGATTGAAAGCGATCCGCATATGTTGCTCGAAGGTATGCTGATAGGTGCATATGCGATGGGAGCGAGTGAAGGTATTGCATACGTGAGGGCAGAGTATCCTCTTGCCGTAAAACGGCTCAAGACAGCCATTCATCAAACGGAAAAACTGGGATTGTTGGGCGAAAATATTTTAGGTGCCGGATTCAATTTTAAGCTGGATATTGTTGAAGGAGCCGGAGCTTTTGTTTGTGGTGAGGAGACTGCGTTGATTGCTTCCATCGAAGGGAAGGCGGGCCGGCCGCTCCCGCGTCCGCCCTATCCTGCCGACAAAGGGTTGTACGGAAAACCTACCAATATAAATAACGTGGAAACATGGTGCAATGTGCCTGTTATCATCGAAAAAGGCGCTGAGTGGTTCACCACCATCGGTACGGAAAAAAGCCCGGGAACAAAAGTGTTTTCGTTGGTGGGAAAAGTGAAAAATACGGGATTGGTGGAACTTCCGCTGGGGTCTAAATTGGAACAATTTGTGTTCAATATCGGCGGAGGAACGGGGACTTCCAAACGGGTGAAGGCCGTGCAAACCGGTGGCCCGTCAGGCGGTTGCATTCCGTTGGAGTATTTCTCGACACCGGTGGATTACGAATCGTTGGCAGGTATTGGAGCCATCATGGGTTCGGGCGGTATGGTTGTGATGGATCAGGACAACTGCATGGTGGACGTGGCACGTTATTTTCTGGAATTCAACGCGAGAGAGTCGTGCGGAAAATGCACTCCCTGCCGTGAGGGGTTGGCGCAGGCGCTTGCTATCCTCACCCGCATTACCAGGGGAGAGGGGACGTTCGCCGATTTAGCCATGCTGGAATTGCTCGGCGGCGTGATCAAAGATTCGTCGCTCTGTGCGCTCGGACAAACCGCGCCTAATCCCATTCTGACCACGTTGAAATATTTCCGGCACGAGTATGAAGAACACATCAGGGAAAAACGGTGCCAGGCGGGAACATGCGAATCGCTTTTCATGGCTTTGTGCGAAAACAGTTGCCCGTTACATATGAATATTCCGGGATATATCGAATTAATTAAGGAAGACCGTGTGGAAGATGCCTTTGAACTTACGCTGCGCGATAATCCGCTGCCGGGAACGATAGGGAGGATTTGTCACTTCCATTGTCAAATGCGCTGCCGCCGTGAAATGCTGGATCAACCGGTTTCGCAAGGCGAGATCCACCGATATCTGGCAGACACCATGTATCAACTCGGAAAAGAGAACGAGATCTACGATAAATTGGTTAAAGAGAAACTGCCTCCTACCGGAAAACGGATTGCCATTGTAGGCGCCGGCCCGGCAGGGCTTACAGCTGCCTTTTATCTTGTGCGCCTCGGGCATGAGGTCACCGTTTACGATGCTTTGTCCGACGCCGGAGGAGTAACACGTTTCGGTATTCCGCAATATCGTTTGCCAAAGGATGTTTTGAAAAAGGAGGCCAAACTGATAAAAAAATTGGGCGTGAAATTTAAGTTTAATCAACGACTGGGCGACAACCTTCTGCTGGATGAACTGAAAAAGGAGTTCGACACCATCTATTTGGCGATAGGGGCGTGGAAAGATATCGATTTAAAAATTCCGGGAGAAAATGCAAAAGGAGTCTTTGCGGGAACCGGGATTCTGAAAGAGATGGCTATGGGCAAAACACCGAAACTGGGTGGCCAAGTTGCGATTATTGGCGCCGGGAACGTGGCCATCGATGCGGCACGAAGTATTTTGCGCCTGGGAAAAGATGTAACCATAGTTTACCGGCGCGAAAAAGGCGATATGCCTGCCAATGCCGTCGAGATATCGGAATCGGAAGAAGAAAAAATCAAGTATTGCTTCCTGGCTTCCCCAAATGAAATTATTACCGGTAAATCGGGCAGGGTTAAAGCATTACGCATAGAGAAGATGTCGCGCGGAAGTATCGATTCTTCCGGAAGGAAGAGGCCTGTCGCTACCGGAGTATTTGAAGAAATTCCGTGTGACTCCGTTATTCTGGCTGTCGGTGAACGGGTAGATTCCGGGAGCTTAGCCAAAAACAACATGGAGCTTACCGGAGACGGACGAATCGTTATTGATCCGTTCACTTTCCAAACGTCCGATCCTCAGATATATGCCGGCGGAGATGCCGTAAGTGGCCCCTCTACGGCGGCAGAAGCGATGGGAATGGCGAAGAGGGCTGCTGCTGCTATCGATAGGGCATTGATGGGTAAAGACCGGTTTCACCTGCTCTCGCGCGAATTTAATTACCGAAATGCTGTGCCCGTAAATCCGAAGCCGGGCCCGAAGAATGTTCCGAGGAGGCTTCCTGTGAAAGACAGGGTAAATAACTTCAACGAGATTTCTTGCGGGTTTACAGGTGAACAGGCCCGTAATGAGGTGGAAAGGTGCCTGAGATGTGATGTGAAATATTAATCTGAAAGATCTGTATTATGGAAATTAATATAAATAACCGGCCTGTTCAGGTAGCTGAAGGCACAACCATTCTGGAAGCATGCCGTTCTGTGGGTATAGATGTTCCCACGTTGTGTTACCTGGAAGATGTTTCGCAAAATGCGTCGTGCGGCGTTTGTGTGGTGGAAGTAAAAGGCGCCAAATCCTTATTGCGCTCATGCATCACACAGGTTACCGCGGGAATGGAAATTTTTACCAACAGCCCGCGGGCCATGCAGGCGAGAAAATTAAATGTGGAGTTATTGTTGGCCAATCATCCGCAGGATTGTTTGATTTGTGACCGGAACGGGAACTGTGAATTGCAGAAGTTGACACACGCCTTGGGGATCAATACAAAACGATTTGCCCGTACCCGGAAAGGGTATCTGGAAAAAGACGAATCATCGCTTTCTTTGGTGCGTGACCCGGAGAAATGCATCCTGTGCGGCCGTTGTGTTGCCGTTTGCAGCCAGATGCAGGGAGTGAGGGCAATCGATTTTTCGGGACGTGGATTAAAAAGCAAGGTTTCCACTTTTCTTGATGCGGGACTGGGGCTTGTAGCCTGTTCAAATTGCGGACAATGCGCTTTGGTTTGCCCTACAGGAGCCATAACAGAGAGGAACTCGGTAAGCGAGGTCTGGTCAGCTCTGCAAGACCCCAGGAGGATTATTCTGGTTCAAACTGCTCCGGCCGTGCGTGTCGGAATAGGGGAAGCCATGGGGATGCCTTACGGCAGCCTGGTTACGGGCCAGATGGTTGCCGGATTGCGCCGGCTCGGTTTCTCGAAGGTGTTCGATACCAATTTTGCCGCCGACCTTACGATAGTTGAGGAAGGGAACGAGTTGCTTCATCGCATCAAAACGGGTGGGACGTTGCCGATGATTACTTCCTGCTCGCCGGGATGGATTAAATTTATCGAAGATTTTTATCCGGGCCAGTTGAAGCACTTGTCCACCTGCAAATCACCGCAGCAGATGTTTGGCGCCGTGGCAAAAACATATTATGCCGAAAAAACGGGCATAGATCCGAGAAAGATCGTGGTCGTCTCCATCATGCCCTGTACAGCTAAAAAGTACGAGGCAAAACGCCCTGAAATGGACGGGGCATTCCGTTACTGGAAAGAGAAATTGAACTTGAAAAATGAAGAACATTTTTTCGATGTGGATTTTTCACTTACCACACGGGAACTGGCGCGTATGTTCAGCGAATCTGGAATTAAGTTTTCCAGCCTGCCGGAAGAACAGTTCGACAGCCCGTTGGGCGAATCAACCGGTGCTGCCGTGATATTCGGCGCTACCGGGGGAGTGATGGAAGCGGCGCTCAGGACAGCTTATGAGGCCTATACCGGAAAAACGCTGCAAGACGTCAATTTTACATCCGTACGCGGTTTACAGGGAATAAAAGAGGCGGATATCAATCTGGACGGGACGGTCATTAAAGTAGCTGTCGCCAATACACTCAAGAACGCCGGAATTTTGTTGGAACAAATAAAAGACGGCACATCGCCCTACGTGTTTATAGAAGTGATGACTTGCCCCGGAGGCTGCCTCGGTGGCGGGGGACAACCCATCCCCACTAATGCGGCGATACGTGAAAAGCGTGCTGCCTCTATTTATTATGAAGACGATCATAAGACAATACGAAAATCACATGAAAATCCGGAAATTGCCGCAATATATGCCGATTTCTTTAAAAAACCACTGGGGGAGAAGTCGCATCGTTTACTGCACACGCATTATGTGGAAAGGGATCCGCTATTATCGCCAAAACAAGAAAGAGCTCTCCTGAAAAATAATTCTTTTTGAATAGCGAAACAAATTTAAACGGTCTCTAATGCAGAAAATTTATCGAAGAAAAATTTCTTTAATTTGAATAAAATGCTTTACTTTGTAATAGGAATCAGAAGATGGTGCTAGTTTTTTAATTATCAACTTGTTGAAAAGTTAATCTTAGTTGAGAACTATTATTGTTGTCAGTTTATTTTTAACAAAATAATCTTTTTTCTGCCAGAAAAGTTATGATTTGATATATATCCGAAGCAAAAAGGCAGGGGCTAAAAGTCAATAGTCTTGGCTCTAAAATTTAATCTTATGAATTTGTACAAGATAAACGAATTGGTAAAAGGGACCATCTGCCGGGAGTGTAGCACGCCGCAAGAATTTACTTGCGCTTTTGCGTCGGACCTGATGAGTGATGTGTTGCGTTTCCACATGGAGAAAACGATTCTTATCACCGGTTTATCTACGGTTCAGACTTTGCGGACAGCCGAGATGTCGAATATCGAATGTATTATTTTTGCCCGCGATAAAAAAGTTACCGATGAAATGATAAAACTTGCCGTTGAAAACAATATTTCGCTTATCACGACACCACTTACGCTTTTTGAAGTTTCGGGAAGGTTATACAGCAGTGGGATAAAGCCGATCTTTTGATATGCATTTCGAGTACGAGATAGAGGGGGGGGATTTCAGCTCAGCCGGAAAAGCGAGCTCGGACATAAAAAAAATACTTAAGCAACTGAATATCGATCCGCAGATTGTCCGCAGAATTGCCATTGCATTGTATGAAGCCGAAGTAAATGTGGTGGCGCATGCCTGCAAGGGGATCATGAAAGTGGATTTGGATGCTCACAAAATAAAAATTTTACTGGAGGACGAAGGCCCCGGCATCGAAAATATAGAAAGAGCCATGCAGGAAGGTTTTTCCACTGCATCGGACGAAGTTCGTCAGATGGGATTCGGTGCAGGAATGGGGTTACCCAATATAAAGCGGAATACCGATGAGATGCGCCTCACATCGGTCCCCGGAAGAGGGACTACATTGGAGATGACGGTTAATTTTAGCCAATAGGCAGTATGAGAGACCGGGATTACACACACGCCATTCAGATTGATACCGACAAATGTATCGGGTGCTCGCATTGCATGCAGGTTTGCCCAACGCAGGCCATTCGCATCGTCAACGGGCATGCCGGCATTATGCCTGAGCGGTGTGTGGATTGTGGCGAATGCTATCGTGTTTGTCCCGCAAGGGCAATTTATGTTAAAGATGATGGCTTGTCGGTTATCAAGCACGATGCTTACCGCATTGCGTTGATCCCTTCGGTTTTTATCGGCCAGTTTCCTTCGGAACACACGGCTTCCGAGATCATGGATGCGGTAAAACAGATCGGCTTCGATGAGGTGTTGGAAGTGGAGCAGGCGGTCGATTTCATGAAAAAAGAGTACGCGCTGATTGCCGATGAGATCGATCATTCGATACAACCGGTCATCAGTTCGTTTTGCCCCGCGATCGTCAGGCTTATTCAGGTTCATTACCCCTCGCTTACCGAGCAAATACTGCAAGTAAAGGCTCCCCACGACATAGCAGCGCTTTATATGCGCAAGTCGAGACAAAAGGCCGGGAATATTTTCATCAGCTACGTAACGCCGTGCGCTGCCAAAATTGTTGCGGCAAGAGCGCCGGTGGGCGAAAAAGTTTCCGCTATTGATGGGGCAATAGATATGAAAGAGGTGTATAATATGGTTTCGAAAACGCTGATGGAGAAAAAAGAAGCCAGATTATCGAAACAATTTGCCAATATGAGTCCCGATTCCGTTAATTGGTCCCTCTCGGGAACCGAAAAACAATATTTCCGGGGCCGTTCCCTGGCTATCGATGGGATGGACAACGCCATAGAATTTTTAGACAGGCTGGAGTCGGGTAGGGTTACAGGCGTGGATTTCCTTGAAATGCGCGCTTGCGACCAGGGTTGTGCAGGAGGAATCCTTTGCCCCGGTAACCGTTTCCTGACGGTTGAACGATTGGAGCAACGCGAGAAAAAGCTTGCTTACCTGACGGAAGTAAATAAATGGGTTAAAAACGACTTGATGGATTATGCCGAAGAGTTGCATCAAGTGTGTAAAACCGACCCGGTTTATCCGCGCGACGGGCTGATGCTCGATGAAGATTTAGAAAAGGCGCTCCAGAAAATGGACCGCATCAAGAAGCTCAACTCCTACCTTCCCGGATTCGATTGTGGTGCCTGCGGTGCGCCAACCTGCCGCAGCCTGGCAGAAGATATCGTGAAAGAAAAAGCGACCATTTCGCACTGCGTTTTTGTGCAGCGCGTGATGGAGAAAAATTATAACCTGAGTCCCGATCAGGCTTTCCATATCATTGAAAAGATTTGGGGCAAAGATCGGCTCAAAAAATATCAACATCCGAATGGAAAAACCGAATCTTAAAAAACTGACGAAAGAGCTTGGCTTCGAGTGTTTGTCCGGTAAAGCATTGTTGGACAGGATTCCGCAATCGGCTTATGTCTCCGATTTGTTGAGCGACGTGATGGGAAAAGCCCGGAACGGTATGATTTGGGTAACTTCGCAAGTACACAAAAATATTGTAGCGGTGGCTTCACTCAAGGAGTTGAGCGCAATTGTTATCGTGAATGAACGTCCGGTGGAAAAAGAATTGCTGGAGCAGGCAGAAAACGAAGGGGTGGTGGTATTGGCATCCAATCTGCCTGCATTTGAAACGGCCGGGAAACTGTACAATTACCTGGAGAGTTGGCAGGACGCTGCGCTGTGAAAATCGTAAATCGTAAATCGTAAATAGAATGGTTTTTTTTAAGGCAGATCTGCACATTCATACTTGCCTGTCTCCTTGCGGGAGCTTGGAGATGAGCCCGTGGAACATTGTGCAAACTGCTTTGGAGAAAGGATTGGATATCATTGCCATAACGGATCATAACTCTACCCAAAATGTAAGGCCCTGTGTTGAAATCGGAGAAAAGCTCGGGATATTTGTCATTCCCGGTTGCGAGGTGAATACGCAGGAAGAAGTGCATTGCTTGTGCTACTTCCCCGGTTTGGAGGCGATGGAAAGATTCCAGCAGTACCTGGATGAGAAAATCCCGGATATCAAGAATGAGCCTGCCCTTTTCGGTTACCAGGTAGCAGTGGATAGGGATGATGTGATTGTTTACGAAGAAGAGAGGTCGCTTTATACGGGGATTCGGGACGATATTGAAAGTGTACAGCAAAAAGTACATTCGCTGGGAGGTGTTTTTGTACCGGCACATATCGACCGGATGAAAAATGGAATTTACGGCCAGCTGGGATTTATCCCTTTCGATTTGCAATACGACGCATTGGAAATATCGAGGAGGATGCAGCCTGAAGATTTTCTGAGACAGCACCCCGAGATTGCATCGAAGAAAATCCTGCGAAGCTCGGATGCTCATTTCCTGAATCATATTGCAAGCGTGCATACGGTTCTTGAGATGGAAAGGCCGGACTGGGAAAGTTTTAAGAAAGCATTTTATGGTTGACTTGGCAATGCATATGATGGATATCGTCCAGAATTCCATTCGGGCAAACGCAACGAAGATAGATATCGGATTCCTGGAAAACAAGCAGGATGCCACACTTACGTTCTCGGTAAAAGACAACGGTTCGGGAATGGCACCGGAAACGGTGGCGAAACTGGAAAACCCGTTCTTTACCACGAGGACTACCCGAAGGGTCGGCCTGGGAGTACCGTTCCTGAAAATGTCGAGCAGGCAGGCAGGCGGTTCTTTGAAAATACAATCGGAACCGGGAGCCGGAACCACGATTGAGGCGGTTTACAAAACCGATAATCCCGATTGCCTTCCGTTGGGTGACTTAGGCGGATATCTGGTTTTGTTGCTGATCGCCAATCCCGGAATTCATTTCAGCTTTCAATATAAAATAGATGAAAGTGAATTTTCGCTCGATACCAAAGAGTTGGAAGAGCAGGGGATTACGGAATTGTCGAAAAATGAAATGGCCCCGGCCGTAAAAGAATATATCAATGAAAATTTGAAAGAATTATATGTGAACAGAAACAGGGAGAGTTATTTGTGTTGAGAAGAGTAAAGAACAAAGATAAAAGATAATCTAAAAATTAACTATTATGGCAGAAATTAAGACATTGGCTGACCTGAAACGCAAACAGGAAGAAGTCAAAACTCAGATCGACCTGAGGGATAAGGCCGAAAATCCCGGGTCGCAGGTGCAGGTGAAAGTGGCGATGGCCACTTGCGGTATTGCCTCGGGAGCGAAAAACGTGATGGATTTTTTCGTGCGCGAATTGCCCAAGCGCGGTATCGGAGCCGTTGTAACGCAAACCGGCTGTATGGGCTATTGCTTTGCGGAACCTACCGTGGAGATCACCATTCCCGGAAAAGATCCGATAGTGTTCGGTTATGTCGATCCCCGGAAAGCGGATGAGATCATCGAATTCTACATCAAGCAAGGTGAACTGGTGGATGGCATTATACCTCAGAATTACAACACCATTAATCAAGACTAAAATTATTTTTTATGAGTCAGTACAAAATACACATGCTCGTTTGTGCGGGAACCGGTTGTCAGTCGTCGCAAAGCGGACTGATTTACGAAATGCTGCAAGATGAACTGGAGCGAAAGGGTTTGAGAGATGATGTCCAAGTCATTAAAACCGGATGTTTTGGATTTTGCGAGAAAGGGCCTATTGTGAAAATACTTCCCGATAACACTTTCTATACGCAGGTAAAACCCGAAGATGTTCGGGAAATTGTTGATGAACATATCATTAAAGGGCGTAGTGTTCATCGTTTGCTCTATCTGGATCCTGAAACCGAAGAACACGTCCTGGATTCGAAACACATGGGATTTTATAAAAAACAGCTTCGTATCGCACTACGGAATTGCGGAACTATCGATCCCGAAAACATAGACGAATCCATTGCCCGGGATGCTTATCAGGCATTGGGAATGGCTTTGACGGAACTTAGCCCGCAGGAAACTATCGATATTATTAAAAGATCGGGGCTGCGCGGGCGTGGTGGCGCCGGTTTCCCAACTGGAATTAAATGGGAGATCGCCAGCAAGAATGATGCAGGCCAGAAATACGTGGTATGTAATGCCGACGAAGGCGACCCGGGTGCATTTATGGACCGTTCGATCCTCGAGGGCGATCCGCACAGCATTCTCGAGGCAATGGCTATCTGCGGATACTGCATAGGTGCAACCAAAGGATTGATCTACATCAGGGCGGAATATCCATTGGCTATCAAACGCCTGAAAATTGCTATAAACCAGGCACGCGAATACGGCTTGCTGGGCGAACATATTTTGGGAACCGATTTCAGTTTCGATATCAATCTCCGTTACGGTGCAGGTGCATTTGTTTGCGGTGAAGAGACTTCGCTTATCCACTCCATGGAGGGAAAGCGCGGCGAGCCTACCAATAAACCGCCGTTCCCGGCACAAAAAGGATATTTGGGAAAACCTACCAACGTGAACAACGTGGAAACATTCGCCAATATTCCGGTTATCCTGTTAAAGGGCGCGGAATGGTTTTCTTCCATTGGAACCGAAAAATCGAAAGGGACGAAAGTATTTGCCCTTGCCGGAAAAATCAATAACGTCGGATTGATTGAAGTACCGATGGGAATTACGCTTCGCGAGATTATTTACGAAATAGGCGGCGGCATCAAGGGGGGTAAAAAATTCAAAGCAGTGCAGACCGGAGGCCCGTCGGGCGGGTGCTTAACTGAAAAACACTTAGATACACCTATCGATTATGAAAGCCTTACAGCCGCAGGCTCCATGATGGGGTCGGGCGGCATGATCGTGCTCGATGAAGACGATTGTATGGTTTCCGTAGCGAAATTTTACCTCGATTTCATTGTGGAGGAATCGTGCGGGAAATGTGCTCCCTGCCGTATCGGGAACAAGCGCTTGTACGAAACGCTAGAGCGGATTTGCGACGGAAAAGGGACCGAGGAAGATTTGGAAAAACTCTATAATCTTTCCAACGTAATTAAAGATACATCATTGTGCGGGCTGGGACAAACTTCTCCCAATCCTGTGCTATCGACCCTGAATAATTTTTATGACGAGTACAAAGAGCACGTTTTTGATAAAAAATGCCGGTCGGGTAAATGCAAGAACCTGTTGTATTATGTCATTGATGATGAAAACTGTGTCGGATGCATGGCTTGCGTGCGGTCTTGTCCCGTTAACGCCATCACCGGAGCAAAGAAACAGACTCATTACATCCATCAGGATAAGTGCATTAAGTGTGGCGCTTGTATGCAAAAATGCCAATTCGATGCTATCAGCCTGAAGTCGGATTACAGGGTATCGGTGGAATCATAGGTATCGGATATCAGACAACAGACTCAAACAGTTTGAAATCTAACATCTAAAAAAACAAAAAGAAAATGATTAAACTTACAATAGACAACAAGACAATAGAGGTAGAACCGGGAACTACTATATTAAAGGCAGCCCGGCAAGCAGGTATAGAAATTCCGACGCTTTGCCACTTTGAGATGTGCGATATGGGCATAGAAAATAAACCCGGCGGATGCCGTATTTGCGTGGTGGAAGTGGAAGGACGCAGAAACCTGGCTCCATCGTGTATAACCGAGGCGCAAAACGGAATGGTCATAAATACGCACAATATCCGTGTGTTGAACGCACGAAAAACCGTTCTTAAACTGATCATCTCAGACCATCCGTTCGATTGTCTCGTATGTGCAAAATCGGGACATTGCGAATTGCAGCACCTGGCTACGCAATTTGGTATCAGGAGCCTTCCTTATGAGGGAGAACAATCGCATTACAGGAAAGATACCTCCCCTTCCATCATTCGCGATGTGGATAAATGTATCATGTGCCGCCGTTGCGAAATGGTTTGTAACGAAGTGCAAACCGTAGGTGCCCTCTCGGCGGTGAACCGCGGATTTATGGCGGTGGTAGCGCCCGCTTTCGAAATGAACCTCGAAAATTCACCCTGCACGTACTGCGGGCAGTGTGTTTCGGTTTGCCCAACCGGAGCGCTCACCGAGGTGGACCACAGCAACGAGGTGATACGTGCATTATCGAATCCGAAAAAAACTGTGGTGGTGCAGACCGCACCGGCCGTGCGGGCAGCCCTGGGCGAAGAATTTGGGCTGGAGCCGGGAACGTTGGTAACCGGGAAACTGGTCGCCGCACTCCGCCGGCTCGGCTTCGATTATGTTTTCGATACCGATTTCAGCGCCGACCTGACCATCATGGAGGAGGGGACAGAGTTGCTGAACCGTATAAAAGGGCATTTAGCCGGAGACCCTAACGTGCGGATCCCGTTGTTGACCTCGTGCTGCCCGGGTTGGGTAAATTTCTTCGAACATAATTTCCCCGATCTGCTGGATGTTCCTTCATCCGCAAAATCGCCGCAACAGATGTTTGGTGCGATTGCTAAATCCTATTTTGCCGATAAGATCGGCGTGAACCGCAAGGATATGATCGTGGTTTCCATTATGCCTTGCTTGGCCAAGAAATACGAATGCCAGCGCGACGAATTTAAGGTGGACGGCAATCCCGATGTGGATTATTCCATTTCTACACGCGAACTGGCTGCTCTCATCAAGCAGGCGAATATCGACTTCCTGGAACTGCCCGACGAAGACTATGACGATCCTCTCGGCGAATCGTCCGGCGCAGGCGTTATTTTCGGGAATACCGGAGGCGTTATCGAGGCCGCCTGCCGTACGGCTTACGAGCTTTATACGGGTAAAACGCTCGATAAAGTGGAGTTCAGCGAATTGCGCGGTATGGAGGGTATCCGTTCCGCGACGGTGGATTTCGACGGTTTGGAACTCAATATAGGCATTGCTCACGGACTGGGGAATGCCCGTAAGTTGCTGGACGAAGTGCGTGCCGGAAAATCGCAATATCATGCCATCGAAATTATGGCGTGTCCCGGCGGATGTATCAGCGGTGGCGGCCAGCCCTATACCCACCTGAAGGAAGAGGTGCTGATGAAACGCACCGCGGCCCTTTACACGGAAGATGAGCGCAAGACCATTCGTAAATCGCACGAAAACCCGTCGATCATCAAGCTCTATAAAGAGTATCTCGGCGAACCGGGCAGCCATCGGGCACACAGCCTGCTGCACACGGAATATTTCCCGAAGAGCAATGAAGTTACCATTACGTTGAACAATCATTAAAGAAGAAGATATGAGCCAGAAAACAGATATAGCGCCGGAAGTATTCCAATATATGCCCGACGAAAGAGAAGTGCTGAAAGTGAAAGTAAATCTGCCACAAAGCAAAATAGATACCATCGACCGGATCTGCGAGTCGTTCGATAATGATCCCGGTGAGCTGATCAATGTGCTGCACGAAGCGCAACACGAATTTGGCTATCTGCCGGCTGAGGTACAGGATGTTATTGCGCATAACCTAAAGATCCCCGTAGCGCAAGTGTATGGAGTGGTAACTTTTTACACCTATTTCACCATGGTTCCCAAAGGCGAGTTCCCCATCTCCATTTGTACGGGAACAGCCTGTTATGTGCGCGGTGCGGAAAAGGTCCTCGAAGAATTCAAGAAAGAACTGAACTTAAAAGTGGGTGAAACCACGCCGGACGGTAAATTCTCCATCAACTGCCTGCGTTGCGTGGGCGCATGCGGGTTGGCTCCGGTGGTGCTGGTCGGCGAACGGGTTTACGGACGTGTCTCACCCGACGGAGTGAAGAATATTTTAGATGAGTACAGAAAGTAGGCTATATCAGTTGGTCCAATCCCTGCTTTAAGTCGGCAATAATGTCTTCTACATTCTCCAATCCCACAGAGAGGCGGATAAGCCCGTCGCTGATATTGCTTGCCAAGCGTTCTTCGGGTGAATAGGCGGAGTGAGTCATGCTGGCCGGATGCTGGATGAGCGTCTCGGCATCTCCTAAGCTTACCGAAATAGATAGAAGCTGCAGATTATTGAGAAGTTTTTTACCGGCCGCCATACCTCCTTTTACTTCAAAAGAGATGATGGCTCCCGGTAAAGACATCTGCTTTTTCGCCAGTTCAAACTGAGGGAATGATGCTAACCCGGGGAATAAAACCGTTTCAACAGCAGCATGCCTTTCAAGGAACTCAGCCACTTCCTGTGCGTTCCGACAATGTTTCTCCATTCTTATTTCGAGCGTCTTGAGCCCGCGTGCAATCAGAAAAGCATCGAAAGGGCTCAGGGTGGCTCCCGTCATGTCTTTCATCCCGACGAACCGGACCCTGTTGATATATTCTTTCTTTCCGATAACAAATCCTGCTATAACATCGCCGTGGCCGTTAAGGTATTTTGTTGCCGAATGTACCACAACATCAGCGCCCCATTCTATCGGACGTGTGATATATGGAGTGGAAAAAGTGTTATCGACCATCAAAATACAATCGGCTTTTTTGTGGACTATCTCTGCAATTGACTTTAAATCTGCGATATAAAGATTCGGATTAGCAGGTGTTTCCAGGTACACCAGCTTGGTAGTAGGGCGCATAGCCGATTCAATGTTCTTAGGATCACGGATATCAACAAACGATACGTCAATCCCATACCTGTTAATTCCGTGATTCAGAAATGCAAAAGTGCATCCGTAAAGCGTTTTTGAGGCGATAATGTGATCACCTTGTTCCACACACGACCAAATGGCCGACGTGATGGCTCCCATTCCCGAAGCTGCAGAAACACAAGCTTCTCCACCTTCCAGCAACCGGACTTTTTCTTCCACCGAGGTGGAGGTGGGATTGCCTAAACGGGTGTAAATATATCCTTCTTCTTCCTGTGTGAAACGACGCCCGCCCTGCTCTGCTGTTTCAAAAGTAAATGCCGAGGTTTGATAAATGGGATCGCAAAGGGAGCCGAATTGATTTTTTTGACGGCCTCCATGTATGGCTTTTGTTGCGAATCCTGCTTGGTTAACTGGATAATTGTGCATAATTGTATTGTATTTAGATAATCAAAATCACACAAATTTATAACAAATTGATTAAATACTAGCAAAAAACAGGCAATTTTTTGTCACTGCTGCAATATTAAGTCATAATGCAGGTTCTAATGGAAGAGGGTTTCTTAATCTAAAAAAATGCAAATGTGTGTATGTCACACATATTTTGTTTAAATTTGCAGGAAAATATCTTAGCGAAGATTTTTTTACTACTTCTTTATATAAAAGACGAGCATGAACATCATTGCACTCCACAAGCATAATTAAATTGTCTTGGTTCTTGTGTCTTGATTCTCGGCTCTAAAAATTAAATAGTTTCTAAAACAATATAAATCAAAAATAGATGAAAAGAGACACACAAATTTTCGAAATTATCGAACAGGAAAAATTGCGTCAATTAAAAGGAATAGAACTTATTGCTTCGGAGAACTTCGTGAGCGAGCAAGTGTTGCAGGCCATGGGTTCCGTCCTAACCAATAAATATGCCGAAGGTTATCCGGGCAGGCGTTACTATGGCGGTTGCGAAATGGTGGATTTAAGCGAACAATTGGCGATCGACCGCTTGAAGAAGTTGTTCAATGCCGAATGGGCAAACGTACAACCACACTCGGGCGCACAAGCAAATGCAGCTGTTTTTCTGGCTTGCCTGAAAGCAGGAGATAAGTTTCTCGGACTCAATCTTTCGCACGGCGGACACTTGTCGCACGGTTCACCCGTGAACTTTTCCGGTTTAATGTTTCATGCATTGGAATATAATGTTCGCGAAGACAACCAGCAAGTGGATTACGATCAATTGGAATCGGTCGCCCGTGCCGAACACCCTAAATTAATTATCGCCGGGGCATCGGCCTATTCACGCGAATGGGATTATGCCCGTATCCGCAAAGTGGCCGACGAAATCGGCGCCATCTTTATGGTAGATATGGCACATCCTGCCGGATTAATTGCTGCCAGATTGCTGGATAATCCGCTTAAATATGCCCATGTGGTAACTTCCACAACCCATAAAACCCTTCGCGGCCCGCGCGGAGGTATTATTTTGATGGGACAGGATTTCGAAAATCCATGGGGGTTAAAAACACTGAAGGGGGAAGTAAAAATGATGTCGGCGCTTTTGGATTCGGCTGTTTTCCCGGGAATGCAGGGAGGCCCGCTGGAACACGTTATTGCTTCTAAAGCGGTATCGTTCGGCGAAGCGTTGGATCCTGAATTCAAAACGTATCAGGCGCAAGTGAAAAAGAATGCAGCCGTTATGGCGCAGGCATTTGCGGATAAAGGCTACAAAGTGGTGTCGGGAGGAACGGATAATCACATTGTTTTGGTGGATTTGCGCACCAAATTTCCAGGGCTGACCGGAAAAGTGGCTGAGAAGGTGCTCGTGGAAGCAGACATTACGACCAACAAAAACATGGTCCCGTTTGATAGCCGAAGCCCGTTTCAGACATCGGGACTGCGTTTCGGGACTCCGGCCATTACTACTCGCGGAGCAAAAGAATCGCTGATGGGTGACATTGTTGAGATGATCGATACGGTCCTTGCCGACGTGGAAAACGACAAAACGATAAAATCGGTTCGTGAAAAAGTAAATGTTACGATGAAACAATACCCCTTGTTCGCATGGTAAATTCGTAAATTGTACCCCGCAACTTGAAATGATTCTTCAAACCGACATAAAATTCGTCCCGGGTGTGGGTCCCAAGCGTGCGGAGATCTTAAATAAAGAACTTGATGTTTTCACGTTGGGTGATCTGCTGCGCTATTATCCCTATCGGTATATCGACCGGAGCCGGATGTACTATGTGCACGAGATTGACGGTAGCATGCCGTACATCCAGCTCAAAGGGAAAATAACGGCGTTCGAGACATTTGGCGAAGGACGAAAGAGACGACTTGTCGCGCACTTTACCGACGGTACGGGGTTTATCGATTTGGTATGGTTTCAGGGAGTCCGGTTCGTAGAAAGTAAGTACAAGATCAATCAGGAATATATTGTTTTTGGTAAACCCACGCTTTTCAACAATCGTTGGAACATCGCTCATCCCGAAATTGATCCGTACATGAGCGAAGCCGACCGGCCCGATGGCCTGATGGCGATGTACAACACAACGGATAAGATGAAGAACCATTACCTGAATTCCAAAGCCATTCAGAAAATCATTGAAAATGCGTTTGGAATGATAAAAGACCGGCTGCCTGAATCACTTTCCCCTGATGTGGTGAGAAAGGCCCATATTGTTCCGTTCCACGATGCCATCGAGAACATTCACTTTCCCAGGAATCCCGTTTTACTTCGCGATGCCGAGTTCCGGTTGAAATTTGAGGAGCTGTTTTTTATTCAGCTCAATATCGTCCGGTATGCTGCCGACCGGAAAGCCAAGCTCCACGGGTTTGTTTTCAAGACAGTGGGGAAGTACCTGAATTCGTTTTACGAGAAGCACCTGCCGTTTGAACTGACCAACGCGCAGAAACGGGTAATTAAGGAGATCCGGAAGGACACCGCTTCGGGCAAGCAGATGAACCGGTTGCTGCAGGGCGATGTGGGAAGCGGAAAAACGCTTGTGGCGGTCATGTGTATGCTGATCGCGATGGACAACGGTTTTCAGTCGTGTCTGATGGCGCCTACCGAAATCCTGGCGTCACAGCATTTCGAGACTTTCAGTAAACTGCTTTCGGATATGAACGTAAACGTGGCGCTGCTGACGGGATCGACAAAGAAAAAAGAACGCGGGGAGATTCACGCCGGGTTATTGTCTGGCGATATCCATATCCTTATCGGTACACATGCCCTTATTGAAGATGTGGTGCAGTTCAAGAATCTGGGATTTGTGGTTATTGATGAGCAACATCGTTTTGGTGTGGCGCAGCGTGCAAAACTTTGGACAAAGAACGAGCATCCTCCGCACGTTTTGGTGATGACGGCCACGCCTATTCCCCGTACCTTGGCCATGACGGTTTACGGCGATCTGGATGTTTCCGTTATCGATGAACTGCCGCCCGGGCGAAAACCTGTCCAGACACTGCATCGGTTCGATAAAAAGCGGGGAGCACTTTATCAGTTTATCCGTGAACAGATCAAAGCGGGAAGGCAGGCTTACATCGTCTATCCGCTTATCGAGGAAAGTGAAAAGATGGACTTGAAAAATCTGGAAGACGGGTTTACCCATATCCGGGAGGCTTTTCCCGAATTTACGGTCTGCAAAATGCACGGACGGATGAAGCCTGCCGAAAAAGAGGAGGTGATGCAGCAGTTTGTAGCCAACAAAGTGCAAATCATGGTTTCGACAACCGTTATCGAGGTGGGGGTTAACGTGCCGAACGCATCGGTGATGGTTATCGAAAGTGCACAGCGTTTCGGATTGTCGCAGTTACACCAGTTGCGGGGCAGGGTAGGGCGTGGTGCCGACCAGTCGTACTGTGTGTTGATCACGCCTTATGAACTCTCGTCGGATACGCGCAAACGCATGGAAATAATGACCGAAAGCAACGACGGATTCGTTATTGCTGAGGCTGACCTGAAACTTCGCGGCCCGGGCGACCTGGAAGGCACACAGCAAAGCGGTATCCCTTTCAACCTGAGGATCGCCGACCTGGTTCGCGACAATGCCATCCTGTTCCGTGCACGTGAAATTGCCGAAGGCATTATCTCTCAAGACCCCAAGCTCTCGCAACCGGAGCATTTAGTCTTGAAGCAACAACTCGGCCGTTTGAGCGGAAACCGGTATGACTGGGGAAGAATCGGGTAATAAGTTTATCAATCCTTCAAACATCCCACTGGAATAATCTTCACGCCATCCTCACGAGTGTAAGCCATTTCTCCACCCGTCAAAACAATCAAAAGGTCAGGAAGCCGCATCTTTATCTGCTTCTCCTTTTCGTTCTTTTCTTGAACAAGTTGCTTCAGTTCCAATAAATGCTTGGCTCCTTCCTCTATCTCTTTACTTCCTAGTTTGCACTCGACGAGTGCATATCGGCCATCATCCAAATGGATGACAGCATCGGCTTCCAACCCAAAACGGTCATGATAGTATGACAATCGTCCACCCAATACCTGAGAATAAGCTTTTAAATCTCTTATACATAGAGACTCATATATAAATCCAAAAGTCTTCAGATCAAGTTCCAGGTTCTGCGGAGAAACACCCATGGCTGCTACAGCAATGGAGGGGTCAACAAAGCAACGTTTGTTTCCGGTTCTGATGACGGTTTTTGACCGAATGGCAGGGCTCCACGCTTCAACATCTTCAATGACAAAAAGTTTTTCCAATGCGCTCACATAATCATCGAAAGTTGACATGGCAGTACTTTCCATTTCGGTAGATACATCAGCCAACATACTCGTTTTCTTGGCTAACGTACAGATATTTCGTGCATAAGAGCGCATTATCAATCGGGCAAGAGCAGGATTGCGTCGTCGTTTGTCCACCCTTGAGATGTCTTCTTCACAAATGATATTCACATAATCTCTGGCGATCAGTAATTTGGCGGTATCACTCATGCTGTCCAGCGAAGCAGGCCATCCACCCCGACATGCCGCAAAAATAAGTTGTTCGATGGACAAATCAGAAGTAATTCCGTCTATATCCAAATCTTTATTGTCAAATAATTCCCGCAATGAGATTTTTCCATTGGATTCCCGAGATTCATACAGGCTCATTGGATACATGGACATTTGTGATATTCTGCCGGTTCCCGTGTGCATAATTTCATCATCATCAATAACAGTTGAACCTGTAAGAATGAATTGCCCCTTCAGTCTGCGCTCATCCACCTCATTACGAACAGCATCCCACAATACGGGCGCCACCTGCCATTCATCAATCAACCGGGGTGTATCACCTTTCAACAGTAATGACGGTTTAGTACGGGCAGTCGCCAGATACCCTTCTCTTGTATCTGGATTTTGCATTTTTATTACACTTTTCGCCTGCATCCCGGCAGTGGTTGTTTTACCGCACCACTTTGGACCTTTTATTTGAACTGCGCCAAAAGCTTCCAGACGTAAACTAAGTTGCTCATCCGCGATCCGTTTTAAATATTCCATATCAATGCTTTGTTATTTTGCAAAAGTAAGAAATTTATTTGTAATCGCTAAATTATCGGTTGTTTTTGATATGTTTAGTCGGTCGATATTGATGCATCTCATCGGTTGTTTTTGATATAGTCTGCTTTCCATTTCTGAACAATATGCTGTTTATGGTGATAAAATGGAAGAAATAAAAAGGAGCCCATTCCCATTCGGTGACACTTCAAGGTAATGGCCTTTATAATTACAGGGAAAAAATTCGAACTTTACGGTTTTTCGATAATACTCCAAAGCGGATAGCTTAACCTTACTCCGAAACGATCGAACTTTTTGTCGGTAAATCCGGTGAAAATCCCGACCCTGCCCAAGCCTAAAAAACCGACGGAATAACCGCCCTCCAGAAATGCATTGTGGTACCCAGTTCGCTTGCGACGAGATCGGCAATATACACGTTCCAGGTGTCTTCCAGAATGTAGATATAGCCCGAAAACAGGTTGGAATTTTTCTTCCAGGGCGTCACTTTGATCTTGTTGATGATATGGTCGGGTTGATAATTCATATTTTGTTGGTAAGCTTCGGGTGATGTAAAGCGGATATCGCTTTTCAATTCCATTACCAGCGGCTTTCCTATAAGGGAGTTGAAGTCCAAACTGCTGTCGTTGACTTTCATGGCACGTTTGAAAATTCCCGGGATTTTATCGATGGTCAAACTTCCCTTTATATAGGCCTCCGAAGTATATTCCTTGATCTGATAACGGTAATAAGGAGTATGGGCAATAGCTTTCCGCTGTTAAATTAGAAACAGTTTCTAAATATTGTGACGGTAAAGTTACATAAGAAACGGATATGAATGGGACAAAATTAATTAAAGTATAATAAGTATTTGGGATTTTTTGTTGTGTAAAGAAATATAATTGAAGTTAATCTATTATTTTTGTAGTGTAATGATGTTTATTCCAATTATTGAATGAATTGTTCTATTTGAGTCTAACGACTATGAAATATTTTATTCTTTTGCTAATCTCTTTTTTACCCATCACTATTCTGTCTCAAAACAGTGATGATAATATGATTATCAGCGATCAACAATGCACCTACACGTATGTAATGGAAAATAATAAGGTTGTCGTGGAGGAAAAACAGGCTGTTACCTACTCGTGTGCTAAGAATGTCCAGCCGGTCACTTTCTATCGGTTCTACGATATTAATTCCGGGATAACCAGAATCAGGACAAAAGGGGTTAAAGCTTCTTCTCCCAAATATGAGACTTATATAAAGGAAAATATTTTCCATGATGATAGTAAAGTATGCCACCTTGACTTACAATTTAAAGATAAAAATGAGACAGGTACGGTAACTTACGAAAAGAAGTATAAAGATATATACGGATTCTTGTTTATCAATATTGTAGAAAATCATTTCATAAAGAATAAAACGATCCGGATCATTGTTCCGCAGTGGATGGAAATAGATATTGTCGAGAACAATTTCGATGCAAACATAAACAGGACAACCGATACAGACCCTAAGTCGGGAAACACGATATATACCTATCATATAGAAAATCAGGAAGCATACAAATATGAGGATTGTATGCCCGATTACATGCTTACGTTCCCTAACATTCAAATCGTTCCCCGAAAAGCTGTAATAAATAAAAGAACAGAAGAGTATTTTTACAGTTTTGAGCATATGTATAAATGGAGCAAGAGCAAAGCTGATCTGACCGATAACGACCATGCCTCAATAGCACAGCTTGCCGGGGAGATAACCAAAGGCAGCGAGACCGTCCCGGATAAAATCAATGCATTACTCAACTGGGTTCAAAATAACATAAGATATGTTGCATTTGAGTACGGCATTCAGGGATTTAAGCCGGATGAAGCGCAAGCCGTGATAAGAAAGAAATACGGGGATTGCAAAGGGATGGCCAACTTGTTGAAATGCCTGTTGATGGCGGAAGGATTTGATGCCCGTCTGGTATGGATAAACACAACGGAAGCCGGACGTGAATGGACGTTGCCTATCCCTTCCGCCGATCACATGATATGCGCCTTGAATGATAACGGCGAATTTTACTTCTTAGATCCTACCGTCAAATTTATGCCATTTGGCGAAATAGCTTATCCCATTCAGGGAAAGATGGCGATGATAGAGGATGGTGATCATTATTTGATGATTCGTACCCCTTCGTTCCCCCCGTCTCATAACCGGATTCTGTTGGTGAGCCATTATACGATCGACAGTAAAAGATTAGCCGGCCAATCAGAACTCTCTTTTAGCGGAGAATCCAACTATGCGATGACCTCTTCTATCCGGTATGCCGGTAAAACGGATATCGACAGGTATCTGAAAAATCACCTGAAGAGTAATAATCCGGCCGATTCCATCTTGGATATAAGCATTAAAGGGGTGGAAACCGGATCAGAAAACCTGTCCATATCCTACAAAGATCTGCGTCCTTCGTCTGTCCGCTCTTTTTCTGATGAGTTGTATATCGATCCTGACGTCTTCAAAGATTTTGTGACGTTATCCATCGATACAATTAAGAGGAAGAATGATTATGCTTTTTCTTTCAGTGAGAACCGCATGAGTAACATCCGGATTGTAATCCCCGAAGGTTACCGGGTGAAAGATATGCCCCGGGATATGGAGATAGAAACAGAGCATTACGGATTCAGTATTCGTTATACTGTAACTGACAATAGTATCTTGTATCATAAAGAGATCACCATAAAAAAGCCAACTTTGCCGAAATCGAGCTTCCGTCAGTGGAATGCAGATATAGAGGTGTTGAGAAACGCATATTTAAGACAGATCACTCTCGAAAAAATTTAAAACGAATATATTTATGACTACGAAGATTTCCGCTCCTGTTTTATTCTTTTTCCTCTTTTTATTTTCGATATACACTTTTGCCGAAGATCGTCAAACCCATGCAAAAACCGTAAGGGAAACGGTCTGGACCTGGGATAAACCCGAGTTTAAGAACTACGAATTGCCGTCCGGATACGAAAATGAATCAGCTGTTATTCTCGCTCGCCATCAGTACATCGCGGCAACCAGTAAAAACCGTTTCAGGATGAATGCTCTTCTGTTCGGAGATGTTAACCGCGAATTATATTATACGAATATCGACAGGCGGATGGTCAAGATCAATGATCTCTCGGCTTTGACCGAATTTGCGGAATTGTCATTCAGGGAAGAGGTTAAGATAAGCGGATATATGCGGTCGAACAGTCTTAAAACAATCGTTGGTGCACGGGTGATCAAACCGGATGGCTCTATTGTAGAAGTCGCTATCGACGAGGAGTCCGTAGCGATGACGGAAGGGAAGAAAGAGAAAGAAACACTGAAGAAAGTAGCCATTCCGGGTCTGCAGGTAGGAGATATCCTGGATTATTTCGTTTGTGATGAGATGGAACTCGAGACCTATAACGCTTCGCCCGAAATATTTACTTTTTTCGCGCCATATCCCGTATTAAAATATTCAATCCATTGCGAATTCGGTAATAAACTCACCGTGGAATACCGCTCTGTCAATGGTGCTCCCGAAATGAGACAGACCACGGATGCTGATAATAACTATATACTTGATGTAGAGGCAGAAAATCTTATGAAGGTGCCCCTGTTGGAAGAAATGCGTTGGATCTCGCCATACAGGAGCCTTCCCATGATTCATCTGTATGCGCTGAACAATACGTCTAAATTGATCTATAAATCGCCCAATGCCCGTAAAAGCGGAATGTATAAAGACCTGCCTTACGACGAATACCTGAACGATTCCAAAGCTTTACTGGCAGCTCAGGAAAAACAAATGTTCTGGATGAAGGAAACCGATAAGAAAGTTAAAAAGACCGTATCCGCATATATTGACCAACATCCGTCTATGAGTGATGAAGAACGGGCAGCCTTGTTGTATGGCGCGTTGCGTTTTCATTGGCCGAACGATTATGCCAATTATCCGAGAGCGAAGTTTGTCGTCAGGTTGCAACAACTGTTTAAAGAGTATAATGTATCGCACAAACTTCTGTTTGTTACCAGCCGGTTTGGATCCAGAAAAGACGAAGTGGTTTCGGATGATGATCTTTTAACCGGCCTGTTGGCAAACGATAACCAACTGTTCTTTTTCATGAATAGATATAGGTACGCCGGGGAAATTCCGGGGATATTTCAGGGAGAGACAGCCTCTACGGTTGAGGTCGTAAAATATGCCATGAATAAAAAGTATGGCATAGAAGGCAGCACGGGGCAATATGAAATTCCAGAGTCGAAAGCCGGAGATAATCTCCTAATCTCCAAGATTGAAGTGAATTTTCAGGCTGACAATCCGACGCAGCTAAATGTGAAGCGCAATCTTAAATGTACCGGTAGCATGAAAGAAGATTATTGGTCATTAGTGCTCTACGAAGATTGGGATAAAGAAATGAGAGAGGAGCTTGGTATAGAACAAACGTTAATGGAAGAGTTGCAGGAAAACAAATCAACCCGTAAGCAAATTGATGAATATGTCTCGGCGTTAGAGGACCGCAAGAAAACTCAGAAAGATAATGTTGAAATGGAGCTAACAGCCTATCATGGACAAAAGCCCAACAAGGTGATAGATTATTCTTTTGGGGCGATAGGCACGGCCATTAACCGTCCTTCGTTGGATTACACGGTATCTTATACGTTAGACGGATTGGTGAAGAATGCGGGGAACAACCTTGTCCTTGAAATAGGCAAACTGATAGGACAGCAATGGGAACCGGATGAACGGGATGAAAAGCGGAATGTCGAAGCATATCTTCCTACTGCCATACGGTTGGATTATGAAATTGAAATAGAGATCCCCGAAGGCTATACCGTTGAGGAATTAGATGGGCTACCTTCTGTTTATTCGAACGAATTCGGCGGATTTTGCTCCGGTTATAAGCTGGAAGGAAACAAGTTACTCGTGTCTGCCAGCAAAATATATGAAAAATCCTATGTGCCGGTTGACAAATGGAACGAAATGCTTCTTATTGCGAAGAAGACGAACGATTTTCAGGCAAAAACAATCATTCTCAAAAAGTTATAATGTGAAATAGGATGCCGCATCCCATTCACGGATCGGTGTTGCTTTTTTGTAAGTTACAGTTTTATAAGTTATAGATTTGTAACTTACAAAACTATAACTTAACCCCTGAAAAAAGCTTTTAGCAGTCCTCTATTTTTACTATTCAGTAGTAGATATGACCAATTCCTTGCCCTGCATCAGTTGATCGTGAGTGATAAGCCAACCCTCAATGGCCTCATTGCCGTACCTGATCTGCTGTATTTTCTTTTCGTTGCCCTCTTTTCTGATGGTGAAAGTGGTGTTGTTGCCGAGTGTAAACTCCACCTTGTCAAACAACGGCACGGAGATGATATATTCCGGATCGGCCGGTGAATAGGTATATAGCCCGATGGCATTGAACACGTACCACGCCGACATCTCCCCCGCGTCGTCCATGCCGGCATAGGCCAGTTTATCGGCTCCCATATCGTAGAAGCGGCCCATGATGCTGTCGAGCACGCATTGCGCTTTCTCCTGCTTGTCGATAAAATAATAGGTATAAGGTATCGAGTGAGAGGGCTGGTTGCCGTGACAATAATTACCGATAAATCCGGTCATGTTATGCGCTTCATATCCTCTCCAGGGCTCGGTGAAGAGCGAGTCGAGCTTCTGTTCCACTGCCTGGTGGGACGGATACAATGCGATCATCCCTTCCGGGTCGTGTGGGGCGAAGAAGAGCGATTGCCAGGCGTTTGCCTCCCGGTACATGTAGGCGAAATAGGGATAGTAGGGATCAAAATCCACGATCCAGTTCCCATTGTCGATTTTTCCCCGCCAAAAGCCGGTGGATGGGTCGAACAGGTTCTTATAATTTCCGGAACGTTGTATCAGTAACGAGTAATTCTCTTCGTCACCCAGTTTTTTGGCAATCAAAGCGGTGGCGTAATCGTCATACGCATATTCCACTGTTTTGGTGACCGCTGCTTTGTACTCATCCCATGTGGGTACGTTGGTAGTATCTTTTTCCGCAATCCAGCCCCGTTCGATATATTCGTCCAGATAGGGCCTGCCGCCACGGCCGGGCACGGTGGCATTTTTCAGCAGCAGCTTGTAGGCGCGTTTCAGGTCGAAATCGGTGATACCGCGCAGGTAGCTTCCCGCCACGAATACCGAGGCATGGTCGCCGTGAAAGAAGGTGGGCATATAACCGTCTTTTTTCTCTCCTTTGTCGGTGATCGATTTGATGATATCGGTAGTGACGTCGGGTGACAGCATTCCCAGCAACACCAGTTTGTTGCGGTAATCGTCCCAGAACGAGGGGTTGGTGTAATAATGAAACCCTTCATTGACAACCTCTCCTCTCTCATCCGTAAAATCGTCGTTCACATCGCTGCGCAGGGCAGGCCAGAGGAATGAGCGGTATAGTGTGGAGTAGAAGATGCCTTTTTCGCGCTCGGTACCGCCCGACACTTTAATTTTCGACAGCAACCTGTTCCATTCCTTGTCGGCTTCCTTACGGACCTGATTGAAACTCTTGTTGAGCATCTCCTTTTCTAAGTTCATCTTCGCGTTTTCGATGCTGACGAAGGAAAATCCTATTTTGAGTTCCAGCGGTTCATTTTTTCCTCTCCCTTTGTTCTTTCTATTCTCACCGAACTCCACCAACGAGACCTCATGCTGATCGTCTTTCAGTGCCCGGATATCCTCTATGGGATAATTGGAGATGGCGTAGAAATACATTTTTCCTTCAGCATCCTGGAAACCTGTAAAAACGTACTCGCCCACCTTTTCGATCTTCCAATCCTTCACCCGGTTGTTGGAACGGGTCATATCGGCAATTAACTTCTTCTTCGCTCCCTTGGGATAAGTGTATCGATGAAATCCGCAACGCAGCGTGGAAGTCAGTTCCGCGTCGATGGCGTATGCTTCGAGAAATACCCGGTAGTATCCCGGGTGTGCCGATTCGTTATCATGACTAAAAGCAGAAGCATAGTTTCCCGGCGTGACCTCTCCCGTGACCGGCAGCAGGGGGATATGCAGCAGGTTCCAGTGTCCTTTATTGGTATGTGCAAATCCATAAATTACCGAGTCTTCGTACTGATACCCGGCTCCGCTTCTAAACTGGGTTACAGGGCTCAACTGAACCATGGCGTTGGGAAGAGAAGAGCCCGGAAAAACTTCTGCTCCCCAGGTACGCTGTTTCCAGGTGCGTACATATCCCAGATCTTGCGGTTCCCACAGCGTGGCTGTCCCCAAAAAAGGATTGACGTAATCGGTGAGTTGTTTTTCTGCTGCTGTGGCTGTGCAGTTTAGTAGAAAAATAGACAGAAAAATAATCGGTGAAATCAGTTTCATCTTATTTATTCCGATAATTCATTTATTAACTTCTTGTCATCTTGACGGCAATCCCAAACAGTAACGATATACACAGTATCGCTCTTATCGTCTATAAAATAGATAATTTTATAATTGTTTCTGACGACCAAAGCTCTGTATGTCCTAGTCATTTCCGAGAGAGATGGCTCTATCGCAGCCATTTGGGGAAATTTACCCAATGAACTTCCGGCAACTTCAATATCATTGACAAGTTTTAAAGCGACCTTCTTACTTTTCGTTTTGTAATAATTCCAAATCTCATTAACTCTCGAAACGGCTTTTTTAGACCAGACTACATCCATGTCTTCATCTCTTTAATAAAATCGTCATGCTTTACGCCATTACCCTTCAGTACATCTTCTGTTGCTTCTGTAACTTCTTTTTTAAGCTCTTCAATCGTCATAACCGCAGGACGGCGAGAAGAAACGGATCTTTTCAAAAATGAACGGACTTTTTTGATAATATTAATATCGTCAACATCAACAATGGATTCTATTAACTTTGCCTTTTCTATATATAAAACGTCTTTATCCATAGCTCTGAATTTTAAATTGATAATCAGTACAAAGTTATTTTTTTTTATTTACGAATCAAAGAATTGGGTATAATATTGTTTGTCATAGTTGAACAGTTTAGATATTGGGAATAGCGACGATTCCATTTCATTAACAGCAATGAATCCTCTGTTCCTGATCACTTCATAGATATAACCCGTTTGATTTTTTCCTCACTAAATGTCCTTTTAAAGTATGTTTGAACCCCATATTAATACCCGCCTCTGATTATGTCGATTGTATGATTGTTGTTGGTAAGATAAAGCAGGGCATATCACAAGTACAACGAAGAACGAAGAGAGCATGACGAGTTGTATAGTTTACCTTAAACTCCAACTGATAACAACAGTTTCTTCTGATTCTATGCTTAGTACATTGTCTGTCATCAATGCAGTGCAGTTTAGTAGAAAAATAGACAGAAAAATAATCGGTGAAATCAGTTTCATCTTATTGTTGAGATTTCAGAATTGAATACAGCAGCGAAGTTAATCAAAACAGATTAATTTTTGAAGTGTTTATCGGCAAAATCCAGATAGCACTCCCAGTCATATTCAGTTACATCATGCACTCCTGCTCTTATATGATAACCGATGTCCTCCATGATCGGCTCATGAAGCTTCGGCATTTCATTCGATTCGATGGTAGATAAGCCATACAACCGGTACGCCGGCCCGGCATAGTAAGCAGACAAGAACTCTCCTCTCGGATCCGCCCAGAGGTCTTTTTCGGCACTTGCTACATATACTTTTCTGGGAGCTATCAAGGCGATAAGCTGATGCTGATCTATCGGTAGCGATTCTTCTCTGTTGTTATATTGACGGAAATTTTCGCAGAACCAGTGAGGGAACGCCTTGTTTATGGTGGCGATGGTTTCTCCGAATCTTCTCCGGAAGAGTGCTGCGCCACCGCACCCGGAATCATTGGATATAACAATTTGGAAGCGCTTATCTTGGGCACCGGCCCAAAGGGTAGCTTTCCCTTGCCGGGAATGTCCCATGATTGCGATTTTATTACAGTCTATCTTCTCCTGTGTTTCTAGGAAATCAACGATCCGACTCGAACCCCATGCCCAGGCTCCAATGGCCTGCCATTCGTCAGGAGCAATAGCTTCAGGATCATATCCAGGAAAGAGGGATACAATACTGTGATCTCTTAATTCCGGTTTATCGGGGAAAATATCGTGATAACACATTGTTGCGATAGCGTACCCCCGGTCGATAATTTTATCGTAACTCCACCGGCTTGCCTGAGTACCTCGTTCCCAATCCGCATGGTTTGTCTCTTTCATCAACTGGAAAACCGGAGAATAAAGAACCGTTGTATCTGAAGTTGTACTGTGGTTCCCCTTAAAGTTATATCCTACAAAAACAGGTACTTTGTCCGTTGGTTTATTGGGTATGTACATTAATAAAAGAGCCTCAATTTTTTTCTTTCCGTTCGAAAAAGTAAATTTTACCTGCTTGCTGGTCGCTTTACCGTCCATCGCATGGGGATCTTCCGTCAAGAGTTCGTAAGTAACATCTATCTTCGCATCAGGAGTCCGTCCATATACGTGGGAAGCGAATAACTCTATGAGTTCCGGTCTTCTCTGCTTTTCCCACTGTTCCACACTCTTAACCGTTTCTCCATTCTCGCATTGCAAAATTTTCGGAAGAACATACGCAGGAACTTTCGACTCATCGTAATTCACGTTTTGCTGGGCATATACCAGTGTGGCAAAAAGCCATACAATCAATAATCCGAAATTTCTTTTCCTATTTCCAATGTTAGTACACATAGTAATTCTGAGAGTTAAAAAATAATATCATTTACAATCCACTGCAAAAGCGAAATTAAATTTGCATTTTGATTTCGAAAGTTGCAGACTCCTGCAAATATAGTGATTATTTGGTACTTAATGGATGTTTTCCGTCTATTTTCGTAATTGGATCAGGAGTTCTGAACGACCTTCTTACTTTACGTTTTATAATAATCCCGAATTTCATTAACCCTCGAAACGGCTTTTTTAGACCAGACTACATCCATGTCTTCATCTCTTTAAAATCGTCATGCTTTACACCATTACCCTGCAGTACATCTTCTGTTGCTTCCGTAACTTCTTTTTTAAGCTCTTCGATCGTCATAACCGCATATAAAACATCTTTATCCATAGCTCTGAATTTTAAATTGATAATCAGTACAAAGTTATTTTTATTTACGAATCAAAGAATTGGGTATAATATTGTTTGTCATAGCTGAACAGTTTAGATATTGGGAATAGCGACGATTCCATTTCATTAACAGCAATGAATCCTCTGTTCCTGATCACTTCATAGATATAACCCGTTTGATTTTCCCCTCACTAAATGTCCTTTTAAAGTATGTTTGAACCCCATATTAATACCCGCCTCTGATTATGTCGATTGTATGATTGTTGTTGGTAAGATAAAGCAGGGCATATCACAAGTACAACGAAGAACGAAGAGAGCATGACGAGTTGTATAGTTTACCTTAAACTCCAACTGATAACAACAGTTTCTTCTGATTCTATGCTTAGTACATTGTCTGTCATCAATGCAGTGCAGTTAGAAAATAGTATAGTAGGCTTTTTAAGCTCGAAAGGTGCGATTATTTTAACGTCTTGCTTTGAGTCCGACTTATTCACGATTATACTGATATACGTATCTTCATTCTTTAATGTTTTCATAAGCATATCATTTTGGAAAGGTTCGAAATGAATCTCTTCACTAATATTTACATATCTCCGCAGAAATCTGATGAACGATTCAAAATCATCCTCTATTCGTGTACCTAAACCCACTAATGAGGGAATCCATATCACCCGTCCTCGTCCATATTGATTTGTGAGACCTGTAGTTTTATCTCCTTCAAATCCAATCGACTTACCGGTTACAGGAACTATATATCCCTTTAATGCGTGAGAAGGTAGTTTTTCCTGATCAACCTGTAACTGGAATAAGTTATCAGTGAATTTAAATTCAGAGATATTTCCTCCAAACAGATCTTCTAAAGGAAAATCATTCATCATTCTACAAATGGCGTTTTCATCGTAGTACCCCGTAAGCCCATCTATAATTAACTGACCTCCATTTCTTACAAAATAGCGGAGTTTATCATCGTATGTTTCCGGGATAGCAATTTGGTTCGAAAGTACCATTGTATGACCCTTATAGGAGGATTTACTGAAATCGAATTCGCCCAGCTCCTCGAATGAAGGTTGCAAGCCCATATGAGAAAAAGCCTCAAAAAAGCTTAAAGCCGATTTCATCACAGCCCCTGCTTGCCTTGCTTCAAAATCACTTGCACGTCTCGCCAATCTGTTCTCTACCCACATTGACTCCCTAATATAAATAACGTGTATTTTGCTGTTCAGAGGCCTTGCTTCGGCAAATAGTTGTCGATTTTTATCAATTACCGCTCCAATTCGTCCTGCTTCAACCAATCTGTCTGCAGGTTTATTTTGAAAATCCACCATAGCCCATTCACCTGCCTCAGAACCTGATGCTCTTGGATTTAAGCACCAGTAAATTGCTCCTTTACTACCAGATCCTATAGTTATCCAGAACCACTGACTTATTTCCTCTTTTGTAGGACATATTGGTTTATTGCCGCTGTAAATATTATTTCCTCCCTGTAATTCAGTCATCATCCAGGGAATATTACCAGCGCCTGAACGAAGAATCTCACTATTTGCAGATATGGCTATGTCATACCTGTTTCTGGGAAAAAAACCGAAGTGCCAACTGGCATGCGCTGACCCCCCTAAGCTGGAAAGGAAAGTTCTCCAACTTGGGAAATCATACTGTGAGGCAAGTGTGAAAATCTGATGGTTATTTACGTGAATAGGTTTTTCTTTGTCATACTTACGTATTTCATCTGACAGCCATTTTAAATACCATGTGTTATAATGCAATAAGAACTTCTCATTATCAAATGATAGATGGTTATAAGCAGTCAGTTTATTGCTCTGTTTTGAGTCTTCATAATCATCGTGCCATTTTTTGTAAATAGCCCTTGCTAAAGGGTCATTAATGCTCCCTCCCCCTGGTTCGTTGATTGGAACCCAGCCATAAAGAGATGAGAATTGTTTAAAATGAAGAACTACATTTTTAATATAATCGGCAATACGGTTCAGGTGTTCTTCGTTATACGGAAATTTAAATCCGCCTACATCTGTAAAATCAGTAGCAGGGAAAAGGTTGGCATAGACTTTAATTTGATACTTTTCTGCATAGGAAAATGCCCTATCAAACAATGTGAAATCCCAGTCGCCATTTGCATCCTTCATGTAATTTTCGAACATACGGATACGTGTGACATCCATCTTGTTTTCCCTAAGGATTTTAAACCAACTCTCTACATTTTCATCTGACTGTCCGGGTTCTATGAATACTTCTGCACCAATCATTGGAATATCATTGAAATTTACCTGCGCTTTCATATCGGCTAATGTAATAAATAAAAGAATGATCAGAAATATTTCATAACATTTTCTAAAATTTAGATTCATCTTTCAGTTGAATTTTAATATTATATTTTTAGTATTAAAACAGATTATTAAATAGATAAGCATTAGTAAATCAGTGGTTTGTTAAATATATTCCACTCTAGAACATTGTATGAAATGATTCAATTAGGCCTACGATGGATTGATAAGAAATATAAAAGGCGAAAATAAGTGTTAGCAAAAGTCCCAGGTTTAACCAGAATTCCGCTTTATATTTTCCCATTATACTTTTTTTGTTTAACAGATATATAATGGCAATAACTACAATCGGTAATACAAATATTTGAAACAATTGACTGATCAACATGGCAAAAACCGACTTAAAACCAAAAGCAGGAACAATTAACCCAAAAAGAAGCGCAATGCCAGTCATTATTCGGAAACGGGCTCCTTTATAAACAACCGGTTTGTTTTCGTAGTCACTGATCAATAAAGGTGCAAGCATCACGATTGGAAAAACAGAAGAGAGCGCCGCACCAAATATTCCTGTAATAAAAACAGAAAGAGCCAGACGCCCAAGGAAGGGTTCCAGCATACTTACCATCGTGAGTATATCCTCAATCGGTTTGTTGGCAATATATAAAGTACCTGCGGCACATGCCATAATAGAACCGCTTATGATAAACATTAATAACGCTGCCACAAAGGCATCTTTTGTTTGATGTTTCGAGTGTTTCGTTGTCCATTTTTTCTCTTTCATCAACATGCTCCTTACTACAAAGGTCGGTGCTGTTAAAGTAGTCCCTACTAACGCCGCAATAATCATCGGAGCATTTTTTTCGTCCGGTATGTTGGGGATAAGTCCTTCTATTACAATATTAGGCTCAGGAAAAATTACAAACATGGAGATAATAAAACTGATTCCCATGATGGAGACGAAGACTATCATTAATTTCTCAAAAGAGGAATATTTTCCTGTCAGCAGGAATAGATATAAAAAAATAATTACTCCAAACGCTATGTAAACCGGATTCCATCCCGGCTCTCCAAACAGACCGATGGATATCTTTTGCATTAGATCGGAAACAATCCCCATAATTCCAATAAGTGCCATAATTTCAACAAAAACCAATCCAATTAAAGTTATCAGAGCTATCGGTTTGCCCAGAGATTTGAAATGCTTCTTATAGCCATATAGCGCCCCTTCTCCTGTTACTATGGCATACCGGCCATAAGCCTCCAACATAAAGAAACTAAATATACAGGAAAGGGCCAAAGCCCAAAGCATGGACATCCCATAGCGGGATCCTGCAGATGCCATTGCAACAACGCTTCCTGTGCCAATACTATATCCTACAAGGAATAGACCGGGTCCTACGGAACTCATAGAGTTTCCAAATCGCTTCAAAATTGATTCTTTTTCAGGCATGAAATTTCTTATTTTTCAATTGTCGATTTACTGTTATGTGTTAATGGCTATGTTTTCAGCCGATTCCTGCACCGGTAAGACCTCGCTGCTATTATGTACTATTCCAATTTGAATATCATTAGTCAAACTGATACGTTCATCTAAATATTTTTGAATATCATCAATATTCAAATAATGAAATCCAAGCAGATTGGTCAGAACAGGATCCATTGTTAAAGTGGCTTTAAAATTCCGCTTTATATGATTCAGGTACATACACTCCGAAGCTCCAAACCGGTCTTCAATTATATTATCATCCAACATTTTGAAAAGCGTCTCATCATCATACTTGGCAAGACGAGCAATTTCTTTTCCATGTGTAGGAGCAATGCCTTCATCACATGGTGATAGAAGAATAATCTCGCCCTTAGGTTTAGTGGCAATCTCTGCTGAGAACAAACCTTTATCGGCCTGGGTGAAATCGTAATCAGACGGATAAGCGCTGCTGATGGTAATGTCGGCTGCTTCAGTGAATTTTGCACCAAAAATTTTCATTCCCCACTTTACAGCTTCACGATGTGCTTCAATAAAGTGACCGGCCACTGCTTTAAGTAGTTCTCCTTTATCAGTTTGTATAACATTTACTATAAAATGAAGTCCGACATCCCTTGCGAAATCTTCCATTTCTTCCCTGCAGGGAGTTAGAACTTTTCCTAATTGCTGTTCTGTTGCCCCTAGGAGGTGCATGGCATGCACGGTTTCCGTTCCTGCCACACCCGGTAGCAAAATTTTTGCACCACCGCTCCAACCAACAGGATGATGTGGCAGTACCCCACCTACTCCAATACGGATATCGGCATCGAGAACCTCTTTATTGACAACTATGCGTGTCCCTCTTTTGGTGACTCCCCTGTTTACCAGATTATCGTGACAATCATGATGTTTTATCTCTATCTGATTTATTACATCCTGGCCAAACCGTTCCAGTATCTCTTCGTCTGTCATTGGCCTGTGAGTGCCATAGGCTATAACCAGCTTGATCTGTCCGTTGCCAATTCCCGCTTCGCGCAACTCTTCAAGAATTAACGGAATAATAATCTTTTGAGGTGTAACCCTTGTCCTGTCATCGGCCAAGATAACAACGGTAGAGTTTTTTGAAACGATTTCTTTTAGTCTTTTTGTCCCTATTGGATTCTGTAAAGCTCTTCTTATCTCATCATTAGGATCTTCCGGTGCGTTGAACTCATTTCTTTGCAAGCTGAAACAGAGATTTGTTTCAGGTATTCGTAGTTCGACGATCTTTTCACCGAAATGAACAGGAATAATTTTAGTAGTATTCTTTTTTTTCATTAGCTAAATTATAATTGCTTTATCACTTCTAATATTTCTTTCTCATAAATTTCCTGCCACTCGGGTGCCAGAATGCAATTTGTTACTTCATATCCGCCTTTCTGATAGGCTTCTTTGTCGGGAGCATAATGTATGTAACCGTTGGAATAAGCAGACAGAAAAGTAAAAGGATATGGGGACAATCTCTTAATGTCAAGTCCTACAGTTGCAAAAGTTTCTCCCGGAAAAGAGACAAGAATAAAGTCTCCTATTCGGACTCCCAAAATCTCAATAGAAATACTTTTTTCTCCAATTTTGTTGACCAGCTCCTCTCTAAGTTTCAACCAATAGATATCTTCTTGGATATGCGTCAGTTTTTCCATAATATAGATATTTCCGATATACTTATCGATGTCTTTTCTATTCGATTCATCCAGTTTCTTTAATCCTTCTGTTCCTTTTTTTTCTTCATCCAGATATAGATATTTATAATAAGAAGGATAGGATCCAGAAATTTTGTATTTAAGGTATAAGGGAAGAAATGTCTTTAAGTTTAAACTTGTTGACCGGAGAGAATCCAAAAGCATCTGATTCTCCATTTCTAAAACAGTCAGTCTCTCTGCAATATCGGAACGAAGAGGAAGATAGATGGTCTTGTTAACCACAGATAACCGGTTAGTTTTGCTGGTGGTTATTTCTCTTATCCCGTGAAGTACATCAAGCCCGAGCATCTGTCCAAACGGTTCGCTATCTCTTGGATGGTTTACATCTTTATACAATATTTCTGTTATATCTCCTGCTGCTCCCTGAAGGAAAAAGGCCATGGCGCCCTTTCCGAGCTGTTCCTCAATTAATTGGGAGGCAAATCCAGGGTACTCGGCAGTCACTCTTTTATTTGGAACACCTGTATAAGGATGGCAGGCATAATTATAAAGTATTGCTTTGGGCGTACCATTTAACCGGTCAATCTTCAATATTCCTATTTCAGGGTCAATTTCTCCCAAGCCGGCAATCTCTTCATCTTGCATATTCGGATTAGCATGCCTGATAGTAAAAACTTTCCCATTTTTAAGATTGATACGGCGGTTCATCGCGAACCTGTCTTCAGAGCCCATTCCCGCTCCAATTTTTACAGGTTCAAGGTTTAAGATTGCCCTCTCTACGGCCGAGATAGTCCTGTTTTGAATGTCGTTGCATAACCAATTTTCACCGATTAAAAATCCGTCATGATGATTATGTGATGCACTTACCAAAATATGCTCTCTTTTAATGCCAAACTTACTTTCAATTTCATTTCGCACATCTTCTAAGAAATTATCCGGAATATTTCCAATGGTTCCGATAGCAACTACATCCATGGTAATTATGGCTATCCTGGACTTTCCATTCTCCAGAACCAGAGATTTCACATAGAGAGAGTCGTTAACGTCCACCGAATTTGCAGTAATATTGCTTTTTCCTGTTCCGGCCCTTATTTGTGCTATTGCTTCGTAATGACTGAAAGCGAGGAAAATAAATAAGAACAGGACTTTTGCCTTTAATCTCATCGGACTGTTTTTAATTATTGTTATCCTTTTTTGATATGAACATTGGTCTCTTCCAGAACCGAAAGGACAAATTTCCTGCTTTGGTATGCAGCTTCATCCGGACTTGAAGTATAATCAAATCCCAATTCAACAGTCAGGAATCCTTTATACCCGGTTTCGAGCAAGGCCTGAAAAAATGGTGTAAAGCAGATTGTCCCTTCTCCCGGAATTTTATGTTGATCGGCCAGTCCGTTGTTATCGTCCAGATGGATGTGTAGTGGAATATTTTTCCCTTTCAAAAGCAACAGACTATCTTTTAACGATTCTTTGTTTACATGGCAATGGCCCGTATCCAGAGCGATGCCCATATTTAGATATTTTTGATTTTCAATGAGCCTTACCCCCTCTTCCACTGTGAGAATCAAATCACTTTCCATCATGTGAGCCGGTTCCAGTAGCAGAAGCACCTCTTTGTCAACTGCATAGTTCACTAATTCGTTTAAGCTGCCGGTTAACTTAGCCATCCCATTGTCATACCCTTGTCCATATAGGGTGCAGCCTGGGCAAAGGCTTACTTTTTTACATCCCAGTAAAAGGGACGTGTCGATACTCTTTTTGATATACTCTATGCTATCTTTTCGGATAGATGAGATTGGGCTACATAAACTTGTCGGGTATCCAAACTGTGCCGGGATATAACCGGATATTTCAATTCCGGCCTTATCAATTGATTCCCTTATAGATTGGGCCGTTGTCTGGTTAATATCACGGTAGTAAGCATGCGGACGTCCTCCCCATATCTCTATACCGTCGTAACCGAGTTTGGCAACCCGTTTAATGGTTTCTTCCAGCCTGTAATTCTGATATAGTTTTGATGATATACTTAACTTCATACTATTGATTTTTTATATTAAATTGGCATGACAACTCACTCCGCTATCAGCTTTCCCAACATTTCTTTCATTTTGATAGCCTCTTGCATGATATTGTCAATTCCACTGATATCTATCACTACATAACCATCATACTTTACTTTCTTTAAAGTGTTTATGATATTTCTGAAATCAATGTTTCCCCTGCCAGGCTGGTAGTGGTATGGCCTGGTTCCATCGTTATCGGACAGGTGAACTAATTTTAGGTATTTATCCAGTTTATATATGCCTAAATCCAGGTATTCCCCGATGGCATTTGCATGAGCAACGTCGTACACCATACCGATATTATCTACTCCCGTGTCCCTGAAAATAGAGATAACACCATCAACGGATGAGATAAAATCACCGGCCCTCATCTCCATGGCAAACTGCAGTCCGTTTTTCTCTGCAATTTCAGATGCCTTTCTTAGTTGGTTAATGACATTTTCCCTGAGTTCATTCCATATAAAACCTTCCGGTATGGCAATTGCATTTGCCGGACCGCCATGATACAGTGATGTCCTTTCTTTGGGAACCATTTCCGGTGGGAGATAGAAGCAGTTGGTCACCATTTTTGCTCCTATGGCAGCCGTCATTTCACATATTTGTGAAAATCGTTCCAAAGAATTTTGTCGTTTTCCCTTATCAAAGGAAAAAAGGTCGTAGGTAACAGCCATGATACTTACAACATTCAGTTTTAGACTCTTTGAACGATCTATTATCGTTTGCCATTTATCGGCATAAGTGTTACACTCGCCGGCATCTATTTCCATTTCCATAGTATCAAACCCGGCTTCGCTTATTTCTCCCATTACTTTTAAAAGATTGTTCACACTCGGGGGTAAACCATATAAGGTTATCGGAATTGTGAATCCACATGTTACTTTCATCATAATTTTTCTTTTTTAAATTAATTAAACTTCTTGGTGCTTATTTGATAAATTTTTATTGTAAAATTGCTCGTGAGAATATTTCAATTACTTTTTCTTGTGGCAGGTTAAATTGCACATACCTCCGATTTCCAGCGGGAAGGTTAACCTCGTTGTGACTCTCTTCAATCGGTGTCTCTTTTCCCAATTCTTCAAAAAGTTTTATATCCTTACTGTCTACAGGCAACTTTATGTTCGTTTCTCCTGAAATATGCCAGTAAACAACCCACACTTTATGGTTACGTTCAAATATAAAAGCCCGTATTTCCCGACTTCCGTTAGCAACATTAGCTATTTGCCGATATGGAAGAAGTTCATAATTCCCATTTTCATTGATCAACAATATATGTTCTTGTTCGGACGTCTGAAGCTCTTTCTTTTGCTCGGTTGTCAGGATATCTCTTGCCCGTACATCCTCCCATCTCCTGATTACTTCCAGATTATCTTTTGTTCTGGGGTGAGCCTTCAGCTGATCAAGGTTTCCGATAAATGAAATAATTGAATTCCACCCGGCGGCACGGCTGGTGATATATTCAAGCATATCAGGCTGAATTCCTATCGTACTTTTATCTGGAGCCACATAGCCAATCCAACCGAAATCAATACCGGTGAAATCATTTGAAACCAGCCTTGCTTCTGCTGCCGGATGGATCCGTGTGGCTTCCTTAATTACCTCAGGGCGGAATATGTCAAAAGCATTTCCACGGGTTAGGATATGCCAGCTAAAGTGTGATTTACATGCCCCTTCCGAAAAGATGGGTTTATCCTTAAATGCATTGTACAGGTCTAATTGGGCTTTCGAAACATTATACCAATATGGAGGTGGAACATCTTCCGCCCCATCGAAATAGACGAACTTAAAACCTGCCTGATCATAGATATTCGCGAGCCTTTCAGCCACCTCTTTCTGAATACTGGTCCTCTGATTAAACCGTACAAAAACCGGCCAAGTATCTATATCCAATATTCCGATCATATATCCTGCTTTTGTACTGTTAGGCGATGTATTCAATGTACCCCGTTGACATCCGGTAAACTGATAGGGTGGAGAAGTAGTGAAGGCCTTATAACTGACCAATTCATTTCCAATTTTCAGAAATCGCCTTCCTTCTTCTAATGTGCATCCGGCCGGGTTTTCTTCCACCGTGATAGTACTATCTCCCCTATTGACATCTTCCGCTAATGTGAAAATTTCTCGCACGTTTAACCGGGAATCCGGAATAGGTGTAACGTAGGGGTCGTTAATTCCTGCTTTATTATAATGAAGATGAATTCCAGCGATCATGCCTGCCTCTCCAATTTTTTCTACAATTTCATGCAAATCTTTCATCCCGTTCGGATATTGAGGTCGCCACGGGAAATGCCCCATAGATGCAGCAAAATCAGTGTAATAAATTACCATTTGTTTGAATCCACCCTGCTTTGCGAATGAGATGTGTTCATCTATATTTTGTGTGGTGACATTCCTGAGTTCATAATATGAATTTTTATATTCGTTGCTGCGCCTGCTTTCAACCCCCAATGGGAGACCGTAGTCCCGTTCAACCCTGTCGATACGGTCGAGAAGTGCCGATGTTTTCGTGGTGATCAAGGCAGCTTCTATCCCTTCAATCTGAACCTCTGCAATACCGCCTGCACGGACAATTTTATAACCCGGTCTTGTTTCTGATTCAATTTTAGTTGTGTGATTGGCGGCCAGCAAGTTTACCGCTACATTTTCATCCCACATCACGTTCAGCCACTCCCCAAAATTGGTCCTCTCTTTCAATGGAATTTGCAGGAGTGTGAATTCATCTATTTCAGTCTTTCGTTTTATACCGATATCGTTCATATGATATTCCAGCTTTTCAAGAGCAAAACCAATATAGTCATCCGTTATTTTCAGATCAACATATGCCTGATAATCGATCAATTCAAAACCGACGACAAGTTTATCATCTACCCGGTAAATTGTGTCTGAAGAGAACTCTTTGCTGATGGCCGGATAAGCCAGCTGATGCTCATTATCATATGGCCTGTTCTGTGTAATTGAAAAGGCTGGCAGATCAATTCCTTTCAATAAACACTCCTGACCGGTTGGTTTATGAATAAGGCTTTTCGCGGTTCCGTTACTGCTTAAAATGAGTTTTAGCTCACTATTCTCAATAACTATGTCGTTATCCTCTGCTCTACTGTTGTTAATGCATCCTACTGCACTAAAAACAAGTGTTATAAGTATAATCGGTACCACCGTTTTTTTTAAAATTATTCTTTCCCTCATTTTTTCTATTTTTGTATGCGGACGTAATGATAATCATTTATTCCGCTATTTTCTTAAGGTGTTTTTCAAGGAACTCTAAGGTTTTCACTCCGTTAATTTTGTGCCCTCCGTCGAAGAATTCGATATCAGTACACTCCCCGATGCCTAATTGTGTATATAATCTTCTGACTTTAGCATATTCGTAAGCAACCCATTCATCGGGTGCAACCGGATCCCAGTGCCCTCGTTCAACCATAAATGATCTCGGAGCGATCAACCCTGCCATTTCCGCGTAATTTACGGTGTTTCCTAGGTTAAATTCGAACACCTCATATTCTCCTACGAACATATAGCTGGCAGGAAAATCCAATGAGGTAGTCTTCCATACCCATTCATTAAAATCTCCCGAGCAAACGACTACTTTATAGTCTTTTAAAATGGCAGGTATCCTGACGGCACTTTTTCCACCGTACGACAGCCCATAAAACCCGATACGTTCTCCATCGACAAAAGACAATGTTTTTAGCCATTGCAGTGTCTGGTCATGCTGTCCGATAGTAACTGAAAATACCGATTGTTTCAATGGATTGGCCATTCGTTGAAATATTCTGAAATTTTCTAGGCCATAAGGATTCTGCGGAGCATATACAATGTAGCCCAAATCGATCAATTTAGATCCGAATGAGTCCCTTTCAGAATTTACATAAGATTCGGCACGTCCGCCCAGCCCATGTTGAAGCACTACAAGAGGATATTTTTTCCCCGGTTCCAGATTGTTTGGAATTAGTAGAATTCCCCCTGCAGGTATTCCTTCCCATACATCTAGCTTTATCAGGTAGCCTTTCCACTTGGGAGTTTCGTATAGCAGTTTAGATTGGGGGTTAAATGGCTGATCAGGTGATGGCATTTTCCCAATAACTTCTTTCCAGAAATAATCTCTGTAAAACTCTGTTGATTCTTCCCATTGTTTCACTGACGAAGGATCTGCCTGGCCCCAAAATTTTTCGCGCTGTTTTGAACTCTCCTTGACAAGCAGCTCAATGTGATTCATCAACTCAGAAAATTGTTGATGCATACGTGTATCTAAATTGAACCCTGTGTCTAGACGAATAGGCCGTTGCTTCGGTCCGGTTGATATCTTAGCATTGACTTCGAGACCGGTTAATAATTTTTCTGTAGCAGCCATTGAGCCTGGAAGTCCCCTTCCTTCATTATTTACAACCAATTGGAATTTTGACGGGATACCCAGTTTTAGAAACAGCTTTTCTGCTTTGTGAGCTTCATCCAATACTGAGTTCAACGGCGGAGTAGTTAGATGTCCCGGAGCTGCAACCTCTTTCCGATCGCCGACGGCGTTGGGAGGGCCTTTCACTTCCGGGCCTTGACAGGCTTCTACCACCAATAACCTGGGAGCTATCAAGCCTGCAATTTCAGCGTCTCCGAATTCTTCCAGCAATCCCCACACATTTCTGTATATAGGTTCTTCCCATACTTTTTCACGCTCTTGAAAATAACCGCTTATCAACACTCCGTTAATACGGGTATCTGCGGCACCACTGTAAAATGCCAATAGTCCTCCTTCACCATATCCGGCAACCCCTACGGGTAGTTCAGAAGCCTGCTGTTTGAACCAGTCAACAGCCGCCAGCACTTTCTGAACTTCATATCCGATGATATGCCTTCCTACCTGATAAGCCCGCCGATAAATAAACTCCCTGTGAGGCTGGTTTGTCATGACTATTTCAGGGTTCCCCGACCAAGTATCATTCCTATCGATTATTAGCGGAATAATTACTCTGCAACCGGTATTCGCCAGTCGCGGTGCAAGCAAGGATTCATCCGGGATCCCGGGATTTAACCCCATCAACATTTCGGGCGACTGATCTGCATCAGGTATAACCACTATCTGTGCCTGAACGTTTTTGTGAGGTTCAATCCACAAACCTGTACCAGTAACACCCTCTAAGACCGGCCATTCTACGCGATAAACCGAATAGTTGTCTGTTTGTGCCACCAGTGCTTTATGAACTGTATTTTCTACGAGCACCAATCCATCGAATTGTTTACGTTCATCAATTATTCCGTTAATTTTTTTAAACTTTTCCCTATTGGAGGTAATCGATTCATCGTACTCTTCCGCGGAAGAATAATTTCGCTTCCAATGTTGCTCCCGATTTATAGAGGCCGTTTTCAGTTCCTGTTCAAAATAGTTGAAGATTCCTCCAATCATCTGCGAACGGAGTTCATCAGGACTGCTCAGCGTTAACAGTTTTGTTTCGTTTAAGTGATCCCTTCCTGTTAAGTTTTGTTTCTGTGCTACTATCGGTCTTACAAAACTGATCAGCATAACTAGCACAATTAGAACGGTGTATTTACATTGAATATTCATACGATTAAAATTATTAATTATTCAGCCGAATCGGTTAACCGAAAGAATTTAACGGAGTGACCATCAAGATCGATGTTTTTTAATTGATCAGTCTTTCCAATATTCTCATGTTTCCAGATGTCATATACTGTCATATTATTCTTAATGCCAATTTCTTTCCAAAGAGTAGGGTAGTTGAACGAACGTTGATTTCTGTTGAAATAGATTACAGCAAGATCACCATTGTCGAGTTCTTTTTTCCATATCTCAAAGTCTCCTTCATCATATACTTTATTCCCCTGAATTCCTGCAGCATCCTGATTGATGGCAATTGCATCTTTGTTCAAAAGAATTTCTTTGATTGAATCATCCATTTTGCGGAGATCGTTTCCTGCCATTAAGGGGGCAGCGAGCAAACACCAAAAACTGAAATGAGCCACATATTCATTATAACTCATCTTCCCATTTCCCACTTCAAGCATGTCAGGATCATTCCAATGTCCCGGGGCAGCATATTTTTCCAATCCGACCTGTGCATCCAGTATAATTGTCCAACCCATGCCTCCCCATTCTCGTCTGCAATCCCAGCAATCTAAAATATCGTTTGTTGTACGCCATAAATGGCCCACATTTTGCGCCCAAGCCCAAGGGCGACTGTTTCCCCATTCACAAATGCTGAAAACTATAGGCTCCCCCGTATCTGCAAGGGCTTTACTCATATCAGTATATGCTTTATGGGGGTCAATACCTTCAGAGTTACACCAATCATACTTTAAATAATCAACGCCCCATTCAGCATAGGTATTAGCATCAATTATCTCATACCCATTACTCCCGGGACGATTTTGACACGTTTTTGTCCCGGCGCACGAATAAATGCCAAATTTAAGGCCCTTCGAATGAACGTAATCTGCAAGTGCCTTTATACCTGAAGGAAAGCGTTCCGAGTCAGGTATTATCTTTCCATTTTCATCCCGACTTGTTTGCCAGCAATCATCAATTACGATATATTCATAACCCACATCTTTCATACCTGATTCTACAAACTTATCGGCAATATTTTTAATTAAATCTTCACTAATGTCACACCTGAATATGTTCCAGGAGTTCCATCCCATCGGAGGTGTTAACGCCAATCCTTCATGCTTTTGTCCATAAGTGCAAACTACTACGAATAATAGCACAACAATAATTATTTTTTTCATGATTCAATTTTGTTTTTTAGTTCATATGTTAGATGATTTATATTAATGATCGTAATTTCCATTTCTTTTGTCATTATCCAGAATTGCAATCGTTCCTGAACTTCTGTATGTGGTTTTATTCAATTATTTCGAAAATAACTCTTGACCTGATGTTTAACTATTTTAATTTTTGTAATCGAACTGCCACACTTTCCTTGATAATTGGAGTTTCCAGTACAATTTGATGATTTCTGCTCTCAATAATTTCTTTTTTGATTTTCGTTGCATCAACGGTGTTTAACCATTCAGCAATCCAATAACCATCAGCAACTCCTTTTAAATGCAGCACTCCTTCTGCTTGAGGCTGAACAGCAATTCCAACCAAACTATGTAGAAGTGTAAACTTTTGATTTTTAAACCATAGCAAAATGTAATCATCTGTTTGAAGTCCTCTTATTTCCAGATCGTTGTTTTTAGGAATATAATTTTTTAGTTCAAACGAAGTTACAAAGCTACCTTTTCCCGAATTTTCAATTCTGATCCTATGATTACCTTTCGAAACAGGAATCGAATAGGCTTGGTTGTGTAAAAAAGGTTGATAATTAGCAATATTCAGAGGAAGCATATCTTCTTTGAGTACTTCATGTTCATCTAACACAACGGTTAATTGCGGTGTTTTCCTGCTGTTATGTACTTCACAGACATAGACCATAAACTCTCCGTTAGTCGGATAATTGATTTGGAACTCAACAGTAGAGTTACTTTTGTCATCAAGCACAGCGCTTAGTGATTCAGGATGATCAACATGTCCCGTTTCATCTATTTTAAAGACATTCGGTACATGTTTCGATAAATTGAAATTCCCCGTCCATCCTTCTACAATAACATCACTGTATCCTGATTTATTATCATCTCTTTTTTTGAAGCGAAAAGAATCCGCTTCAACCGGCCTCCATTTACGTTTACTGAATGGAATATTTTCAACAAATGTTGATATCGCTTTGATGTAGGTATAGAATATTTTATGATCTAGCCAGTTAAATTCCCATGGTAATGCCGTACTGGCGCTTCCACCCATCAATGCTCCCCAAAATCCGTTGTGAATCATTCTTCGTTCCGGGTCTACACCTGAATATCCATTCACGGCGCGCTCTCTACCATGTCCTGTCCCAAATTCTGTGAGCACATAAGGTTTCTCAAACTGTTCCGTAAACCTCTTAGACCAAGTATAAGCCACATCCGCCATATTTCTTACCATATAAATATTGGTTGAGATCATCTCCATCTCCGGTAATGAGTGCATCCAGTCAAATCCGTTCAAATAGGCATCATTGGTATGGATTACATGATTGAATGCATCAATTGAATCTAAATACCGGGACATACGTTGATGCCATGGAATAGATAAAGTTGAATCTGTACCTCCCGGCATAGCACTGTATTCATTCCATAAATCCCATGAAAAAACAGAAGTGGAAAATCCCCATCTTGCTACAATATAGCGCAGGTATTTTTCAAAACTGTTTAAAGCTTCTTTATTGTTCCAATATTCAACAGGCGAATTTATAACACCTCCATTACTTTGATTGTATGCGTGAGTTTCCCATTTCTGATTAAACGTCCATTGATTGGTCAATGAGAGCATGTGATATATTCCCAGTTTTTCCCCGGTCTCAAGCACTTGATCAAGATGCCATGCGGCCTCAAGATTTATTTTCCCTATTCCACAGTCGGGACGCGGACTATTTACTATCTCTCCAAGGTTAAGAGTCCCGTTTGTCAGGAATAACCTGTTAAAGTTTCCGCCTGCATTGGCAAATCGGTGATAAATTTTCTCATTAGGATATGTATTGCCTTGTTCCCTATCCATGCCAACTCCAAAAAAAGGAGTACCGTCGATAAATTCAAAATAGTGTGGGTTATCCTTGGAAATCCGCAAAAAACCATGACTGGTATTATAGTTTATACTTTCAAAAACTTCAATGTTGGTTCGTATCTCTCTTCCTTTGTTGTTAACTACTATCTGCCAAGAGTATTCACCTGGCTGTGTAGGTGCAAATCGCACTTTCCATTCACTGTTTCCAACCATTTTAAGCCTTCCATCATTTTTCGGATAGTATTCCTGATAAAAAAAACCGGGAACTATAAGAGTGTCACCTTTAGGAGCGTAAAAGTGCGCATTGACTTCAATTTGACACAAATCAAACGGATTGTCCCAATCTCCCGATAAGTCAAAAGAGATCTCAAACTTTTCATACAGGCCGATCCGATTTGAGTTAGTACTAATTTTCTTGATCTCCAAAGGTCCCTTTGCTGAAAGTTGAACAAGTTGGGTGCTGTTAACTGGCTGAGACTTTAAAGTTATAGGTTGTACCACCGATATTAGAACCAGCAACAGAACACACACATAAAGCTTAAGTTTATATTTTAATAATTTCATAGTACCTATTCATTGAATTTTAAATAGAGTCTCCCGAAAAATTAGTGGCCGGACATCTCAGATTAATCGGAAGAGCGTCTTACATACACATTTTGGAGACTTACCTGATGGTCTGGAACCGTGTTTTCGATGGTAACTCCTCCTGGGCCGGAAGGGAGTACATTTGAGATAATTTCCATATCCTTAACAAGAACATTGGTAGTACGAGAACCTTCAATTAGGAATGGTCTTGCACTATTTGAGATGATCTTTCCAGAGAAGACTGTATTTATATTGTTTTTTGCCCATATCAATGTTTCCACACGATCACCCAATGCATAGATATTTACCTCAGCATTGTCGAACACATTATGCGTGCCGCCGAAACTTGAACCTTTTCCATTATACCCGAAAGGATTAATTAGCTGAAAGTCCTGAATTATCACATTATTCGCAAGATCAACCTGAATACCGTAGCCCTTTGAATCGGTGCTCTTACAGTTATCCATCACCAGAGAGGGGTTTGCCGAGCGAGATGGGAGGCTATAGTAGCCGACTGGTACCCGATAAGAGAAATCTGTTCTTCCGATCCCTGTCTCTTTCTCTACACAGTTATAAAGTTTACCGCCATTCGTCGTGTAAAATCCATTCATTGAGTTACCTTCTGCCGTACAGTTAATGAATGTTACATCAGCGTTCGGAGCGTAATAGCCACATCCAAAGTAGTGAGTTGACATATCGCTTGGGTTGTAAGGTTTTGTTGGATAAGGTTTTTGTCCGTTGTTGCGGCTCACACAGTTTTCAAGAATGCAATCCTTCTTTGTAGGATCAAACTCGAAATGGAATCCGGATTCAAGAGTGCCTTCGGCAAGGCAATTTTTTACCCTGAGCCCCTCAATACTGTTCAGTTCCGCAAAATTAAATCCGGTTACCCATGGGTTGAATGCTCCCAGTTTACCACAGTTGATCGCTTGGCAGTTTTCGTAGCGAATGTTCTTCATCACCTTATTCTCTGTTCCCCATGCATTGTGCAGAAATCCGTACGTCCCAGTATCTATGGCTTTGCAATTTATGAACTCAACATCTTCGAGGGTAGGGGTATATATAGTTGGATCGTGAATCAGAAGGAAGACTGCTTGAATGCTTGCGTCTGCCGTCCCGACGATATTGTGAATTTTCGTATGGCTTGCACGTATGGTTAATACGCCAAGCCATTTAACACCTATGTTATAACCACTCCCCTGGATATTGAAGTCGTTTAAAGTTGCATACTCATTATCGATATTGATACGTCCATCATTAGTGAATTTCAAGAAGGTCTCCGATTCACCCTTACCTTTTATAGTTGTTCCTGTTTTAGGGACGATGATGCCTGCACAGTAGAATGTACCACTGTGCAGGTTGATTACACCTCCGGATAAAGGTAACTTGTTTAGCGCTGATTGTATCTCCTCTTGATCATTGGCCCCATCACAGATATAGTTGGCCTGTGCTTTATCCGCCGCACTGCTGTTGCTGGCCGCAATCCATATCTCTTGGGACAGAGGAGGGTTTTTTAACTCATCAGGCTCTTTATTTACAGGAGGTTTTTCCTTAATACCGTTTTCCGAACAAAAAGTAAAAATGGATAGAAAAACTAAGAAAATATATGACATATTTTTCATCTTTGTTTAGTAATTATAACAATCGATGTGTCGACTGTTTATGTGTGAAGATTAAAGAATCATTCTTAATGTGGGGATGATTATTGTTATTGCATCTTTGTTATTTTTCTTAAGGCAGTAATTACTAATTTCCGACGTAAATCTGTTTACTCATGACATTGTTCGTCTCATTGCTCTCCGTGATGCGATTGATATCATCTACGTTAGCTTTTACAGTATGGGTACCAGTTACTGCCGTCCATTTTGATCCTGCCGAACCGCCGTTGGCGGTCAGTGTAACCGATACATCCGGAGCAATTGAATTGGTATAGGTGTCAGACCAGACTCCTGGACCGGCTCCCCCGTCGTCAAATGTGAAGAGTACGCCATGTATTACTCCCGCAGGTGTGGAAACGCTGCCCTGATTTTTGATTGTTGCCCTCATTGTTACCGCATTTCCGTTTACTGGATTTGTCGGTTCCCAGGAAATAGCGGTTACTATGAGATCCGGCTTTCCGGTGCCGACGACAATTTGTTTGCTCATAACATTGTTCGTCTCGTTGCTTTCCGCTATACGATTAATATCATCTACGTTAGCTTTTACTGTATGGGTCCCAGTTACTGCTGTCCATTTTGATCCTGCCGAACCGCTGTTGGCGATCAGTGTAACCGATGCACTCGGAGCAATTGAATTGGTATAGGTGTCAGACCAGACTCCCGGACCGGCCGTTCCGTCATCAAATGTGAAGAGTACGCCATGTATTACTCCTGCAGGTGTGGAAACAGCTCCTTGGTTTTTGATAGTAGCTTTCATTGTAACAGCATAACCGCTTGCCGGGTTTGCTGGATCCCAGGAGATGTCGGTTACCACGAGATCCGGTTTCCCGGAGCTAACTACAATCTGTTTGCTCATGATATTGTTCGTCTCATTGCTTTCGACAATACGATTAACATCATCAACGTTAGCCTTTACCGTGTGTGTACCCTCGACCGCTGTCCAAGTTGCTCCTGCCGAGCCGCCATTGGCAGTCAGCGTAACCGATGCGCCGGGTGCGAGCGAACTGCTGTGGGTGTCGGACCATACTCCCGAACCGGCCGCTCCGTCATCGAACGTAAAAAGTACGCCATGTATCACTCCCTCAGGCGTGGATACGCTACCCTGGTTTTTGATTGTTGCCCTCACTGTTACCGTATTCCCGTTTGCAGGATTTGCTGGATCCCAGGAGATGTCGGTTACTACAAGATCAGGTTTGTCTGTAGGTGCCGACGGAGGCGTTACATAAACGTTCTGAAGTGTTACCTGACCAGCTGGAACAGTGCTTGCAATAGTGATGCCGCCCGGGCCGGGAGGCAGGGTATTTGAAATAATCTCCATATCTTTAACAAGCACGTTGGAGGTACGGGTACCCTCGATCAGAAACGGTTTTATACAATCTGAGACTATCTGACCTGAAAAGACAGTGTTTTTGTTGTCTTTAGCCCAAATCAGTGTCTCTACACGTTCTCCTGAGGCGTAAATATTTACCGTAGCATTATCGAACTGTCCGTTTGTTCCGCCTAGACAAGTTCCTTTTCCATTGACTCCGGCCGGATTTACCAATTGGAAATTAAGGATCTGCACATTAGCCGCGTTGTCGATCCATATGCCATAGGCGTAGGAGTCAATACTTGTGCAATTTTCCATCACCAAGGACGGACTGGTTGTACGACATGGGAGGGCGTAGTAGCCGGCTGGCTTTCTGTAATCATAATTTGTTTTTCCGGCACCGGTTGTTTTCTCAATACAGTTATAGAGTTTGCCCCCGTTGGTTGAGAAAAATCCATTCATGGAGTTACTCTCTGCAGTGCAGCGGATAAACTTTACGTCGGCGTTTGGAGCGTAATAGCCACATCCAAAGTAGTGGGTTGACATATCGCTTGGATTGTAAGGTTTCGTCGGATAAGGTTTTTGTCCGTTGTTGCGACTAATGCAGTCTTCGAGAATGCAATCCACTTTCTTTGGATCAAACTCGAAATGAAATCCTGACTCAAGTGTACCCTCGGCAAGACAATTTTTTACCCTGAGCCCTTTGATGTCATTGAGTTCTGCAAAGTCAAATCCGGTTACCCAGGGGTTGAACGCTCCATACTTTCCGCAATTGATAGCTTGGCAGTTCTCGTATCGGACATTCTTAATCTCCTTATTTGTTGTACCCCATGCATTATGTATAAATCCGTAGGTACCTGTATCAACAGCTTTGCAATTTATAAACTCTATATCTTCAAGGACAGGAGAATATACTGTAGGATCATGGAGAAGGAGAAATACTGCCTGGATACTGGCATCCGCAGTTCCCTTAATATTATGGAGTTTTGCATGACTTGCGCGGGTGGTTATCACTCCCAGCCATTTGATCCCAGAGCTGTATCCATTCCCTTGTATGTTGAAACCATCCAGGGTTACATATTCACGGTCAACGTTGATGCGCCCGTCATTCGTAAATTTTAGATAGGTTCCCGATTCACCTCCTCCCTCAAGAGTTGTATTTGCTTTAGGTTTGAGAATTCCGGTACAGTTATATGTACCATTATATAAGTGGACAATTCCGTCTGAAGATAGAGCGTCGAGTGCAGTCTGAATTTCCTGATTGTCATTGATTCCGTCGCATACATAGTTGGCCGATGCCTTGTCGGCCGCACTGCTGTTACTTGCTGCAATCCACAATATTTGGGTTGCGCGAGTATTCAATGTTGTTATAGCATCCTGGTTCTCAGTAATTTGTTCTATATAGTTCGTACATGAAAATACAAAGCAACAACAAGTACAAATAAGACAAGTAATAAGGATGTTTTTTATGATTTTCATCTTTTGTTAGCTTTTAAATGATCATCAGCAATGAGTCATATTATAATTTTTGTTCTGAAACTCGATTCATACTATAGGTGACGAGCATCAGCCTATAGAATTGCTTTTCCCTGAAGAATCTCCTGTAGTCAGCTATTTCTTGATACTTTCCGGCATTGAATTACAACCAGCCAATAATGATCTGTATAACTATATCATTTACAGGAAACAATTAATTCTTCACACAACGAACTGATAACCCTATCTCTTTGGGTATATTATTTCTGTTTACATACCATTGGTCACGGTAGATGCCACGGCGCCAGACGTTATCGGCGCTGCTCTCGGTAGCACTCCACCAGTAACCGGCATTGCCAAGGTCGAAGAATGTATCCCCGGTGTTACGGTTGCCACCCGGAAGAGCAGTGAAACCGACTTGGTTGCTTGCTCCGGTGTTGGGGCTATTCCATAATCCTGTTCCTTCCTGGACAGTTCCTGTCGCTTTTAACTTAGCTCCGGCTGAACCTTCGCCTCCCAAATAAGTGGTTAATCGCGTCCACTCTTCATCACTGGGCAGGTGCCAACCCGAAGGACAGGCATTAATGGCCGCAGGCCAGTTGTACAACACACCGTAGGTTTTATAGTTGTCGGTGGCTTTTGCAGCTGTCACATCTGTACCGTTATAGCTGGAAACATAGTAGTATGGGGCAGTATTGGAATCTGTTGTACGATCTACCACACTGGGCAGATACTTGAGGTTCTCGGTCATCCACACCTGATCGCCTATGGTTACAAATCTATATACATTGTCATCACGATTGTCGGCAAAGGCACTCATAGCATCAAATACCGTTATCGTACAGGTGGCTTTCTTATTGCCATCTTCGGTGGCTACGGTGATTGTTGCGTTACCGGTTTTAACGGCGGTTACCTTACCGTTAGAATCAACAGTGGCAATGGCATCATTACTTGACCTCCACTCAACTTTTTTGTTAGTGGCATTTACGGGGGCAATTGAGGCAATCAGGGTTCCGCTGTTGCCTTCAACTAACGACATAGAGGTTCTGTCCAATGAAACTTCGGTTACGGCTACGATTACTGCTTTAACAGTTACGTCACAGTTTGCTGTTTTATTGCCATCATTGGTAGTTACGGTGATTGTTGCATTACCGGCTTTATGGGCAGTTACTTTACCGTTGCCTTCAACAGTGGCAATAACATCATCACTTGATTTCCACGTAAATTTTTTGTTGGTTGCATTTATGGGAGCAATCGTAACAGCTAAGGTTTTACTATCGCCTTCATCCAACGTCAAAGAAGTTTTATCTAATGAGATCCCGGCTACACCAACGGATTCGGCTTCAACAGTTACGTTACAGGTTGCGGCTTTGTTGCCATCATCGGTAGTTACGGTGATTGTTGCGTTGCCGGCTTTAACGGCGGTTACCTTACCGTAGGAGTCAACAGAGGCAATGGCATTATCACTTGACTTCCACTTTACTTTTTTGTTAGTGGCATTGGTAGGAGCTATTGAGGCTGTCAGGGTTTCATTATTGCTCTCGATTATCGAAACAGAGATTTTACTTAGTGCCACGCTTGTAACTTTAATTACAGTCTCTTCATCTTCGCAAGAAAAATAGAAAGGAATAACGAAGATGAATAACAGTAGAATTAAATATTTCGTTTTCATACGATTATTTTATTTGAATTTTATATAATTTAATTAATCCGCCTTGTCGTTGGTTTCTGAAAGAGAATTCTTCTTTTCAAAAACAATCTATTAGTTTACGGCACAACTACAACTTTTTCTGCAATAGAGTGATTCATTGCGCCTAGTACACCTTCAGTTGTAAGTGTCACAATATAACTGCCAGACGATGAATATGTATGAGATGGGTTTTTAGAAGTGCTTCTGCCATCTCCTAAATTCCATGAATAATTCATGCCAAAGGTTGATTTATTGGAAAAAGTTACTGTTTTCCCATTGATGGAATAGGTGAAATCAGCCGTTGGAATAAGTAGTTTAGTATAAATAATAATGATAGTTGTTGAAATATTCTGGTTTACTTCCAATTCATCGGATGATATACCGACACCTAAGCCAAGTATTTCATTAGGCCGAGATAGTAGATAGTCGAGATTAATTTCAAGATCAAATCCTCCAAGTTCACTGCCGTTTTTAACTGTTACTGACGTTGGAAGTTTGTATTGATTCGCAGGGAGTATCTCGGTCGATCCTGGAATTTTTTTACTAGACTTGAGCATATTGATAGTATCATTTTTTACCTCAATATTCACATTGATATCTCCTTTTCGCTCGATGCCGGAACGATAAACTCCCAAAGGGATGATGAATTTATTATTCTCTTTGTCAATTTTAAAATCGTATTTATACCCTGGTGTGGGTAACCATTCCACCCGTTGTGGAACATTATCGATTGTAAAAATACCTCTTACTGCTGCCGGCATATATAGTTTAGACGCTGTGTACTCTGTAGGCCTAACATCTTCGTAATCACATGAATTTATACTAAATGTAAATAAAACCAGCAGAATCAATATTTTTATGCTAATAGTGGGATTCTTTTTCATGTCTTTGCTTACTTAATATTAATAGAAAATCAAATTATTAATTCCTTTTTGTTCGAAGTTGACTTGCATCACCAAAGTGGATTTTGTTTCCATTCAGGCATTTTGAGTAATTCTTGTTGGGGTATAGGATAAAAATGCATTTTAGGCTCGAAAGTCCTATTTTCAACATTAATTATTGAATAGTTGAATGTGTTGGATGGTGTCTTGGTTATTTCTACCCCTTTCAGTGGGGAATTAAAAACTGTAGATGCTATCATCCATCTGCGGGCATCCCAAAACCGATGGCCTTCAAATGCAAGTTCAACAAAACGTTCATGTCGTATAGCGCTACGCATTTGTTGTTGTGTTAAGCCTGAAGGCAGTGCGGGCATATTCACTCCTTGTCTTTGCCTAACTCGATCAACATATATTTTTATATCCGGATGACCGGGATCGTACTCATTCAGCGCTTCGGCATACCATAGATACACGTCAGCCAAACGGATAAGGCTCCAACTATGGACACTAACCGTATTTTTCAGAAGATCTATGTTTTCATCTACATATTTCTTCAAATAATAACCTGTTCTGCTAGCAAGAGGTATTGGTTTTCCATCCCGTCCGCCGTTCCAAATTTCAACATTGCGCCCTTTATAATTACTGTTGTTAGTGATAATGTTCATATTTAAGCGGGGATCACGATTGGAATATGGAGACGCTGCATGCACCGGATTATTCCAGTCGAACGGTACAGCAATATTGTCTTCTATCACCTCATAAGCATCTACGAGATTTTGCGAAGGGGTTGTACCGCTCTCTCCTCTATCGAATCCAATCGGATAGTTTGCTATCTCGAAAGAATTACTTGTTCCTCCTCTCCGGACAAGAATATGTTCGGAATTTTGATATGAATCACCACGAAGAAACAGGTTCCTGTAGTTATTGGCCAGTGCATATCCTGTCCCGGAAAGATCAATAACTGCTTTTGCCGCATCAGCTGCTGATTTCCAGCGTGTAACCCTGTTGTCCGTAGATAAGGAAATAAGTTCAGGATTGGCATAACTACCTGCCCAAGAGGGTGTGTTCCACAAATCGGAAGCTGCATATAAAAGAACTTTGGCTTTCAGCGCCAATGCTGCACCTTTGGTTGCTTTACCGAGTTCGGCGGAAGGTTGTACTACATAAAGTTTCGATGCAGCGACATCACATTCAGAAATAATATAGTTTACGCATTCCGATAGAGTGTTTCTTTTTATATTTGTAACATCATCCCCCCATTCCAACGCCTTTTCAATAATAGGGACTCCTCCATAACGTTTAATTAGTTCAAAATAATAGAAAGCTCTCAAAAAGCGTGCTTGATATTTCCACTGTTCAATTTCTTCCAACCTTTGTTTATAGATCATTTGTTGTGACTCTCTCGGATCAAGCCTGTACATGTCAAGATTGATTTCACTAACATTAGCTAAAAACAGATTCACATTTCGTATTCCGGTGTAGTATGTAGCCCAGGTATCATCGGGATTAACGAAAGGATCCCAGCTCCCGGTATTAAAAAAATGGATCATGGAATTTTGGTAAGTGTGTTCAGCTTCATCCGATGCTGATGCTATCATTGCACCGCCTACTTCAAAAAAACCACTTGGAAGAGTTGTATATAAACCTTCTAATCGGCTTCGGGAATATGAATAGACGGTATTTACCAATTCTTCATCAATTGCAGTACTGATATCCCGCTCCAAGTAATCACTACATGACGGGGTTCCGATAAAAAATGATATCAGGCTTACTAAAAATATATATTTTTTCATATGATTATTTTTTATTAATGTGTATGGAACTGTTTGCATGCGCGTTTCATACTTTTACTATTAAATGATATTCCATTATTGTAATTGAATTTTAACTCCCATGCTATAGCTTCTGGTAGCAGGATATCCATATTCAATTTCAGGATCCCGATAACCTTTCATATGGTTCCAAGAAAACAGATTAGTTCCATTAACGAATATTCTCACATCTTCTAATCCAATGGATTTAATGATTTTAGATGGGAAAGTGTATCCAAGTTCTATACTATGCAATTTTATAAAACTTCCATCCCGTTGCCATAATGTTGAATACCTGTAATTATTGTCATTATCCATGGATGTTAATCTCGGATAAGTGGCTGTTCCAGCTGTTTCTGGCGTCCATCTTCCTAGAGCAATTTCACTTATCTTTCCTTCGTTTTGAAAGGCATGGAATAGAGGGCCCGTGAAAGATACGGTTCGGTTGGTTACCCCTTGGAAAAAAGCGCTAAAATCTATACCTTTACATTGGAACCCGATATTTAAATTTCCGCTAAGCGTAGGTATCGAAGTATGACCAATAGGATACAAATCTCTTTCATCAATAATATTGTCCTTGTTCTGGTCAACATATTTTACATCACCCGGCTTAACATCTGTCCATCTTTGCTGAGGACTGTTTTTAATGTCGTTTTCATCTTTGAAAAAACCGCAAGCTACCAGTCCAAATGGCTGATTAATAGGATGTCCGTCTCTATATAAATAATCATGTAGCTGAAGATTCTCTGAACTAAAAACAAGTTTGTTTTGGTGATACCATAAGTTACTTTCGACAAAAAAATTAAAATCTCTCAATAATTTTTCCGAGTAGCGTATTTTTGCCTCAAAGCCTCTGTTATTTGTTTTTCCGTCGTTAATATATGGTTTTGAAAATCCCATAAAATCTGGCAATGTCCTATTGGGAATGACAAGAATATCATACCTGTCTCGGTTGAAAACTTCTAACGCTACATTCCAATTATTGTATATAGTAGCTTCGAAGCCGATATTTAAAGTCTTTTCCTTCTCCCATGTAACTGACTTATTTGCAGGAGATCCCTGAACTATTCCGGATACAGTTGAGTTTCCGGTACCAAAATAATAATTAGAAGTATATGGATAGTATTGTTGAAACATGAAACGAGTACCTCCAATTTTTTCATTTCCAACCATTCCGTATGATCCTTTAAATTTCAAGAAAGTTAAAATATTATTATCTTTTAGAAAAGGCTCATTCGAGGCTATCCAACCAAAAGAAACGGCAGGGAAAAGACCGTATCGTTTATCCTTTGGGAAATTCTCGGACCCCATGTAACTGAAACTAAATTCGCTGATATATGTCTGTCGGTTAGCATAGGTTGCCCGTCCGCTAAGATTAAGATGCCTATAAGGGAACTCGTCACCGCCATAAACCTCTTCATCTGCATTTGCCAGCAATATTCCACTTACATCATGGACCCCGAAATTACGATCGTAATTCAACCAAACCTGGAAAGCATCATTCCTATACTGTGAAGAACTGCCTTCAGCTCCTGTTAAAGATGTCTCCACACCGAATGGTATATAAGTTATCTCTCCGTTATTTTTTGTGATGGCAAAACTTTTATAAGTTCTTGATTTGCTTGAATAGCTTCTAAACCAGTTATTCATTGAAGCTAGCCCTGTGATACTTAAACCCCGCGTAATCATATCAAGCCGATAGTTAAGGGAGAATCCGGCTTGAAGAGTTCTTGAATTCGAGGTGAAAAACCCTACCTCCATCATGTTTCCCAGCGGATTTGAATATAACTCATTGCGTCCCCACGTTCCATTTGGATTATAGACCGGAAATGCATTAGGTGGAATTTGCGACAAGAGCGAGAATACACTACCTGTATTATTATCAACCGGATTTTCTTTGTCTTCGATACTTCCCCCCAATGAAACTTTGGCAGTGAACCCCTGTCCTAAATTGATATCTACATTTGATCGGAAATTGGTCCGTGCATAATTTGAATTAACACTGAATTCAGACATATCGCCGGTCTTTTTGTACAGAAGCTCATTTCTCAGATGATTTAATGATACAAAATACCGAACTCCTGAAAGTGATCCTGAAAAATTGAGATTATAATTTGATAGTGGAGATGAGTTCCTAAGCACTTCATTATACCAGTCTATATCGGGATGAAAGTATGGATCATCGCCTTTCTGATACGAATTCAAATCAGTTTCCGTATATAATTCTGCCATTCCACTATTTCTTCTAGCTTCATTGTAAAGCCTGGCGTAATCATATGATCCCAAGAACTTAGGAAGATTGGTGGGAGTTTGCAAACCATACTGTACACTTAGATTTATAGCCAAAGGACCTTCTTTCCCTCTTTTTGTTGTAATTAATAATACTCCGTTTGCAGCTCTGCTCCCATACATGGCAGTGGCTGCGGCATCTTTAAGCAACACAACCGATTCAATTTCTTCGGGGATTAGACTATGAAAATTGACATCAACAAATCCATCCACGAGAATCAATATATCCGTTTCGCCTACTCCAAAAGTATTTATCCCCCGGCTAACTAGATTGAAAGTTTCGTAACCGGGTTCATTATTACCGGGAATTATCGTTAACCCGGATAACCTTCCCGGTAAAGTGCCTGCAAAATTAGTCACAAAGGATGATCTGAGGTCGCTGCCTGAAATCTTTGAAGTTGCTCCTGTTACCATCCAGTCAGGTTGTGCTCCGTAGGCAATATTTTCTTTTCCCTGCTTATATTTTATAGTGTCCCCTGTTTGTGTAAATGCAGGTTCCATTGATAATGCAGTAAGAAAGATGACTGATATTGAAAATATGTTCAGTCTTTGAATAATATATTTTAAATTCATATGCTATTTAAATTAAGATTACAATAAGTTCTTTTAGACTTATTATTTTATTTATTAAAAATAATTCTCTCAATCCCATCCTGGATTTTGAACGAGGTAATCTTTTTTCAGGACCTCATCGCGAAGTAAAGGCAACAGGTATTGTCTGCGTGGAAATACTCTGGTCCCTATATTATAAACTTCATACCTAAAATTAGGCGGAGCAGGATTTCTATATGCTTTGAATCCTTTGAAATCCTTGTTGAGAACTTCTTCAGCGATAAGCCATCTATTAAGATCCCATTGACGATGGAATTCCCCGAATAGTTCAATGGCCCGCTCGTTTCTTACGCGTTTTCTGAACTCTTCCTGTGTGAGGGAGGGAGGTAAATCTGGCTGTCCCGATCGTGCCCGAATTATGTTGATAGCGTCATATGCCTCTTTTACGGGTCCCTTGGCTTCATTCAATGCTTCCGCGTAATTGAGATACGCTTCTGCAAGCCTGAAAATAACATCATTGGGGGCATAACTGCCACTACTCTTTCTCATGGCACGAGGACAAAATTTTGTGATCCATGTTCCCCCAAAACAACCGGTATTTTGGTCGCCTCCGACAAAAGAATTCACCATAGGAATATCAACATTCCAATAAGACCCTACGGGTGCAGTGGACTGATGAAATCGCCTGTCAAGCTCTGAAAGTTTTTCAGTTAAATCGTTACCTCCGACAGGATCCCAGTTTTGTTTTGTTCCGTCCTGTTTTTCATATAACTGTAAAAAATTATAAGTCATGCTGGAGCCGTGTGCATGGGACCAAATGATAAAACCAATCCATGGCCAGTTCCAGGCCGAACCCTGTCCATATATGCGGGATGCTAATATTATTTCAGCATTGCCATCATTCTCATGCATATATCTGTAGTTCTCATCTACTCCCTTATCCGTGATCAAATGATATCCGTTCGACTGTGCCCAGTCAATACATGCCTTAGCTGCATCAGCCGCAACTTGCCATCTGTTTACATCATAATTTCCTAAACAGATAAAACTATTATGTTCTTTATTATCCATATCCATATAAGGTGTCCCTGTATTGAATAGTGGACTGGCAGTATATAGTAATGTTCTGGCTTTTAACATTAATGCCGCTCCTTTCGAAGCGCGTCCGTACATGTCTACCGGTTGCTTATCAGGTAACAAAGAAGCTGCCGCATCACAGTCCTCCACGATAAAATTGACTACTTCCTGTAATGTGTTTCTTCCTGTAAAAAAATTATCACTTAATTCAAATGGTTTATCAACAATAGGAACAGCGCCATAACGCTTAAACATTTCGAAGTAGCGTAATGCACGTATAAATCTTGCTTGCCCTTTTGCCTCATCAATCTGTTGTTTGGTCATTCCTGGAACATCATCAATATGCTGAAGAAGAATATTGACATGACGGATTCCTACCCAGCGGGAATAGAAGGCTCTATCAATAGGAAGCATGCTGGCTGCAGTCAGTGCGCCCGAATTATAGGTGTTAGAGAAAGTCCAGGTCTGTCCCGATTGGCCTTCATCGGTGTAAGCTGTGTTATATTCCCACTGCATTGCTCCTCCGGCTATTGGGAATATGGAGAATCCTCCTGCATCATAATTATATAAATGGACAATTGCAGTTTCAACCTGTGTAGGCGAACTAAATATGGTATCAATTGTAACATCTATTCCGGGCGCTTTATCAAGATAATCGCCGAACATGTCTTCACAAGAGGATAAAACTCCGGATAATATTGCACAACCAATTAATAACAAATATATCCTTTTCATTTTCAGTAGTTTTAAAATTTAATGTTTAAGCCAAAATTGATCCTTCGGGTGACGGGATAAGGCCTGTTGTTTTCATCTAAACCGGCGCCTGTTGATTCAGGATCTGTTCCCGGTAACAATGAATCCCATGTATATAGATTATCTCCGTTAATATAAATTCGAACCGAATTCAAACCTGTTTTTTTTAAGATATCTCCGGATATGGTATAGCCGAATTCAATATTTTTTAATCGTATATATCTGGCATCTACAGTGTTAAATGTTGATGCTTGGTGATTTGCGTTTGCATAAGTTATTCCTAAATTATACCGGGGAAAATTGATAGGCAGGCTTTGCTGATATCGTTCATACGTCCAACTTTCAATCATGTAATCCGGAGCATTTGTTCCTTCTTCAAATCCTCTAATTTCCCGTCTGTGGTATCTGTGAGTTACATTAGAGGCCCCCTGGAATAAAATCGAGAAATCAAAACCTTTAAAATTTCCGCCAAAGGAAGTGCCAAAAATCACTTCTGGAAAATTTGAATAGCCAATCGGAATTTGATCGTCACCATCAATGATTCCATCACCGTTTATATCATAATATTTAATATCACCCGGCTGAATTTTATCATTTTGCCATTGATATAATGGGCGGTTAGCATTGTTTACCTCTTCCCATGAATTATATATTCCATCGTCTCTAAGTCCGAACATTTGCCCGTATGCCTGTCCGGTTCGCTTGAGATAGGGATAAAGCCTTGTTATTTCATCCATCTCTATAATTTTATTACGGGCATAGGTGATATTCCCTTTTATCCAATAATTAAACAGGTTAAATTTATCATTATAAGAGATCTCTCCATCCCATCCCTTATTGTTCATTTTGCCAAAATTATAAGGAGGAAGTTGTGCACCTACAATGAATGGAATAGTATTAAATGTGGTGAGTATATTGTCTCTTTTTTCTGTAAAATAATCAATTGTGGTTTTTAGTTTACCTTGAAAAAAAGCGACATCAGCACCAATGTTAGTTTTTTTCGCACGTTCCCACGTCAAATCAGGATTACCAAGAGCAGCCTCTTTAGAACCTTTATGCCCTTGAAGATCAGCCCCTATTCCAAACCTGTAATCATTATTAACATAGACCCATGATGAAGGACGATACAAAAATCTGGCTCCGCCCACTTTATCGTTTCCTACTTCTCCATAAGAAACTCTGAGTTTTAAGAAAGTCAGGTAATCGTTTTTTGGAAAGAAAGATTCTTCTGAGATTGCCCAACCCAATGAAAATGCTGGAAAAAATCCAAATCGTTTACCTTCTGCAAAATTTTCGGTTCCATTATATCCGAAATTAATATCCAACATGTAACGATTTGCATAATTATAGGTTAGCCTGCCCACCAAACCCTGATATCCATTGGGAATCAGATATGCAAGGTTCGGAGAATAGAACTTACTTTGATTATAAAGCAACAATCCCGCTACATTATGGAGCCCAAATTTACGATTGTAGTCTAGAGCTGTTTCAAAATAAATCTTTCTGTTTTTGCTCATTGATTCGCTAAATCCATATGGTGACGGTTCTGTTATCGGGATATAGTTAATCGTCCCGTCCCCCAATCTTACCGCTTTGTATGATTCTTTGTTTTTTGAATAATATTGTGCCTGTTGGTAATAATTATTATAAGAGACCAAACCGCGTATTGATAACCCTTTAGTAAGTTTGTCTAACTTATAATTTAATCGGACAGAACCGTTTAAATAATTACTGTAGTCTCTTTTATAACCATAACTTATTAAATAGTCTATGGGATTTCCGGGGTCCATTTTTGTATCCAATACTACATACCTCCCTCCTGTGTCTTCAAGCTTAGGTGCATCCATTGGATTTGATCTCCATACTTGTTCAAATAATCTTGTAACAGGCGTATTGGTCCCCGATCTATCCTCAATCTGAGAAGATATATCGGCATTCAATGAGAGTCGATCCGTGATGTTAAAATCGAAGTTGGACCGAATGTTATATCTGTCGAATTTGATCCCAGCATCATAATCAGTAATCGTTTTTGTATGCTTTATTAACCCATCCTGTGTGAAATATCCTAAAGAAACAAAATATTTGATCTTTTGGGTACCGCCATTTATATTAAAATTATGCCGTTGTTGTCCACTAGTCTTATCAAACATATATGCAAACCAGTCCACATCGGGATAAAAAATGGGGTCTTCGTGAGTCTTGAATTTATTAATAACTTCATCAGAAAAATAGGGATTATAGGCGCCGGTAATGTAGCCATCGTATGATTGGGCAAGGTTGTAATGTGTGGCATAATCAGCAGCATTCATACTGTGCCTTACATCACTGAACTTTTGAACTGCATACTCATATGAATAGCTAACTCGTGGAGCACCAGCTTGTCCCCTTTTGGTAGTAATGATCATGACGCCGTTCGCCCCTCTAACACCATATACGGCTGTTGCAGAGGCATCTTTCAAGATAGAGACACTTTCAATTTCGTTGGGGTCAATTACGTTGTAATTTACACCTTCAATACCATCTACTATGACCAAGGGCTCCTGTGTCCCTGAGAAACTGCTAACGCCTCTGATTCTGAGGGTAGATTGATCTGACCCGGGTTGTCCGCTTCTTTGAACAGAAAGAAGGCCGGGCAAACGTCCAGCTAAAGCATTGCTTATATTGGAAACAGGGCTTTGTGTCAATTCTTTTGTGGAAATTGTGGAAATTGATCCGGTTATTGTTACCTTATTTTGTGTCCCATAACCTACTACAACCAGTTCTTCCAGCGCTTTTGTATCTTCTTCCAAAACAATATTGAAAGAGCTTTTTCCCGATGCTTTAATATCCTGTGACAGATATCCGATATATGAAATATGTAGTACGGCATTTTGCTCAACTCTTAAAGTGAAGTTTCCATAAATATCAGTAACCGTACCGTTTGTAGTTCCTACTTCCACAATGTTAGCTCCGATTACGGGTTCACCTCGCACATCTACAACTTTTCCGGTAATTTGCTTTTTTGTTTGTTGTTGTATATTGATGGAAATTAATGGTTCAATATTTTTGATTGGAGTAATCTCTTTCGATTCAAATACGACAATCTGTTTATCCAAGATTTTGTAGGTAAGTCCGGTTTTAGAAAGGACAGTATTCAATACTTCTGTCACATTCTCTGATTCGATTTTAACATCTATTCTTTTATCAATAAGTTTTTCGCTATTGTCTGAAAAAACAAAGATATAGTCACTGTTTCTCTCAATCTCTCTGCATACTTCCCTTATTGATGAGGACTTTATGTTGAAAGTAAAAGTTTGTGAATAGCTTGATGTCGCTTGAGAAAACATTATGCTACAAAACAGCAAAAACAGTGTTGTTTTCATGATCTTTAGCACCTGTTTGAAATTATTGGTATTTTTTTTCTTCCCAATAGAATTTTTATTCATATCTTTGTACGATTTTAATTATTAATAATTTGGGTAATTAAATTCAATCTGGCCGGACGGTATTTGCGGTATCGTCCGGCTTTTTGTTTTTCGTTAACATCATTTATATTTGTTCATAGGCTCCTTCGTTTAATTGGGTTCGTGAGTGATAAATATTTGATTGTCGTTTTTTGTGTATTTTGTGGATGAAAGTAGGCCAACTGTGGTCATTACGTTATCCAGGTTATCAGACAGATAGATTTTTCCGGTACAGGTTCTTTTTTGAAGATTTACATCCTGATCAAAATCGAATGAAAGATTATAATATCTGCCAATCTGTTGCAATACCTCGGTCATTGGGGTTTTCTCGAAAGTGAGATAGCCGTTTTTCCAGCTGATGAATTGGTTCACATCTACTTTTTGCGTGTTGAATATTCCGTTGTCGGAATAAACGGCCTGCTCGTTGGGCGATAAAAAAGTTTCCTGTTTATTTGTAGGTCTCAGGCTTACCCGACCTTCTACCAATACGACCGATTGCATTGAACCGGAGTAATTCGAAATATTAAATTTAGTTCCATATACCTTTACATTGAAATTGCCGGTCTGTACGTAGAACGGTTTTTCCTTATCATGGGCTACTTCGATATACATTTCTCCCGATGTCAGGTATATTTCTCGTTTCTTACCGCTGAATTGTGCCGGAAACTCCAATACCGAACCGGAATTGAGCCACACTTTGCTTCCGTCGGAAAGAGTGAGTGTGGAGCGTTTTCCGTAGGGGACGATGAGGGTATTCTGCTTGCTTTTAGTCAGTTCGACCGCTTTCCCTTCGCTTCCGCCTTGGGTGATTTTTGCTTTTCCACTTTTATCGAACTTTACTTGTACGTCGTTTTGGAACGACAACGATTCTTCGTCCGTAATCAGTTGAATATCCTCATTATTCAATAGATTCCCAACTATAAGTTCCTGTTCCGGTGAAGGTTGAATCTCTTTTTCCTGAGAAAGGAAAAGGTTTAATCCAATAATAAGCAGGATAATTGCAGCGCATGAAGCAACGGAGAGTTGGATAATCCGGCGGATCTTTGTTCTTTTTGCCGACCGTTCAATGGTAGATTGAATTTTATTAAGCAAACGCGACCGTTCAGTTTCGCCTAACGTGCTTTTGTTCAATCCGGTTGTTTTCAGATAATCAATGGCTTGCTGAAGTTCTTCATTCAAACCCGGATTTGTTTCAATAAAATCTTTCCAATGGGCATCCAATATTTCATCGGGAGCCAATTGCCATTGGATAAATTGCTTGTCTTTTAAAAAATCGGTATATCGTGTATAATTCGGCATTGTAGAATCGCGTTTAATAAATAGACGATAAAAAGAAAAATTTATCCCCCGATTTCTGTAAAATCTTATAATTTTAACATTTTGAGGTTAAGAAAGGAGAAACAGGAAAATGAGTGCGCCGTATTTTTCGCGTAGGTTCTGCATGGCTTTCGAGAGGAGTTTCCGGCATCCGTGAATGCTTATGTTCAGTAAATCAGAAATTTGCGTATAATCGTATTCCTGGACATAACGCAAATAAACAACTTCGCGTTGACGTTCGGTAAGGCTGTCAAGCATTTCCGATAGCTGATTTTTTATCTGTAGCTGTTCTTCTTTGTCGATCAGCTTATCTTCGATGGTGACCTGGATATTGAAAGGTGCTTCCTGCATGTCGATTGCAGATAACCCAATGTGTTCTTTTTGGGTTTTGTAAATATCATACAGCCTGTTCTTCAGCGATTTAAAAAGATAGAATTTTACGTTTGAAACATTCTGAAGCAGCTGTTCATCGGCCGCGAATTTACAAAAAACATCGTGAATGGCATCCATAATAATCCCTTTCTCAAAACCGAGATAGAGGGCATACGTGTACAAATCGTCCACGTAGAAAGTATAAATGGACGCGATGTCTTTAGCTGTTTTCACTTGTTTGTAAAATTTTCTTAATAATTGGGAGTACAAATTAAGCAAAAATGTTTGAATAAAGAAAAACTGTTTTTATTTTATGTTTATACCGGAAGGGTTGCTTTTGAAGTTTAATCAAAAGAACGTATCTTTGCCTGCATGAGAAATTTAGTGATTGTTGGATGTGGTTATCTTGCAGATATTGTTGCAGATGCACTATTGAAAGGCTTATTGCCCACCTATAATCTGATAGGTGTCTATTCGAGGACGGCGGCAAATGCGGAACGTCTTGCCACCAGGATGAAGAAGCAGGGGAGTGGATGTAGGGCTTGTACCTCGCTGGAAGAGTTGCTTGCCTTGAAACCCGATTTTCTGGTAGAGGCTGCATCCCCGGCAGCAATGAGGGAGCTGGCTCTGCCGACACTTAAAAACGGTACATCTATCGTTACATTATCTATTGGGGCTTTGGCCGATACCTGTTTTTACGAGGAAGTGAAGAAAACCGCCATAGACCATGGAGCGCGTGTTTATATTGCTTCCGGTGCTACGGGCGGATTTGATGTGCTTAGAACAGCCTCCCTTATGGGAAATGCGTCTGCCGGATTCCTGAATGTAAAAGGGGTAAAGGCGCTCAGAAATTCACCTTTTTATACTCCTGAGATGGAGACAAATAACAAGGTGATCTTCTCCGGAACGGCCAGTGAAGCGATTGAGACGTTCCCCACAGGTTTGAATGTGGCGGTGGCTGCTTCACTGGCAACTGTTGGGTCGGAGAACTTACAAGTGACCATGGAGTCGACTCCCGATTTTACGGGCGACAGGCAGCGGGTGGAAATAAAGAACGATCAGGTGCATGCAGTGGTAGATGTCTTTAGCGCCACGCCCGAAATTGCCGCTTGGTCGGTGGTAAGCACCTTGCAGAATATCGATTCTCCTATTGTATTTTGATACCGGTGTAACCGGAAAGGTTTTTGAGCACTTTTTCGCTTAGACGGTCGAAAGCCTGGCGGGTACGTCCGGTAGATACCTGCATGCAGCGTACTTTTGAATGATTGAGGAGGTATTCTCCTCCAAGCGCCTCTACTGTGTCGCAAAAACATAGATTATCGCCTTCAAGCCATTTCAGGAAAGAGGCTTCATCCCATGCGGGGGAGAGCCCGGTATTGAATAGCATCTTTTTATTACCCAGCTTTTCAAATTGGGCCTCCTGTAACAAGACCGTATTTTTATTGAGGCAACAAAAGACTGCTTCGCTCTCTTCGAGCAGTTCATCTAACGGAAGAAAACGGTACCCTTTTGCTCCGGCTTCAGCTTTCTCACTCCTGGCAAAATAAGATATCTCTGCTCCAAAGAAGCTGAGCGCATCGGCAATCATGCCTCCCGACTTTCCAAGACCTACGATACCTGCTTTAAGCCCCGTGATTTCCCGGGGCATGCCGTCCCAGGGTTCCTGTCCGAATCCGTGCAAACAACGCACTAACTCGCTGATCACATATTCTATGACACCTTCATCGCCATAGTCACGGATACCTGTAACGGTAATTCCTCTGCTGTCGGCATAACGGATGTCCACGTTGGCGCTTTCGGGAGAGTAGAGGGAGCAGCACATGCCGATGTATTTTACATCAGGACATTGCTCCAACGCTTTTTTCCCAAGGCGGGAAGTATAACTTAGTAATACCGCGTCGGCATCACCAATGCGTGCTGCGATCTCCTGATCATCCTTTGGAATATCGGGGTAGAAGATGACCTCTTTTGCAAATACATGCAGTTTTTTTTCTGCAGAAGGAATCAAACTGATGGGCTCAATGGCGACTAGTTTCCGGAACATCTGAATTAGAATTTTGAGTGTATGGGTTTGCTGAAATAAAAGCAAATATAGGCATTTCACACCGGATTACCAAAAACAAAAACTGCTGAAGAGTACTGTAGCGTCAAGGTTGTTTGAACTCTTCTCAAGTATGCTGTTCCACGGAAACGATAGAATAAGAACGGTAATTTTCAGGTGTTTAACCGGCTTGGAGGCAAAACCTGCAATATAGTAAAACTAACCCAGATGTAATGAAATCCCTATTGTTTGCGTCTAATAATAAATTATTGTGTACTTTTACAACATGTTCAGAACAAAGAACGAAGTTCAGGGTTTAAAGTTTTTAGTTTTTAGTTTTTAGTTCTTTGCTCTTTGCTCTTTGCTCTTTGCTCTTTGCTCTTTGCTCTTTGTTCTTTATTCTTTATTCTTTATTCTTGATTCTTGGTTCTTTATTAATACATTTATATTTCCGAAAAATCTACTTTATGGACAGACGAAATTTTATCAGAACAGGCAGCCTTGCCCTCGCCGGGGCAGTGGCTACACCCACGTTCGCTTCAGTTTTAACTGAAGATGAAAAATCCACGCCGGTCTTGTCGGCTATGCAGTATTTCGGCGTAAGTAATGCCGATATTCGTAAAACGCTGACGGTGGCGCTGGAGAAAGGCGGCGACTATGCCGATTTGTTTTTCGAGCATACGTTTAACAACAGTGTGGGGCTGCAAGACGGTGCAGTAAACCGGAGCAGTTCCAATATTGATTTTGGAATGGGCGTACGTGTACTTTCAGGTGACCAGACCGGATATGCGTATATTGAGAATATCTCTCTCGAAGAGATGTTGAAAGCTGCCCGGACGGCTGCGCGGATTGCCAACAGCAGTGCGAAAACGAAATCGGTTTCGCTGACGGATAAGCAGTTGAAAACCAATTATTACGCTATTTCTACCCCCTGGGAAGGGGTGCTCCTGAAAGAAAAAACACCCTATCTGCAAAAATTGAACGACAAGATTTTTGCACTCGATAAACGGGTACAAAAAGTATCGGCATCGCTCAACGACAGCACCTCGCACATATTGTTTTGCAACTCCGAAGGGGTGAGTTATTACGATTATCGTCCGATGGTAACATTGGGTGCGGTTTGTATTATGGAAGAGAACGGGAAATTTGAGAACAGCTATTCGGCAAGGGCTTACCGGAAAGGATTCGAGTTCCTGTCGGATGACATGATCGATATAATCGCTCGCGAAGCAGTAGAAAACACCTCCATCTTGTTCAAAGCCATCAAGCCCAAAGGGGGTGAAATGCCGGTTGTTATGGGATCGGGCGGATCGGGGATTTTGTTGCATGAGGCTATCGGACACGCTTTTGAAGCCGATTTTAACCGGAAAAACGTTTCCATTTTCTCCGAGCAGCTCAACAAAAAAATCTGTAATGAACACATCAGTGTGGTGGACGACGGGACCATCCCGTTCAATCGCGGATCGGTGAACATAGATGATGAAGGCATATACGGGCAGAAAACATACATTGTGAAAGACGGCATCCTGACCAGTTATTTGCACGACCGCATCAGTGCGAAACATTACGGGATCCCTTCCACCGGAAATGGCCGCCGCGAATCGTTCCGGAATATGCCTATCCCGCGCATGCGTGCAACGTATATGGAAGCTGGCAATATGAAGGAATCCGATATCATCGCTTCGGTAAAGAACGGCATTTTTGTGAATCAATTCACTAACGGACAAGTACAAATTGGTGCAGGTGATTTTACGTTCTTTGTAAAGTTGGGCTACCTTATCGAAAATGGAAAATTAACCCAGCCCATCAAGGATATTAATATCATCGGCAATGGACCAAAAGCATTGGCTGATATTACGATGGTGGCCGACAACGACAAAATTGATAATGGAACGTGGACTTGTGGAAAAGACGGACAATCGTGTCCGGTAACCTGTGGGATGCCTTCGGCATTAGTAAGTAAATTAACAGTGGGAGGAGAGTCATGATATCAAATGAAAATAAAAAATTGGCACAATGGGCAATGGACTATGCCCTGAAGAACGGTTGCCAGGCAGCAAAAGTAACACTATACGCGGGTTCGAACACATCCTTTGACCTTCGTGATGCCAAGATGGACAAACTGCAACAAGCATCGGAAAGCAGAATGAGTTTGTTCCTTTACGTTGACGGACGTTACGGAACATATTCCTCCAACCGGTTAGATAAAAAAGAGCTGGAGGCATTTATCAAAAACGGAATAGATTCCACACGATACCTCGCTAAAGACGAAGCGCGCGTACTTCCTGATGCTTCGCGTTACTACAAAGGCGGCAAACCCGGCCTGCAACTGTTGGATCCGCAATTCAACGCTGTAAATCCGGACGATAAGGTTGCCTTGGCAAAGGCTATTGCCGAAGAGGCGATGGGCAAGGACCCGCGAATAATTTCGGTGGAGTCATCGTATGGCGATGGAGATAGCTTTAGTTATCAGATAACCAGCAACGGATTTGAGGGTGAGACTCAAAATTCGTGGTATTCGCTTTCGGCAAGTGTTGCCGTAAAAGGTGAGGGCGAAGCCCGCCCGTCGTCTTATTGGTACGAATCGTCGCTTTATCTCGATAAGCTGATAAAGGAAGGAGTAGGACAAAAGGCATTAAAACGCACGCTGCAGAAAATCGGGCAGAAAAAAACGAAGTCGGGCAAATATACCATGGTTGTTGATCCGATGAATTCGGGACAACTGCTCCGTCCGATGCTGAGCGCCATTTTTGGCTCTGCCCTGCAACAGAAAAACTCATTCCTGTTGGACAAGCTTGGGCAGAAAGTGGGTAGTGATAAGTTTACACTTTTGGATGAGCCGCATCTTGTTGGTGCGTCGGGAGCACGGTATTTCGATAACGAAGGCGTAGCGACAGAGCGCCTCAGTGTTTTTGATAAAGGCGTGCTTAAAACATATTACATTGATACGTACAATGCCAAAAAAATGGATGTGAAGCCAACAATCGCCAACCCATCCGTTTTGGTCATGCAAACTGGCAATAAAGATCTGAACGGTTTGGTTGCCGATGTAAATCATGGCATTCTTGTTACCGGCTTCAACGGAGGAAACAGCAACAGTTCAACAGGAGATTTTTCGTACGGGATTGAGGGTTTCCTTATCGAAAACGGTAAACTCACCATGCCCCTTTCCGAAATGAATATCACCGGAAATGCAATTACGTTGTGGAGCTCACTCGCCGAAACCGGAAATGATCCGCGATTAGATTCTTCGTGGCGTATTCCGTCGCTTGTTTTCGAAGGCGTTGATTTTAGCGGACTGTAATATAATATCCATCCGATCTGTTTGTAGAGGCGGTGCCCGCACCGTCTCTACATTTTTTAATACCATTTCTGGCCACATATTCAGAAACTGTTTTGAATTTTTTTATACACTGTTTTTTAGTCATTTTTTGATGGATTTGGACTTTTGTTTCGCATCGTATAGCGGGCTATACGGAAGAAAGGAAAGTTAAAAGACGCGAAAAAGAACATAAAACAGCATAAAAGAGAGAAGTACAACTATAATTCGTAAAATTCAAAACAATTTCTCAACTGTTTTGTGTAATTTTGTGGCAAAATCTGTCAAAATCAAAAACTAATCGGTTTCAAATTAACTATGGGGAAAAAATCGAAGTCGAATAAAAAAACAAATAAAAAAATACCGCCCAAAAACGATATTGTCAAATGGTTATGGCGATTGTTCTTTATTTTTATTGCCGTAAGCGTTGTGGTATTCTTACTGATGTCGTCGGGATTGATTGGGTATCTGCCGCGTATCGATGAGATGGAAAATCCGATTGACAAATACGCATCGCAAGTTATCTCGTCGGACGATCAACTGTTGTTTACCTATTCGCAAAGCGACGAAAACCGTATTTTGGTGGACTACAGCGAATTGTCGCCACACCTTATTGATGCACTTGTTGCTACTGAAGACCGGCGGTACTATACCCATTCTGGAATTGATTTTATCGGTTTGGGAAGGGCTGTTTTTAAAACACTTTTGCTTCAGAATGAAAGTAGTGGGGGGGGGAGTACCATCACCCAGCAGCTGGCGAAGTTGCTCTATTCTCCAAAAGCCAACAATAAACTTCAACGTATATTTCAGAAACCCATCGAGTGGGTGATCGCTACAAAGCTGGAGCGTTTTTACACCAAAGATGAGATCATCAACCTTTACCTCAATAAATACGATTTCAACTACAATGCGATAGGAATTGAATTGGCAGCACATACTTATTTTAAAAAACGTCCCATCGATTTGAATATACAAGAATCGGCCATGCTGGTGGGAATGCTGAAGAATTCATCGCTTTATAATCCCGTCAGAAGGGAAGAAGTGACAAAAGACCGTCGCGACGTAGTACTTGACCAGATGAGAAAATCCGGATACCTGACATCGCAGGAGGCCGATTCACTGAAGAAGCTTCCTATCGAATTGGATTTTAATCGTGCCGACCACATTTCTATTCCCGCACCTTATTACCGCCAGCATTTGGCTAAAGTGATGATGGCGGTGAGACCCGAAAGGAAAAACTATGCATCTTGGCAAGGACAGCAGTTTACTGAAGATTCTCTTTCGTGGGAGAATGATCCGTTATACGGTTGGTGCAATAAAAATAAAAAACCCGATGGCTCAAATTACAACATTTATACAGATGGGTTGAAGATTTACTCAACTATTGACTCCCGAATGCAGAAATATGCCGAACAGGCTGTTCAGGAACATTTGGGGCAAACCCTGCAACCTCAGTTTACAGCCGAAAAACAAGGTAAAAAATATGCTCCGTACTCCAACAGTGTAGCTAACGATGCCGAAAAGCTTATGCAGACAGCCATGAGGCAGACCGACCGATATCGAATTTTAAAGAAACAGAACTGGAGTGATGAAAAAATCCTGAGCAATTTTAAAGATACTCCGGTGGAGATGAAGGTTTTCTCCTGGAAAGGCGATATAGACACCGTTATGACACCGTGGGATTCTATCCGATACCATAAGGGCTTTTTAAGAGCCGGATTTATGGCGATGAACCCGGTTACGGGGCACGTGAAAGCATACGTGGGAGGCCCCAATTTCGCGCATTTCAAATACGATATGGTCAGTAGCGGAAAACGGCAGATCGGCTCAACCATTAAGCCGTATCTCTACACGTTGGCCATGGAAGAAGGGCTGAGCCCCTGCGACGGAATGATCCACGGGCCGATTACCCTCATTACCGAGACGGGGCAACCTTGGACGCCGCGCAATACCAGAGGGGCAATCGGGAGTTTTGTGACCATAAAATGGGGGTTGCAAAACTCAGATAACTGGGTAACCGCTTATCTGATGAGCTTGTTTTCTCCCTACGCGTTTGCCCGGATGCTGAAATCTTTTGGGTTGAAAACCCCGGCCGATCCGGTTGTTTCGTTGGCGTTAGGGCCAAACGATGCCTCGGTTTATGAAATGGCCGGCGCTTACACGGCATTTGTTAATCGAGGAATTCGCGTGGAACCGCTACTGGTTACCCGGATCGAGGATTCTTACGGGAACGTGGTGGCCAACTTTGTTCCCAGGATGCAGGAAATTTTCAGTGAAACCACTTCCTACAAAATGCTTGATATGCTCAAAGCCGTGGTGGATGGAGGCACCGGAAGCCGGTTACGCCGTTTATACAACCTGAAAGGTGAGATGGGCGCCAAAACCGGTACAACCAACAATAATTCCGATGCGTGGTTTATGTCGTTTACGCCCGAGATTGTAGCTTCGGCCTGGGTGGGCGGTGAGGAACCTTCCATTCACTTCGACCGTATGGCTTACGGACAGGGAGCTGCTGCTGCGCTGCCCATCCACGGGTTATTCTACCAACGGATGTATGCTGATCCTGAACTGAAATATACGGATGACGGCAAATTCGATATCCCCGCGGATTTCCAGCCCTGCTACGATACACAGCGCTATTCATCCGATTTCTACCTCAAAGAAGATCCGATAGAGAAGAGTGAAGGAATTGACGATCTGTTTAATTGAGGTTGGTTGTCTTTATTGCTTCTTCCCCGATTGCATAAACAGCTTTTCCTGTAATTCTTTTATACGTCTGAAACTGAGTATGTAATAAAAATTTCTTGGGTCCATTTTTTCACCTTCTGCAAGGGTATCACTGTTGAGATTGAGTCCTTGAGGGGCGGTTTTCAAATATCTTTCGTAAGTGGCGATGGCTTTTTTGTAATCTTCCATCGTATCGTAAACATGGGCAACGTTGTACAAAAGCCGGTGCTGATCCGGTTGACGTTTATATGCGGACAGGTAATATTCTATGGCTTTCGGACTGTTCGTTTGCCGGTAAGTTTCGGCCATGGAAATATCGAAATCGAATAACTTTTCCGACATTTCATCTATTACGTCCATGCCTTGTTGCAACACTTCCACTGCTTTTTTCTGATTTTTCGTTTGCCCGAGCGCTGTTCCGTAATAGTAATACAGATTCACATTCTTGCGGTTACGTTCACGTTCGTAAGCCATATCGAGGCACTTCACGGCTTCATAAAACCATTTTTTAGCGTAATTGCTCATCCCTAGGAAATAGGTGGTGGTGTATGAACTGTCGCCTAATTCCACGTTTGCTTTTAACCGGTCGATGGCTTTGTCGAAATTTCCACTCGAGTAATTTGCCATTCCGTTAAGTTGCCCGATGATGGTTTGATTCGGGTTAATTTCGTTCAGGTACTTTTCGGTCATAAACACTACCGTGTCGTAACCATCTTCTTGCATGGCGTAAAAATATTCGCATATCCGGCTGAGCGAAATATAATCGGATGGATTTTTTTCTATCGCTTTTGTGTAAAAATAGTTTGCCCAGATGGGATCGTTTAGGTTTTGATAGGCATCGCCTGTCATTCGAAGAAGCAGTGGTACCGAATCGGTTTGAAAAACCGTTTGTGAACTTTCGATGGTCTCTTTCCAGTTGCTGTTACGGTAATAGGCCATCGCTTTTTTGGTTTGGAAAAACAGGTTCGCGGGCGATAAACTATCGGCTTTAATCCAGTATTGCAACGATTGTTCCGTGTTTCCGGCCTGAGATGCACATTCGGCAGTAGAAATTATAAGATCAATATCGGTGGGATTAGCATGTAACAATTTTTCGTAAACGGCAAGAGCATCGGCAAAGTCATAGAGTTTTTCGTGGCACGATGCTTTGAGCAACAAGTTTTCGATAGTCGTAGGTTGATTGTCAAGCCACTCTATGGCTTCCAGGTAACGGTATTGCTTCATTAAATCCTGCGCTGTCAACTCTTGTGCCGATGCGAAAATCGATGTTATTATCAGAACAACTGAAATTATAAACCTGGTTTTCATAAGTGATGGTTTAAGTGATAAAACCGGAGAAAGCTACTGGATAGATTAGAAATTATCTTTTCAGTTCCAATATTTCTAAGCAACCCTGTTTCCCGTTTTCAATAAATTCTTTTACTTCTTTCTGATAATCATTCAGTAACCTCGCAATTGCTTGAGTAGTAAGATTACCGGCACGAAGCCAAATGATTTTTGGAGGAAATCCGTAAAAAGAATTCAAATCGTTAAAGTCAGCATCTTGTGTAATAATAGTATAGCTGTTACCTTTTGCATATTCCCAAATTTCTTTGTCCGAAGCATTCATTAGATTTTCTTGCTTAACGGTTGAAGAGGAAGAATATTCTTCGACCAGGAAGTTGAGTATCCTGTGGGAAATGTTTTGATCAAACAGCAGTTTCATACCGCAATTAAATGAACATTATTTTCTTTGTCAGCAGCATAAGCAAGTGCTGCTCTTATATCTGTTTCGGTAAGTTCATTGTATTCGGTTAAAATTTCCTTTATATCCATTCCCGAAGCCAGCCAGCCAAGAATATCACCAACGGTTATCCTCATCCCTCTTATGCAAGGCTTGCCGCCCCGTTTCCCGGGTTCGATAGTTATCAGTTGTTTGTAATCAGGCATAATCTGTTTGCTTTAAGTTGAATTTGACAAAGTTAGGAAAAAACTTGTAAAACAAAAAACGCCAATAAGAAATTTACTTTAAGTGATAAAACCGGAGAAAGCCACTCTGTACGCTTTCTCCGATTCTCGGGATAGGCAACAACAGGATTGATTATTTCTTTTTGCCGTAGCCCATTACAACAATGGCATTAATTCTATTGCTTGCCCGGCATCTGTTTGGTTTTTACTTTTGTAAGTTGAAAGTTACGGGCAACGTGAATCTTACCCGTACATTCTCCCCTCTTTGCATTCCGGGTTGCCAGTTGGGCATGGCTTTCAATACCCGTATAGCCTCTTCATCTAGCAACGGGTCAATGCCTCGCACTACCTTAAAGTCGGAGAGGCTCCCGTCCTTTTCCACTACAAAATTGATAATTACGCGTCCCTGAATTTTTTTCTCCTGTGCTTCCACCGGATATTTTATATTATCGCTCAGGAATTTCATCATGGCAGCGTTCCCACCGGAAAATTCGGGTTCTTTTTCCACAACTATAAAAACCTCATTTGTGTTTTTTAGTTCTTCGCTACTCTTTGTGTAAGCAGGAGGTGGCGGAGGAGGTGGCGGAGGAGTTGATGACTGCAACCGGAAAACAACCGGCAACGTATATTTTACCCTTACTTTATTTCCACGCTGTGTCCCCGGAATCCATGCGGGCATCGAACCGATGAGACGAACGGCTTCTTTATCCAACGAAGGATCAACCCCGCGAACAATTTGAATATCGGAAAGGCTTCCGTCCTTTTCAACAATAAACTGAGTGATTACACGCCCTTGAATTCCGTTCTCTTGTGCAATTTTCGGATATTGCAGGTTCTCCGATATAAATTTCTTCATCGCCTCGTTTCCCCCGGGATATTGAGGCTGAACTTCCACCACAATAAAGAGCTCGTTACCGTTTGATTCAGCATTGTCTCTGCCCGGCAATGGAGGTGATGGAGGAATATATGTGTTATGCTTACCATATGCAACAACTACAACTTCGTCAAGCATTTTCCCCTTTTCATGGACATCGGCAGAAATTGGCGATGCGGGGCTTTTGGCGGGCGCCAGATTTTCACCTTCCAACCTGAACACGACCGGCAGTGTAAATCGCACCCTGGCCGGTTGATTACGATGTTCTCCGGGTTTCCAGCGGGGCATGGAATTCAACAACCTTACGGCTTCGGTGTCAAGTGCTGCGGTAACACCTTTTATTACTTTTATGTTGGAGATACTTCCGTCTTTCTCTACCACGAAGTTGGAGACAACTCTACCTTGTTCGTCATTTTCAAGCGCCTTAACCGGATATTTGATCCCGTCGGCAAGAAACTTCATAAATGCCTGATTCCCACCTGGGAATTCGGGATATTTCTCCACTTCTGTAAAGATTTCATCCCCTTTTTGATTTTGCGCGTAAACGCTGTTGCCTGCCACTAAAAGAAGCGCCAGCGGCAGTGCGATTAAATACTTTGCCAGCTTTTGTACCGGCGATTTGGTCTTGTTCATCATCGTGATACGTTGTTTTAATTGAGATACATTAAAGTTATTGACTATTTGTGCTACATTTTGGTGGTAGGTTAACCGCAAAAGGTGGTATTGATAATCACGGCTGTTTACGCCGTGTCGCAAGACGCCGTTATCGGCCAGGTACTCCAGGTTGATGCCTGTTTCCCGCTTCATCAGCCAAACGATCGGGTTCCACCAGAAAAACACACAGAGCAACTCCATCAGCAAAATATCTGCTGAATGCCATTGGCGGGCGTGTGTCTGTTCGTGCAGAAGTATCTGTTTTATTTCGGCATCGGAGTGTGAATCGGTATGGATAAAAATCCATCCGAAGAAGGAGAACGGCGTTATTTCATCGTGTAAGTCGAACACCCGGATACCATCGATATTCTTTTGGATACCCTGGCTCTTTATCCGCAAAATACTGGCCAGTTGCCAGATAAAACGAGCGAAGAAAAAAACTAATCCTGCGGATAATGTGAAAAGTAAAGCCTGCCACCAGTTAATATTGATCTTGTTAACAGGTTCTGCCACTTGAACTTCGTCTGCCAAAACAACCGCGGAAGCAGGTTCTTCCACCATTACCTGAGTGATGTGCTTCTGTGGTTTTTCAAATGAAATAATATTTCCCCACGCCGATACCGTCGCAAACGGATAAACAAATGAAAACACTATCGCTACCAAGAGAAAATAGCGACGGAAAACAAAAAATGTATCTTTTTTCAAAAAAACGATATACAGCAGATAAAAAAATATCAGTGCAATGTTTACTTTGATGATGTAGGCAATAAGTGTTTCCATTTTGCGTTTTTTGATGTTGGATTTCAGATTTCAGATTTCAGACTAAAAAGTGTAACATCTGTTATCTGACTGTCTGTTTTTTCTCTATCAGACGGATAATCTCTTCCAGCTCCTCGGTGGAAATTTTCTGCTCCTTGGCGAAAAACGATACCAGTTCCTTGTATGAATTATCAAAATAACTCTTTACTACCCCCGACAGAAAATGTCTTTTGTAGGAGGCTTCCGATATCTTAGGGGTGAAAACCTTCATGTGACCGGAACGCGATTTGTTGAGATAGCCCTTGTTCTCAAGGTTATTGAATACCGAGGCCACGGTGGTGTAAGGTAATTTAGGCTCCTCCAGCCTGTCGTGAACATCTTTTATGGCACACTCTCCAATTTGCCACACGTGAAGCATGATGTTCTCTTCCTGAGGCGTTAATTTTTCCATATCTTTTCAATTAATTAATTTGCTACGACACAAAAGTACGAATATCTCGTAACAAACAATGGCTTTTTCAATTTTTTTATCGTTAAAAAATTGAAAAAGCCAGATAGGAGTTGTAATACTTTATTGTTTCGGGTTTACCCTGAACGTTTCATCCCCGTGGGCAAAGAATTTCACTATTTGTTCTGCTGCGGCGAGCCCTGCATTTACATTAGCCTCCCCGGTCTGGGCGCCGCATTTTTTCGCGGATGCCAGATAGCGGTTACCGAACTTTTGTACCATTTTGTCGTGATTGACCGGTTTGATATCGGTAGCGTATTTAAACCCGGGTCGTTCTTCCATAATGCGTATCATATCGGCTTCGTTTATCACTTCTTTCCGTGCGGTATTGATAACTATGCCGTTTTGCGGCAGCCTGCTCAATAAATTGTAGTTGATGCTTCCCCTTGTCTGGTCGTTTGCCGGCATATGGAGCGATATGATTTCACTTTTCTCATACAGTTCCTCGGGTGATTTTACACCTGTTACGTTATAATCTTTTCCTATTTCGGGATTGCGGGCCAGCGAGGGTGAGTAAGCAAATACTTCCATTCCGAAACCGTTGGCAATTTTTGCCACAAGTTTTCCAATGTATCCGAAAGCGTGAAGGCCTAATTTCTTTCCTTTCAGTTCCGAGCCGGTAGTGCCGTCGAAGCCTGAACGGGTAAGGTACAGAAGCATTCCAAAAACCAGTTCGGCCACGGCATTGGAGTTTTGCCCCGGTGTATTCATCACGCAAACGCCTTTGGCGGATGCCGCATTAAGATCAACGTTGTCGTATCCCGCTCCGGCGCGAACAACAATCTTCAGGTTCCCGGCAGCATCCAGAACTTCTTTATCAACAATGTCACTGCGTACGATCATGGCATCGGCAGTATGCACAGCGTTTAGGAGATCGTTTTTATCGGTGTATTTTTCCAACAAAACAGTTTCATGGCCGGCATTTTCAATAATTTCCCTGATTTGTCCAACTGCAGCTGGTGCAAAGGGTTTTTCGGTTGCAATTAAAAAATTCATAATAGATGTGGTTTAAATAAGTATGTGATTCAAAACAGTTTCTCCAAGTACCGGATAACAGGTTGTGATTATCCGATACTTAATGGTTTTTACAAGAAACGGTTAATGGTTCCTTTCGAATTCTTTCATGCAGTCAACCAGGGCTTGCACGCCTGATTTTGGCATTGCATTGTAAATCGACGCGCGGAACCCTCCGATGGAGCGGTGTCCTTTTATGCCCGACATGCCTCTTTCTGTAGCAAATTTCTGGAACACAGGTTCAAGCTCTTTGTATTCGTCTTTCATCACGAAGCAAACGTTCATAATGGAGCGGTCTTCCTCTTTTGCCGTTCCGGTGAAGATTTTGCTGCTGTCGATAGCATCGTACAACACGGCGGCTTTTTCGAGGTTGATCTTTTCCATGGCGGCCACCCCTCCCAGGCCTTTCAGCCAGCGGAGAGTTTCCATAGCCGAGTAAATAGGCAATACGGGGGGAGTGTTGAACATGGACCCCTCTTTTATGTGTGTACGATAGTCGAGCATGGTCGGGATCGGGCGGGTGACTTTTCCTAAAAGTTCTTCCTTCACAATAACGAATGTTACGCCGGCAGGTGCCAGATTTTTTTGTGCGCCACCATAGATTAAACCGTATTTTGATACATCGAGCGGACGGGAGAAAATATCGGAAGACATGTCGGCAACCAGGGGGACGGGGCTGTCGAGGTCTTTCCGTATCTCGGTTCCGTAGATAGTGTTGTTGGTGGTAATGTGAAAATAATCTGCATCCGCGGGAACAGTATAATCTTTTGGGATATAATTAAAAAGCGATTCTTTGGAAGAAGCAACTTCCACCACTTCTCCAAACAGTTTAGCTTCTTTCAGTGCTTTGCTTGCCCAGGTTCCTGTATTCAGGTAGGCCGCTTTTTTCTCCAACAGGTTGTAGGGAACCATACAGAACTGCATACTTGCGCCTCCTCCGAGGAACAGGACCGAGTATCCTTCAGGAATCTCTAACAGCTCTTTAAAAAGAGCCACCGCTTCATCAATAACTGCCTGAAAATCTTTGGAGCGGTGACTGATTTCGAGGATGGACAGGCCGATTCCGTTAAAATTTTTCACAGCCTCTGCCGTATTTTCAATTGTTGACTGCGGTAAAATAGAAGGACCGGCGCTAAAGTTGTAAATTTTCATAAAAATAAATTTTTTAATGTTTTGTATTTAAAGGTTATGTGGTTTTAAATTCCAATTAATTTCGGAACAAAGATAGGTGTTTATTTGTAAGTTTCAATGGGTAGGACAGAAAATTATTTCATTTGCCGGATAATCCAATAGTTTGTATATTTGCAACCTTATTCTTATCAATAAATGAGCTCTACTTACCCATCGGTTTTATTAGAAAATGCGGTCAACGAATTTGCAAAACTACCCGGTATCGGCAGGAAAACGGCGCTGAGGCTTGTTTTGCATCTGATCAGGCAGGACGATTCCCAGGTCGGGGATTTTACGCGGGCCGTGATTACACTGAAGCAGGAGATCAAGTATTGTACCTGCTGCCACAATATTTCCGACAGCGAAGTTTGCAGCATCTGTTCCGATAGGTCGAGGGATGCGTCAACCATTTGTGTAGTAGAGAACATCCGTGAAGTGATGGCCATTGAGAATACTATTCAGTTCAAAGGGTTATATCACGTGTTGGGCGGAATTATTTCACCCATCGATGGAATTGGTCCGTCGGATCTGCAAATTACCAGTTTGGAAGAACGTGTTAAGCAGGGCGATGTGAAAGAGGTGATTTTAGCGCTGAGTGCAACCATGGAAGGTGACACAACCAACTTTTATATTTTCAGGAAGTTGCAGCCCTACGATGTGAAAGTGAGCATTATTGCACGGGGTGTATCGGTTGGCGATGAGATTGAGTACGCCGATGAGGTAACACTCGGCAGGTCTATTTTGAACAGAACACCATTCGACGAATCGTATAAATTAAAATGACAAAGACCATTAAGGAATTAAACACGCATTATTACCTCAGTATAGTTGTTTTGGCAGTTCTCTTCTTACTGGTATTTTTTAAGGCCATAAGTTTTGGAACGCCATTTCCCGTAACAACAACAGCCGAAATGTATGCCATCGGGATAACGTTGTTGGCCATCCCCGTTGCTTTAAAGCTGTTTGCCGATAAAATTAAAAAAATACCGGAGGGAACCGAAAAAAATGAAACGGTGAGATGTTACAGAAATGCCTGGCTCTTAAGAATATATATTGTGAATACAGTAACAATGGGGAATATTTTCCTGTACGCCATATCACGGAATAACAATTTTATGTGGCTTGCGGTAATTTCTTTTATTGTGTATATGTTTTGTAAACCCTCTCATCAAGATTTGGAGAACATTGTTCAGGAAGACAAAAACGTGGAATGAAAGACTTTTTTATCGGAAATACCGTCTTTTTAAGGCCGTTGGAACCCGAAGATTTGGATATCCTTTACAAATGGGAAAACGACACTAAGCTGTGGCAGAACGGTGCGACCATAACCCCTTTTTCCCGGTTTGCCCTTCGGCAATATCTTGTGGATGCCCAACAAGATATATACCAGGTCAGGCAACTTCGGATGATGATTGTGGAGAAGGAGAGCAACAAGCCCGCAGGCACAATTGATTTATACGATCTTGATGCCTTGAACGGCCGGGCCGGAGTGGGCATTTTGGTGGACGAAAATTTTCGGGAAAAAGGATATGCCCTGCAGGCGTTATCGTGTATGGAGGAGTACGCTTTCAGCCATTTAAAACTCCATCAGCTTTACGCCTTTGTTCCCGTCGGAAACTTGCCGAGCAGGGCATTGTTCGAAAAAGCAAATTATGAAAGAACAGCCGTTTTAAAAGAGTGGATTTCGGTAAACCGGTCGTTTACTGATGTGATAGTGATGCAAAAAATCAACAGGTAAGAGTATGCAGGAAGAGATTAAGAGAGCGTGCGAAGTGTTGCGAAAGGGCGGGGTGATCTTATATCCCACCGACACGGTCTGGGGAATCGGGTGTGATGCCACCAACGAAGATGCCGTAAAGCGGGTTTACGAAATAAAAAAGCGTGACGATTCAAAGTCGATGCTGGTATTGATGGAAAATCCGGTAAAACTGCAAACTTATGTTGTTGAAGTTCCCGACATAGCCTGGGACTTGATTGACCTTGCCGATAAACCGTTGACCATTATTTACGACGGTGCCCGGAACCTGGCCGCCAACCTTATCGCTGAGGATGGTTCCGTAGGAATCAGAATAACATCGGAGTTCTTTTCTGCCGAACTTTGCAAGCAATTCCGTAAACCCATCGTTTCCACATCGGCCAACATAAGTGGCGAAGCCGCACCTTCAAACTTCAGGGAAATATCGGAAGAGATAAAAAAATCCGTTGACTACATCGTCGGTTACCGGCAAAAGGATAAAGGCAAGGCGCAACCTTCGAGCATCATTAAACTGTCGAAAAACGGCACAATTAGTATTATCAGAAAGTGATTCGATTGAATGGATATCAAAGAAATTTACAATAAAATCCACCATTGGCGGAGGACATACATCAAGGAGCGCCACTTCCTGCTGTTTGCCTGTTTTATTGTGGGTATCCTTACGGCGTTGGCTGCCTATTTACTGAAGTTGGCCGTCCATTTTATAGGGCTGTTTCTTACAAATAATTTTTCGCAAACCGACGTCAACTACTTGTACCTGGTTTATCCCATTATCGGAATCCTGCTTGCCGGATTATTTGTCAAGTATTGCGTGAAAGACGATATCAGCCACGGGGTTACAAAAATTCTTTTCGCCATCTCGCAACGAAAAAGCCGGATTAAGCCTCACAACATGTACACCTCGCTGGTGGCGAGCTCCATCACCATAGGCTTTGGCGGATCGGTAGGGGCGGAGGCTCCCATTGTGCTGACAGGATCGGCTATCGGATCGAATGTGGGGCGTTTTTTCAAACTCGATCAGCGGAACCTGATGCTGCTTGTGGGTTGTGGCGCCGCGGGCGCTATTGCCGGAATATTCAAGGCTCCTATTGCGGGGATTCTTTTTGTTATTGAGGTGCTTTTGCTCGATTTGACGCTGTCGTCCATACTGCCCTTGTTGGTAACATCCGTTACTGCCACTACCGTATCGTACATCCTCACCGGGACGGATGCCATGTTTGCCTACTCGCAGGTGGAAGCTTTTACTCTTCAGCGGATTCCTTATGTAATATTATTGGGAATTATTTGCGGGTTTCTGTCGCTTTATGTCACCCGTACCATGAGCTGGAGCGAAGATTTGTATTCCAGGCTGGGCCCCTGGCCCCGGTTTGCTTTAGGCGGCATCACGTTGAGTGTGCTTATTTTCTTGTTCCCTCCGCTGTTTGGAGAAGGGTACAATTCCGTAGAGACGCTTCTTGCCGGAGGCCATAAATTTAATGAACTGTTGAACGAGAGTTTCTTTTATAACGTCCAAAGCCGATGGGGCATAGTTATTTTTCTGGGATTAATCTTGCTTTTTAAAACCTTTGCTACCAGCGCCACTAACGGCGGCGGAGGCACAGGGGGAGTATTTGCGCCCACTTTGTTTATGGGTTGTATCCTGGGTTTTATCTATTCTTATACGATGAACGAACTGGGTTTTGCGACTTATCTCCCGCAGGAAAATTTTGCGCTGATGGGCATGGCAGGGGTGATGGCGGGTGTGATGCACGCCCCGCTTACCGGTACGTTCCTCATAGCTGAACTTACCGGGGGATACGAACTGTTCCTGCCGCTGATGATCGTCTCTTCCTGCTCGTATGCGACCATTGTGATCTTTGAAAAGCACAGTATTTATGCGATGCGCCTGGCCAAGAGGGGCGAACTAATCACGCATCACAAAGATAAAGCTGTACTTACTTTTCTTAAGGTGGAGGATATGCTGGAAACCGATATTCCGATTGTACGTCCCGAGATGACACTTGGCGATATGGTGAAAATAATTTCGAACAGCCACAGGAACATCTTTCCGGTGGTAAACGATGACGGCACGTTGCAAGGGCTTGTGATGCTGAATGATATCCGGAACATTATGTTTCGTCCGGAGCTTTACGACACCTTCAAGGTGAAAAAGTTTATGGTCGGTTCACCGGCAGAGATTAAAATCAATACGCCGATGGAGAAAGTAATGAACACCTTTGAAGACACCAAAGCATGGAACTTGCCTGTTGTTGATGACGACGGAGTTTATAAGGGGATCCTCTCGCAATCATCCGTTTTTAATTATTATCGCGAAGTATTGGTGGAAAACTACTCCGAAGAGGAGGAGTGAGGACTTGGGGTCTGGCAGGCCTGACGAGGGGGTAAATCTATATTGAAATGGATTTCACAATGCGTTGAGCTACTTTTTGTGCCGTTTTATCATCTTTTTTCAAAATAATCATTATTTGCCAGCAGACCAATTCTCTTATCAATCCGATACTGGTAAATTCATAATTAAATCCGTTTGCGGAGTAGCTGCCTTTTTGAATGAAACCTGGAATTGAATTAACGCTATACGGCTGTTCGTCATACAAGAAATTAGTAATACCCGGTTGATTTTTCACCCCGTTCATCGTTCCGTCTGCAGCACCCTGCATATTTAATACACCGGCCTGGGGTTTATATGTTAATATGTTAACAGCAACCTTAAGAAACTCGTTTTTGTTTTCCGGACTTTCGAAAGTTTCGATCTTTTCAATAATTTGTTTTACTTCTTCAGGAAACGAGATTTTTGATGTTGGATTCAACTCCCACGGGCTTTCCAGGGTTAAGCTGTTTTTTTCGCCGTAACCCTTCTTCATCCATTGGCGATCCAATATCTGAGTTGTGGTTTTTTTACTGTTTTTCACAGCCCCGACAGCCTCTTTGCCCAACCATCCTCCAACAGAAGCCGATAAAACAGTAATTAATACAATAAGTGTGTTCTTCTTCAGCGATTTAGATTTAAAAACATCCATTTTCCTCTTTGGTGGCTCCGGTGGTATTTGGTTTTCGGCAATGGCAACCATTTGTAAATAGTTGTCAAAAGTGGCACCCGGATGTTGTTGTCTCCATTGAGTAAAATTGTTGTCCATTTTCGTGCCACAAACCTCGCACAATACCATATATTCCGATTTAAGCTCATTCAAATGATTGCAATTATTGCATTTAATAAAGTATTTCATAATCAATATTTTATCAGAGTTTATTTGTCCCGGATCGATTTTTTACCTCACCAAAACTTTCAGGTTTTCTGTTTTATCGCTAATGCTAACCTTCACTACATAAATTCCTTTGGCTAGATGGCCCACTGAAAAGGAGGTCCTGTTGATACTGCTTTCAGCCTTTTCTTCAAGAACTTTTTGTCCGGAAACATAGAAAATTTCCCACGATATCAGGTCTTTGTTCGACTCAATGAAAATTCTGTTTTCCGCTTTGCTGTAGTATGCTTTTATCTTGGCTTCCTCCTGTGGCGGATTAACCGGGGTCAGTCCCGTACCGATTACGTAAGGCGCGATCAAGAGAGACGTATTGATGGGATTCTCCATGTTTTCGGAAGACCTTACCCAACCCGTCGCATTTTTCATCCAGGCACTGGACGCAATCCCCGATCCTATCTTCCTGGGCTTTACATTCAACAGGGAAAATCCATTGGATATGTTGTTGGCATCGGAATAGGAGATGTAGAATTTCCCAGAAACATTCACAGGAGCAGGGAACTTTACATAGTTTTCCACGTTGTTTCTCATGTCGCGGCCTGTTTCGTAAAAACTTCCGGCTTGATAATAACGGAACGAGTAGTTGAGCGGGACTTCGTGCAGTAAAGCGCCGGGAGCCCCGTTGTTGTCGGCGTAAATCTTTATTCTGATGTTCAGGTTCAGCGCATTATTGGTGATGGGTGAAGTAACAAAAACACCTTCGAGCTTAGCCGGTGCGGAGGCGTTGAACTCTTCAGCAAACTCATTGTATCCAAACGTGTTGTTGGTTGCCCACATCGGCACGGAATTATAATACGATTGAATAACCGAGTCGGTGGCAGCGTAATTGGAGCTCCGGGTATAGGGTTGGTCCGGATACGGATTAAATCCGTCAATCTGCTGAAATTGGGAACTTCCCGGATCCAGGTAACTTTTCAATGAATTCGGATTTCCTAACGATCCCGTCACATTCCACGCCTTGTATAACGATGAATAGAGGTCGGGCCCCCGCGGGGAGGAGCACTGCGACTCACCGCCGGTGAGCGCTCCCAATACCCTTTTGTCTTTGTCCAGTAAAGGAGAGCCGGATGACCCTCCTTCCGTTGAACCTTTGTTTTCGTCCCACTCACGCACAGCCCAGTGCCCGTTAGGTTCCATATTGTATTTCGGATTATCGAAAGAACCGATGGCCAGCGCTTTACTCGCAACGGCTACCTTCTTTACGCCTCCATTCGGGTGATGGATACCATGAAAAGGCGGTTGTGGCGAAGAACTCACGTTCCATCCCAGGTAGTAAGGTTGGTATTCTTTCAGGGGCATTTGTTTGAATTTAAGCAGGGAGATATCGTATCGTTCGCTGATTAAAACCGAATCGGCAGAAGCCATGGTCATTTGCAGCGGTCCGCGTATCTCTTTGCTGCAAACCGGCGATTGATAACCGAAAAAGGCAACGATGGTTCCGGCAACCACATCATACCTGCGGTTTGCTAAAAAGGCCGGATCGTAATCCCTGTTAATGCAATGCGTGGCGGTGAGCAGGTACGGGGTTCCGTCTTTAGCCGAATTGTTCACCAGCGATCCGGTACAATACGTGGTCCCGTTGATAATAAGTGCAACAACCCCGCTCCCGGACTGAATATCTTCGGGATAACAAACCAGGTTGGGATGGCAGGACTGCACGGGGTCTCTGGGTTCTGTAGCACGGAAAAGCCCGCGAAAATCGTGATTGACTTCGCCTATCTCTATTTCTCCTTTAAATGCGGTATTCATCGGCTCCTGGTATTCCACGATAATTTCGTCGCCGGCAATGGGTTGGACAGGAAGGAGGTTTAAATCGGTATTGTTTTTCTGGGTGTATGAACCTAAAATTTCAGATTGATCGCTGTTGTAGACAAAAACTTTAGCCCCTTCGGGTAACCGGAACTTCGAAAAAAGAATGTTCAGGGAGTATGCATTTCTCGACCGGATTCCTACCCGCCAAATTTTCATGTTATCCAAGGTGGTGAAAGTAGTCCCCGAGTTATCGGGACGGAGAAATACGTAAAACTTGTGAGCAAACTCAAGGCTTTTAAATTTTTTCCCTTCGGCTTCGGAACGTAACACAGCTTGTTGAACGTCAAACGATGGCATTTCAACAAAAGGCACCTGCAGCGGTTGTGTTGTCCGGCTAAATGCGCCGGCATTTAGAGGTAGCGGCTGCCCGCCGTAACTTATTTGGGCGAAACCGGAAGAGGTGAAGAAAAAAAACAGGATTGGAATAAGGAGCTTTCGAATATCTTTTGGTATGGACATACTGTTTTTAATTATGATTGGGCGTTGCAAATTTAAGATGTTTTTAATAAATAAGATTACTTTTGTTGTGATTTATTCCGATGCATATGCTTATTTTACAGAAAGACCTGAAATATTTTCTCGACCGGAAGGTTGATTATTACAACACAACAGCGTTTATAGACAGCGATCCCGTCTTTGTTCCGCATCAGTTCACCTTGAAGCAGGACATTGAAATTATGGGCTTTTTTGCTGCCACGTTTGCTTGGGGACAACGGAAAACAATTATCCAAAAATCGATGGAACTGGCGCAACGGTTCGACGGAACGCCGTACGAGTTTATTTTACACCACTCCGAATCCGATTTGAAACAGTTGTCAGGATTCAAGCATCGTACGTTCAACGATACCGATTTATTGTACTTCGTGGATTTCCTGCATCGGCATTATAAAGAGAATGAGAGCCTGGAAGATGCTTTTATCCCGGAGACCGGATTTACGGATATGGAAAGCTCGTTGATCCATTTCGGACAATACTTTTTCAACCATCCTCATGCGCCCGGACGCACACGAAAGCACGTTGCGTCGCCGGCTAAGACGTCAACCTGCAAACGGCTCAACATGTTCCTTCGCTGGATGGTGCGTTGTGATGATAAAGGAGTGGATTTTGGTTTATGGAAAAAGATCTGTCCTGAAGATTTGATTTGCCCCATAGACCTGCACGTGGATAGGACTGCCCGTTGGCTAGGCTTGGTCACACGCAAACAAACGGACTGGAAAACGGCAGTGGAGCTCACCCAAAACCTCCGGCTACTGGATGCTGCCGACCCTGTGAAATATGATTTTGCGTTGTTTGGGCTCTCGATAGAAAAAGAGATTTACGCTTCTCCTCCAAACTCCATCAGATAAGCTTTGATGAAATCATCCAAATCACCGTCCATTACGCCGTTGACGTCTGAGGTTTGATAATTCGTACGGTGGTCTTTTACCCGCCTGTCGTCGAAAACATAACTGCGGATCTGCGAACCCCATTCGATTTTCTTTTTTCCTGCCTCGATCTCTGCTTGTGCTGCCCGGCGTTTTTCGAGTTCTATTTCGTAGAGCTGCGACTTTAACAAACGCATGGCGTTTTCACGATTTCCCATTTGTGACCGGCTCTCGGTGTTTTCGATGACAATCTCTTGCTCTTCGCCCGTGTCCGGGTCTTTGTATATGTAATGCAGCCGCACACCTGTTTCTACCTTGTTTACGTTCTGCCCGCCTGCTCCCGATGAACGGAAAGTATCCCACGAAATGTTAGCGGGATTTACAAAAACCTCAATGCTGTCGTCCACCAGCGGTACCACAAAGACCGATGCGAACGATGTCATACGCTTGCCTTGGGCGTTATATGGAGAAACCCTGACCAAACGGTGTACGCCGTTTTCGCTTTTCAAAAAGCCGTAGGCTGTATCGCCTTCCACCTGTAGGGTGGCCGTTTTTATTCCGGCATCGTCGCCGTCCTGCCAGTTGGTTACGGTGGTTTTGTATCCTTTGTCTTCGCACCAGCGCTGGTACATGCGGAATAACATCGATGCCCAGTCCTGACTTTCGGTTCCTCCCGCTCCGGCATTTATTTTCAACACCGCGCCCAATTGATCCTCTTCGCGGCGGAGCATGTTTTTCAGTTCCAGGTTTTCGATCAGTTCCGTGGCTTTGGCGTAGTTGGCATCTACCTCTTCTTCACTGACAATGCCTTCTTTAACAAAATCAAAGGCCAATTGTAATTCCTCGGTCGCCGATTTTACCTTATCGTAGGCGTTGAGCCAACCTTTTAACTCACGCACGATTTTCATCTGTGTTTCGGCAGCCTTATTGTCGTTCCAGAAATCGGGAGCTTGTGTTTTTAGTTCTTCTTCTTCGAGTTGAATGGCCTTTGCATCGATGTCAAAGATACCCCCTCAGCGCTTGCTCGCGCTCCAACACATTCTTAAGTTGGTCTGCAGTTATCATATTAATCCCTCTTTTATCTTTTTTTTCAGGGTGCAAAAATACGCAAAATTCGCTATTACTCAAAATATTTGTCTTCCCGGAGTTCAAATTCGCAAATTGCTCAGGGCCTTATGGTAAGTTTCTCTCCCGACTTTAAAACCGCTCCCAATTGCGGGTTCCATTCTTTTATTTGTGCTACGGAGCAATTGTATTTTCGGGAAATGGAGTAAAGTGTTTCACCCGGTTTTACCTGGTGCAAGATGGGGTCGTTTGCGATATCTTCCGTTTCAGCAGGTTCCGGTATGGATATCGTGTCGGGACGTATCATTGTCTGAACTGCCGGCCGTTCGATTCCTTTTTTGCCTGGTCTGTTTTGGGCAGGATCGGGAAGCGGCTGATCTGCGGGGTAAGAATGGATAATCTGTGTTTGTGTCTGCGTTTGTGTTTCGGGAGCCTCCACAAAAACCTGTTCTTTGGTTTTGGCCGGAGAGAAAGCTTTCTTTCGCTTATCGTTTGTTTTTACTTGTTTCGTCTTTTCTTGCGGAACTTTTTTGGCGATTGCCAATAGATTGTTTTCTTGTAAAACTCTTCCGCCGCGCAGGTATCGGGATGCGTAATAAGGTTCGGTGGACCGTGACACAATAACCCCGCTGGTGGTTGACGCATGAAGGAACAGGAATTCTCCGTTCGGAAGCAACTCTTTCACGATGCCCACGTGTCCCACTTTGCCGTTATGTGCACGGTACTCAAAGAAGACTAGATCACCTACCTGCAGATCCTCCCTTCTTCTGATGCTGGGCACCTGCTGGTCTTGTCCCGCCGAGCTCGTGCTGAGCCTGTATCCGAATTCCCTGAAAACAAACGAGGTAAATCCGGAACAATCGAACGCGTGCGGCCCTTTTCCGGCATATTGGTACGGTTTATTCAAGTATTTCATCCCGTAATCGATGACACTTTGTCCGGTACCCGTAAGTTTTTTACTGGAGGTTACAGCCGCTGGTTTTCTTGCTCCGCAGGAAGCCAGCAGGATAGCAAGAAGCAACAGCAGTGTAGTTTTTTTATACATTAATTCCGCCTTTTTGATATAAGCTGTTTCTTTGCTTTGCAAAAATAGGAAAATATCCTTGATGAATTGTTTGAGAATCGTTCCTTTAACAAATTATCTGAAATTTTATGACTTTACTCAACATTCTTGAATTTAGCTGTGATTGAATACGCAAAATATCGTCAGACGACTATTTAGTCGCGAACATATAACTTGAGATATACGAAACTTAAATGATTTACCGTATCGTTGAGATTGAAGAAAAAGCACTATTTTTGCATTAAAAAACTGCTTTGAATTTTTTTATACACTGTTTTTTAGTCATTTTTTGATGGATTTGGACTTTCGTTTCGCATCGTATAGCGGGCTATGCGAAAGAAAGGAAAGCTTAAAGACGCGAAAAAGGGCACAAAACAGTATAAAAGAGAGAAGTGCAACCATAATTCGTAAAATTCAAAACAGTTTCTTTATCACAATTAAAACAAAATAATGGAACAAATTAAAAACATCGTTTTCGATTTTGGCGGAGTGTTAATCGATTGGAATCCCGTGTATCTGTACAGGAAAATCTTTAAAGATCAGGCAGAGACGGAGCATTTTTTGAATAATGTTTGCACTTATCAGTGGAACGTGCTGCAAGATGCCGGCCGTCCATTGGCGGAAGCTACCGCCGAAAAGCAACAGGAATTTCCTGCATACAAAGACGAAATTGCGATGTATTACGGCCGGTGGGCAGAAATGCTGGGTGGAGAAATTATCGAAAACAGCAGGTTGGTGAAGCCTCTGAGCGAGAAGTACAACACATACGGTCTGACCAATTGGTCTGCCGAAACCATTCCCGTGGCCATAGAGCGATACGGATTTTTCAACTACCTGAAAGGAATGGTGGTGTCGGGTGAAGAGAAAATCGTAAAACCCGACCCGAAGTTATACTATATTTTGCTGGACAGGTTTAACCTAAATCCCGATGAGACGTTGTTCATCGATGATAACGCTCACAATATCGACACTGCCGGATTGTTAGGCTTTCAAACCATTCATTTTACACCGGACATGGATTTGGAGGAAGTGTTGGCGGAGATGGGGATATTGTGAGAAAAATCCTCTATAAATGCATGGGTTATCCAGTTGGCGATGGCCTGACGGTTATTGGGGTCCATGATTCGTTTACGATCGAGCGTGTTCTGAAAATTGCCGACTTCAACCATTATGGCAGGCGGATGAAGTTGCCGGAGAATATACAAATCCCGGTGGCTGACGTTGCCGTTAAAGCCCCTGTTCGGTTGGTGCTTCCGATATTGTTCTAAAACTTCGTTTCGCAACGTGTAGGATGTCATCCGGCTTTGGGGATTATCGGCATAGTACAGGAACAGATCGATTTGCTCTTTCGGGTTGCGGCTGTCGATATGTACTTCAAGGGCGCGGACATACCTGAATTTATCTTTGTCCCTTGCGTACAGGTCATTCACCTTTTCTACCCGTTGTTTCAGCCGGTCTATCTGCGATTTTGGTATCGGGTCGCCCAAACAGGTCTCTCCGTTGTTGTTGGGCAAAAATCGTTCATCGCGAATACCGTCGTACTCATCCTGAATAATCACGTAAACCGTTGCGCCGTGCATCATCAGGTTGCGGGCAAGGCGAAGCGAAAAATCGTAGTTATACTCATCTTCGTGCAATTCCCTGCCGTCGATACGCGTGACTGCGCCCGGGTCAGGCCCGCCGTGTCCGCTGATAATGTAAAAGCAAGCATCTTCCAGGTTATCGGAAGCAAGTGTGAAGTCTTTGTATTTCTCTCCGAAAATCTTTGGATCTGTCGGTTGATCATTCGTTTCGGGAGCCGGATACACATCGCCCGGATGGAGCGGTGGAATCAGATAAACCGTGCCGAGTTCCAGTCCACCTTGTGCATTCAACTTTTCGGAATTCAGGTCGATAAATTCCCGGACATAGGTAGTGTCAGTTCGGTTCCATCGACGTAAAAACGAGAAAATACCGTCTCCTTCAATAGGATACGCCCTGTCTTGAGCAGAAACAAAGATAGGGAGCAAGCAACCTGAAAGAACAACGGTTATAAAAATATGTCGTAGCTTCATTCAAAATCATTCGTTAGCCTGCAAAAGTAAGCATTCTGATATCTTAATCCAATAAGATAGTAAACTATAAATCATTTTAACCTTTGTGAACATACTATCTGGCAATTTTTCCCTATCTTTGCACCCGAAAACAACAATGTGGACAGATTTGAACTGCTTGCAACCACAGAAAAAAATGCTAAAACGAAATTCTGCATTCCTATTTTCTCCGTTGCACGTTCACACTCTCCGCTTGTTTATAAATAAACGCTATTCTAATCTATAAAAAGATGAACTATTTTTTTACCTCCGAATCGGTGTCCGAAGGACATCCCGATAAAGTAGCCGATCAGATATCGGATGCTTTGCTTGATGAGTTTCTGGCTTATGACCCTGACTCGAAAGTAGCTTGCGAAACGTTAGTGACAACCGGGCAGGTTGTTCTTGCCGGAGAAGTTAAATCAAACGCATATGTTGATGTGGCCGAAGTGGCGCGCAAGGTGATTGCCGGCATTGGTTACACCAAAAGTGAATATCAGTTTGAAGCAAAATCGTGCGGTGTCTTTTCGAGCATTCACGAACAATCCGACGACATAAACCGGGGTGTTGACGGCAAAGCCGACCCGATGGATCAAGGCGCCGGCGATCAGGGAATGATGTTCGGTTACGCCACTGCCGAAACGGACAACTATATGCCGCTGGCATTGGATTTAAGCCACGCTTTATTGCGCGAATTGGCTTACATCCGCAAGAATGAGTTGCAGCTGATGCCTTACCTCCGTCCCGATGCCAAATCGCAGGTTACCATTGAATATTCGCAGGACGGCACACCTGTGCGCATCGATACTATTGTGATTTCCACCCAGCACGATGAGTTTATTTGTCCCGAAAATAACACGAAAGAAGCGGCTTCAAAAGCTGATGCGGCCATGCAGCAGCAAATTGCCGAAGACGTGAAAACGATTCTCATTCCGCGTGTCCGTGATAAATACAAGTACACCGGGGATATTCATAAACTTTTTGATGATAAGATAACGTATCACGTAAACCCTACCGGAAAGTTCGTTATCGGTGGACCGCACGGAGATACGGGATTGACTGGACGAAAAATTATCGTGGATACTTACGGTGGCAAAGCAGCACATGGGGGAGGAGCATTTTCTGGAAAGGATCCGTCGAAAGTGGATCGTTCGGCAGCGTATGCGGCACGCCATATCGCCAAAAACCTGGTTGCGGCGGGAGTGGCGCCCGAAGTGTTGATACAGGTTTCATATGCTATAGGCGTAGCTCGTCCGATGAATATTTACGTGAATACATTCGGGAAAAGCAAAGTGAATCTGGCCGATGCTGAAATTGCCAAAAAGGTGGAGTCGATCTTCGATATGCGCCCCAAAGCCATAGAGAACCGGTTGAAACTTCGTAACCCGATTTACCTGGAAACGGCTTCTTACGGGCATATGGGCCGCGAGCCGCAAATCGTCACGAAAAAATTCGAATCCCGGTATATGCCGGAGCCGGTGATAAGAGAAGTTGAACTCTTCACGTGGGAGAAACTGGATTATGTGGATGTAATCAGGGAAGAGTTTAAAAAGGATTTCACTTAATTGGCCTGTCTCGGAAAAATGAAGCGTAATTTATCCGGAAATAACGTTAGGGGAGTTGTTGTTTACTGTGCCTCAAGCGCACACATTGAAGATGTTTATTTCGATGCTGCCAGGGAATTGGGAAAGGCCCTGGCAGAAAATAGCATCACGTGCATAACCGGTGCCGGAAAACAAGGATTAATGGGGGCGGTAAACGATAGCGTGCTCGAAAACGGAGGAAAGGCAAAAGGAATTATTCCGCAATTTATGATCGATTCGGGGTGGTGCCATCCCCGGTTATCGGAGTTGGTAGTTACTGAAACGATGCACGAGCGGAAATTCCTGATGGCAAAGCAATCCGATGCGGCCATTGCACTTCCGGGCGGATTCGGGACGTTGGAAGAATTGGCGGAAATTCTCACCTGGAAACAGTTGGGATTATACAAGAATCCTGTTATCATTCTCAATGTCAACGGTTATTACGATCCGTTGTTGGTGATGTTTGACAAAATGATCCGCGAAAAATTTCTTCATCCTGATTACCGTAATATGTGGCAAGTGGTTGATTCGCCGGGTGAAGTAATGGATTGCCTGCAAAATTTTGAGGCTTGGAAACCATCTTTTACCAAATATGACAAAAAAGAGTTGTAAATTTGTCGCAAATTCGTGATGTGTGTTCGATACAATTCCTCAAATACCGGCAGATTCCGTCTCTTTATCCGATTCAATCCGGGTCGGGTTTTCGTCATTTGAGTATATCCCTACAGATAGCACACGGATCTTTTTTGACATCGACACCACAGCCGTTACGGCTTTGTCAGGGCAAATGATGCAGGGCTTTTCCGGAACGCTGCTGCCTTTTTCACAAACCATCCAGAGTATTTTTTTTCTGTTCTTTTCGTCGTGTTTTGTTATTCTTGCCTTCTGGTTTAATAAAGAAGGCCCCACGCTGGCAGCTAACTTCAGAAATATCTTTTCGGGTGGAGTGAGGAGGCGGGCGATTTTTAAGGAGGAGATTACCACCACCGGGGTTTGGAGCGAGTTTTTTTTGATTTTCCAAACCATCCTGATCCTGGCCATTATTCTTTTTGTTTTTTTGTGGGATAAAGGTATTTCCGGTTTATCTGCGAAAAATATGATTTTTCTATTTCTGGCAATTTTTTTCGGAATCCTGCTTTTTATTAGCGTTAAGTATCTGGTATATAGAATTATAGGTTATATTTTCCCTGAGTGGGGCCTAGAGGAGTGGACAGAGAAATATTTTAGGGTGGTTGAACTGGTGGGAGTGCTTATTTTTATTCCGGCAATGTTCTTTGTATTTGTACCTGAATATGCAAAAACAGCTCTTTTTTTACTAATTATAATTTTTTTTATTATAATGATGGTCGTTTTTTGGAACTTGTTAAATGTTTTTGCTAAAAACAAAGTGGGTTTGCTTAATTATTTTTTGTACCTTTGCGCCATTGAAATCGTCCCTTTTTTTCTGATTTACAAAGGGGTGGTTTCTTTAGTAAATATTGCAGGTAATTAATACGTTATGGATGTACGCAAAGTAAAAAGAGTCCTGATATCCCAACCTCAACCCGGTAACGGAAAATCTCCTTATTTCGAATTGGGAGAGAAATATCATGTGGAATTTGAATTCAGGCCCTTTATAAAAGTTGAAAGAGTTTCCTTAAAAGAATTCCGTCATCAACGTATAAACATACTTGAATTTACCGGTATTGTAATGACTTCGCGTACGGCTGTAGATAATTTCTTCTCACTTTGCGAGGAGCAGAAAATCACTATGCCCGAATCAATGAAATACTTTTGTATATCCGAGACCGTGGCCCTTTACCTGCAAAAATACATCGTTTACAGAAAAAGGAAAATATTTTTCAGCCAAACGGGAAAGATAGAAGGGTTGAACGCCGCTTTTACCAAGCATTCGAAAGAAAACCTGCTTGTTCCGGTTCCCGAGGAGCATAATGAAGAAGTGCTGAACTACCTGACTTCAAAAAAGCTGAAGTTTACTCCAAGTGTGATGTATCGTACTGTGAGCAACGATTACGAGGAAGGCGAAGTACTTAATACGGATATGATCATTTTCTTTAGTCCGCTGGGTGTGCAATCGTTAATGAAAAATTTCCCCGATTTCAAGCAGGGTGATACGGCTATTGGCTGCTTTGGGGGTACTACCGCAAAGGCTATTTTAGACGAGGGGTTACGACTCGATTGTGAAGCGCCGACACCGGAATATCCGTCGATGAGCATGGCACTTGAAGCTTTTCTGAAAGAAAATCAAAAAAAATACGCCTGATTGTAAATCAGCAACCGAAGTAGCTTCAATCTCGAAAATCTTTATTAATTTTAATTTTTATTTCCGAAGCAATACAATCAATTGCAAAAACAATTATCTTTGCAATAATAATTGCTTTCGGAGGAAATGCTGTTATCTATGGTTGAAGGACAACGTTTTACTTTCAAAAAAGAGGAACGTGTAACCGGTAAAAAAAGAATGGAAGATCTTTTTGCCTGCGGCAAGTCCTTTCTTATGTATCCGTTCAGGATTGTCTTTTATGAATACGAATGTACTGCGTCGGAAGCTGTTTCTGTTCTGATAAGCATACCCAAAAAGAGATTGAAACGGGCAACGGCCCGCAACCGGATGAAAAGATTGGTGAGAGAGGCCTACAGGTTGAACAAAGGCTTGTTACAATCCAATTTGTTGCCGGATAATCATCGGATTGACATTGCATTTGTTTACGTGAAAGATGAACTTTCCGGTTATGATATTGTAGAGAAAAGTGTGTGCAAATCTTTGCGCGAAATATCGAATAAACTAACGATCGAAAGAGAGAAATGCTGAAGTTTTTAAAAAATGCGCTTACGCGGTTGCTTCTTGCGCCTGTCTATTTTTACCGTTACGCTATTTCACCGCTCTTGCCGCCCAGTTGCCGATACACGCCCACTTGCTCGCAATACACCATAGAAGCACTTAAAAAACACGGGCCTTTCAAAGGAACGTATTTGTCTGCAAAACGCATTTTAAGCTGCAATCCGTGGGGCGGATCGGGATATGACCCGGTGCCTGAACCCAAGCCCAAAAAGCAGCAAGACAAACCGAAAGCGGAGTAGAAATTTATATGGAACTATACGACGTCCACACCCACCAGATTCTTTTAGAGGACACCGATGATCCCTATCACTCGTGTATTCTCGATGTGTACCCCCTTGAGTTTGAAGTAGCCAGAGACACTAACGACCGCCATGCCTTTTCCTGCGGAATCCATCCCTGGTATTCCGAAGACAGCGAAAATCAGATGATTTATTTGAAAGAGATTGTGGGAGACCCGCGTATTGTCGGCATTGGCGAAACCGGATTAGATAAATTGAAAGGCCCTTCTTTTGATATTCAGATACCTGTGTTTAAGGAACATATTGTTTTATCGGAAAAGCTGAAAAAACCACTGATTATCCACTGCGTGAAAGCGTGGGAGGAGTTGTTGCGTGTGCGCGAAGAGGCCAATCCTGCCCAGCCGTGGATCCTGCACGGGTACCGGGGCAAGCCCGAACTGACAAAACGACTGGTTCGTGAAGGCTTTTACTTTTCAGTGGGTGACGATATAAATGTGGAGTCGATGGAGCTTATTCCCCTCGAAAACCTCTTCTGCGAGACTGACGAGGATTTTATGGATATCCGCGACGTTTACGCTCAGGCTGCGCAGGCTGTGAATATGGAACTCGAAGAATTTGCCGAAAAAGTTGCGCAAAATATCCACCGTATTTTCCCAACCCTGAAAGCACCCAAATCTTTTGATCCCGAAGAAGAGGAGGATGAGGAAGATTGATTAACTCAATAAAATAATCGGCCGCTCTATTTCCTTCCAAAATCTGCCGGAATCTCACCCCAGTTATCGGTTTCCCATTTGATAACGGGGTTTTCATAGGAATTTTCCGATAACCATCTCTCGGCCCGGTCAATAAGACTGAAAACAGGTTGGTTCCCCTTGGTTTTTTCCAATTTGGTATTGCATTTTTTCCTGATCACCCATTTTATGGCATTCATGCTATCGGAATAAACCGGCAGGTTGCTGTTTTTCTGTTTCAACAATGCCAGTGCGTGAACAATGGCTAAAAACTCGCCGATATTGTTGGTGCCATCTTTCAAGGGGCCAACGTGAAAGATCTCCACACCATCTGCCACAAAAACACCCCGATATTCCATAAGCCCGGGATTCCCGCTGCAGGCAGCATCCACCGCGATGCTTTCGGTAAGGAACTTCTTCTTTGACGGGGCTGCTTTTCTTACTCTTCCTTCTGCTTTCCCAATATATTTCCAGGGATTATCATTAAAGGCCGCCTCGGCCTCTTCTTGTGTTCCAAAAGATTTATACCGCGCATTCTCAAAACCCGATACCTGCGCCTTGCACTCGTCCCACGACGGGTAAACTCCCGGCACGGCACCTTGCCAAACTACATAGAACTTCTTTTTTGCCATGACATCACTACATCGTATCCAAAACATACGGCACAATCTCTTGCTGGAGATCGGGACGGGGTTCCTCGATGGAGATGATGCTGTCAACTATGAATTTTGTGTATCCGCGCCAGGGAATTGGAGCAAAAAACTCTTTGTAATGTAGTTGTACGTGCTTTCCGCTCGATAACATCAGTTTTTCGGCGATTTCCTTGTCCTCTACCGAAAAATCGAATTGGTTAGACTGCAACCCGCCCGGCTTATCCGCCCTGAATCCGGTTTGAATGAGCTTCCCTTCGTAAGTTTTGAAAATTACGCCTTTATAGACTAAATAATTCAATTCTCCGGATTTTACTCCTGTTCCAAAGACGTAATAATAACGCACATACGCAAATACGGCGAGTACAATCAAAACGATTCCGAGAAACCGTCCGAGCCATTTTCTGCTCTTTTTCTTTTTAGGTTGTAGGTCATTCATATGTCTGTTAAAATATTTTCAAGTGAATTTTCGGCAGTTTTTTATTTCCGATGTCAAAGATACGTTTTTTTTGCTTTTTTAGCTATTTATAGCCCCAAAAATAAAGTCCGGTTTCCCTTTTTAGGTTAACTTTGTACATCAAATAAAACAATCCAAAAAATGATCGTATGAACAGGTTAACTTTAATTGCTTTTGCGCTTTTTATCTCCCTTTCTCTTTTCCCGCAAGATTCGGTTTATACATTTACTGTAGTTAAAGAAAATCCCGTAACGTCCGTAAAAAATCAGGCAAGCACGAGCACTTGCTGGAGCTTTTCGGGTGTAAGCTTCCTGGAGTCCGAGTTACTGCGAAAAGGAAAAGGAACATTCGACCTGTCGGAAATGTATATCGTGAGAAGAAACTACGAAGACAAAGCCGAAAAATTTGTCCGCACACACGGGCACCTGAGTTTTTCACCCGGGGGATCATTTGCCGATGTGATAGAGACGCTCGATGAGTACGGGATTGTTCCCGATGAAGCCTATCCCGGATTACCCGACGGAGCTGACCGGCACGACCACGGTGAAATGGACAAGGTGTTGAGCGGTTATATGAATGGAATCATTGGAAATAATAATGTCTCGACAGTCTGGCTCAAAGGGTTTAAAGGTATTTTAGATGCTTATCTGGACGAAAAGCCCGCTTCGTTCACTTACAACGGAAAAACCTATACCCCACAATCGTTCAAGGATTTTCTGGGGCTGAATCAGAACGACTACATCTCGATAACTTCATTCACGCATCATCCGTTTTATGTGTCATTTCCCATTGAAGTACCCGATAACTGGCGTTGGGCAAACTCGTACAACCTGCCTGTGAATGAAATGATGGCGGTTATTGATAATGCCATTATGAACGGTTATACTGTTGCCTGGGCATCGGATGTGAGCGAAGGTGGATTCTCGCGCCAGGGTATTGCCATTGTTCCCGATGAAAACGCGGCAGAAAATGCCGGGACCGACCAGGCAAAATGGCTGGGTTTATCGGAACGCGAAAGGCGCTCAACCATCACCGGCAAGGTTGGTACTGAAGTGCTGAAGGAGAAAAATATCACGCAGGAGATGCGTCAATTGGCGTACGATAACTACCAGACCACCGACGATCACGGCATGCATATTTACGGTATTGCCAAAGACCAGAACGGTAACAAATATTATATGGTGAAAAATTCGTGGGGCAAAACAGGGCCTTACAATGGAGTTTGGTATGCATCGGAAGCTTTTGTCCGTTATAAAACTCTGAGTATCGTTGTTAATAAAGAGTCGCTTCCGAAAGAAATAGCGAAAAAGTTGTGAGTTCAAAAGGAACATTATGGAAATTTCCGCATTATACGAAATCTATAAAAAACATCCGGTAGTTACTACCGACTCCCGGGTTTGCCCACACAATTCTATTTTCTTTGCGCTCAAAGGCGATCGGTTCAATGGCAATCGGTTTGCCGAAAGTGCGATTGAAAGAGGTTGTGCATATGCTGTAGTGGATGAATGGGAAAACGACAAGCCGGAGAATCCGCGCGTGATCGTGGTGGAAAATGTGCTGGAGACCTTACAGAAGCTGGCCAATTATCACCGAAAAAAACTAAAGATAACCATTGTGGGAATTACGGGTACAAACGGAAAAACCACCACAAAGGAGTTACTTGCCACCATCCTTTCCAAGGAGTTTAACGTGGCTTTTACGCAGGGAAATTTCAACAACCACATAGGTGTTCCGCTCACGTTGCTGTCTATAAACAAGTCGCACGAAATCGGCGTCATAGAGATGGGAGCCAATCATCCCGGCGAGATCCGTGCATTATGTGAAATTGCTGAACCCAATATCGGATTAATTACCAATATAGGAAAAGCTCATATAGAAGGATTCGGGTCGTTGGAAAACGTGGTCAATACCAAATGCGAACTCTACGATTTTATCCGTCAACACGAAGGTAAGGTATTTGTGAATAAGGACAATCCTATACTGAACGAAAGGTCGGAAGGCCTGGACAGGATTTTGTACGGACGTGACAATCCCGCCTTGTTTGTGTCGGGGACGTTGTCGGCCGAGACGCCCTTTCTACACTTCGATTGGAACTTTTTTGAACATCCGTACCGCGTGAAGACACATCTGGTGGGAGAGTATAATCTCGATAATGCGCTTGCGGCTGCTGCAATCGGCAAATATTTCGGCATCAACGCCGAGTACATAAGTGATGCTCTCGAAACATACGAGCCCAAAAATAACCGTTCGCAATTTGAACGCACTCAGCACAACGATCTTATTATTGATGCTTACAATGCCAATCCCACAAGCATGAAGGCGATGCTGGATTTTTTTGCAAAAATCAAATCCGATTTGCCAAAAGCAGTCGTTCTGGGAGAGATGAAAGAGTTGGGCAGTATTACCGAAGGGGAGCACAGGAAGATGTTGGAGTATTTGCGGGGACAGTCGTTCAATAAAATGTACCTGGTAGGTTCCGTTTTCATCGACGGAGCGGTCGGGGGTGGCACCGCCGGAAATACGCTTGTCTTCGAAACCGTGGAACAATTGATAGAGGAGTTGAAGCAACATCCTTTAACGGGATATTATGTGCTGTTAAAAGGATCGCACACCGTGCACTTGGAGAAAGTAATACCGTTTCTGTAGCTACTTACCAAACCGCACATTTAGCATCGCAATCTCCGAAACCGAGCCGATGCGGTATTGCGGGCCTGCCAATCCCAGCCCGGAGGTTACATAGATATGTGTGTTGCCTTTTCTGGCGTATCCGTAGGCTACTTTAAAAGTTAATCGCGTAGCGATATTTCCGGGGAAAGCCTGCCCGTGATGTGTATGTCCGTATAGCGCAATATCGGTGCCGGCATTGACCTCCTCATCAATATCGTGCGGGTTGTGGTTGAGCACGATAACGGGTTTAGACCTGTCTACATGTTGCCTTTTCAGAACCTCGGACAGGGGCAGTCGTTTCTTAAATGTAAGGTCTTCACGTCCCACCACGTAAAAAGCGCTGTCAATCAGGACGGCCGAGTCGCGGAGCATTTTAATTCCCACAGCGTTCAAAAACTCAATTTTTTGCTCGGCTTCGAAACGGTATTCGTGGTTGCCCGTACAGGAATATACGCCCAACGGTGCCCGAAGCCGACGGAGTTCTTCGCCCATCCTCTGTTCCAGAACCGGCTCAATGCTGGAGTCGAGGATATCCCCCACAAAAAGGATCAAGTCGGGCTGTTGCTGCAAAATCAAATCTACCATTCTTCGCGCATCGTCCCTGTTGATCAGGTATCCCAGATGCATGTCGCCAATCATCGCTATCCTGACGGAGTCCATCTTTCCGGCCGGTTTGCCTATCTCCATATTCACTTGTTGTACCTCGGGGTGATTGAATTTGTAATTGCCGTAATACAACACGGAGACCACCATCACTATGGATGAAAGAAAGACGATGAGTTTCATCTTTGCAGGCTGGTTCACCAGCTCTTTGGGACGAGCGAGTTGCTTCCTGAATACCAGATACAGAAAGTCGAAGATCAACACCAGGCCGCCAAGATAAAAAAGGAAGAGCATCCAGCTTGTTCCCATCACGCGAATGAGATGAATAAGTTCAGGAGGAAGACGGCGGTAAAACAGGAATCCGGTGAGATATACCAGAAACTCGAAAGCGAAAATAACCGTCCAGGACGCCCGGAGCGCTCTTTGCGTTTTAAAAACGTCCCAACCCTTTAGGAAGACAAGGACGTTGAGTGTGAAATGGATGATGAGTGCGACGATAAGTGAACGCATAATATCAATTTACAGAGTCAGGAAAAAACTAACCCACAAAGGTACGGAAAAATCAATAATCATTCCGTGGAAAAGTGCGACGACTACGTAGTCGGGCCCCGAGTATTTAGTGATAACAGGAAGTGTGGTATCCATGGTGGTGGCGCCACCGGCACAAATGGGGGATAGTTTCCCGAAATACCTTACCATCCACGGCGTAAAAACCAGGACGATGAACTCGCGCATAATATTCGCCAGCAAGGCGACCGTACCCAGTTCTGCCCCACGGAATTCCGAGATGAGAATACTCGATAGGGAGTAGTACGCAAATCCGGCGCCTACACTGAGGCAATCGCTCAGGCTCCTTCCTGGAAGTAAGATGCTCACCAGCGCTACCCCTGCAAAAGTCCCGACAGTGGTAGCAACAGGCACCAAAACAATTTTAAATCCAAATCGCCTTACGGCAGTGAACATGTTTTTACTTGAGCCGATCTGTATTCCCACAAAGAAAAGTAATCCGTAAAGGATCCATTTGGAAATATCGTCTTTCAGCAACACTTCGGGGATCCAGCCAAAAAGAGCAAGAATTACACCCAAAGCAAAAAGTAAAAGATAAATGAGTGATTGCTTCATGGCTTTTTAAAAAACGTTGAGTATATCAGCCAGGCACAAAGCACGCTTCCCAACGTGGCTCCAAAAGTGATAATCAGAGCATCGAGGCCGATGGAACTGAAATTTTTTACCAGTTGTTCATTTGTACCCACCGATACGCCAAGAAAGAATAGCAATAGCATAATGATTAGGCTTATAATTGTTCCTGTGTATTTTACCTGTGGAATTTTTCTGACAAAATATCCCACAACAACGCCCGATAATATGATGAGGATAATGTTGAGCATAATTTTTATTTTGATTGAGAAGTCTTTATTCACAAAAGTATGAAAAAAATCTTTTCCGGTAATCATTACGCTAAATTAGAGAAAGTTTAAATTTGTTTTGAAGGCAAAGATTGTTTATTTACTTTTTTCGTAAGAAATTTAAACAGTTTCTAACATTTTTCGTGTAAGAAAACCAACGAACGCTGCGTCTATACAAAGTAAGAATAAATCCGATGTTTAAAAATGTAAAAAGGAACGCCAGAGGATGCTATCTTTACTAAATTATCGTAATGGGGCGCTTGGGAGAACTCTTTATTGAATTTATTAACTACTTTTGTCAAAATTTCAATGTGAATCCTTATGAAACTAACCCTATTATCACTAATTTTCTTTCTGATTTCAGTTGTTATCTATGCAGAGGGCACGACTGTTAAAGGGCAACTGACGAGCGCCAGCGACCAACAACCGCTCCCGTATGCCACTATTTCTGTTGCCAGCACAACGGTTCCACAAAAATCCATCAAGAAATTTGCTACCGACGACAGCGGTAATTTTACTACCTCGCTGCAAGCCGGAAACTATATTTTTACGTTTCAGTTTGTCGGGATGAACAGTCTCAACCGTAACGTGGAAGTGAAAAACGGAGAATCGCAAGTCAATCTCGGGCAAATTGAAATGACTGAAAGTTCAACCGAGTTGCAGGAGGTTAGCGTAACGGCACAGCGCCCGCTGGTGAAGGTGGAAATAGATAAGCTTACCTACAGTGCAAAAGACGACCCCGAAGCATCCACATCGAATGTGCTGGAATTGCTTCGTAAGGTGCCTTTAGTCACCGTTGACGGTGAGGACAATATCCAGCTGAAAGGTTCGTCGAGTTTCAAAATTTACATGAACGGGAAGCCGTCGAATATGATTTCGAACAATCCGTCGCAAGTGTTGAAAAGTATGCCGGCCAACAGCGTAAAGAATATAGAGGTGATTACCGATCCCGGAGCGCGCTACGATGCCGAAGGTGTGGGGGGAATCATAAACATTATTACCGACAAACGGGCGGATGAAGGCTATTCGGGTTCCGTGGGAGCTAATGGCGATACGTTTGGAGGATATGGAGGTAACGGCTATTTGTCGTTAAAATACGGCAAGTTCGGGTTTACCGGGAACGGAAGTTATTTTTACCACAACAGGCCTGAGGCCAAGACATCGTTCATCCGGGAAGAGATGGCTCCAAACCCGGTGAATAAGTTGACGCAGGACGGGATTTCCAAAAACTACGGAGGCGGGTTGTTTTACAATACATCGCTCAGTTACGAGCCGGATACGCTGAATCTGTTCAACGTTTCCGTCGGACAATTCGGCGGGAAGTTTCATTCCGATTCAAAACAGGATGCACTTTCGGAAGGCGCGAGGGATTATTCGTACCTGCTGAAGAATAAATCCATGTCGCATTTCGGGTCATTTACGCTGGCAACCGATTATCAGCGGACTTTTAAAAAGAAAGATGAGTTGCTGACCGTTTCCTATCGTTTCGAAAGAGATCCCAACAATAGCGAATTCGAAAGCGAATACGATAATGTAGTCAATTATATCTATCCCGACGGCTATCGTATAAAGAGCATCAACGACGCGGGCGGAAATGAACATACCGGACAAATAGATTACGTAAACCCCCTTACCAACAAGCACAGTGTAGAAGTAGGCCTGAAATACATCTATCGCGATAACTCCAGCCGTGGCGACAACATGTTTCTGGATGTGGCCAACGACGGGCAATGGAAAGAGGATTTGAAACGTAAGAACGACCTCGATCACGAGCAAAGAATCGCATCGGGATACGCCGGATACGGGTTGAAAGCCGGAAAATTCGGTGTGAAACTGGGGCTTCGCGGCGAGAATACCGCTCAAAAAATACACTTTATAAACGCAAAAAACGATACGATAGTACATTCCAACTTCTTCGATCTAGTCCCCTCGGCAGCTTTCTCCTACCAGCTGGGAATGACTAAGACATTACGTTGGGGCTACAACATGCGCATATCGCGCCCGGGAATCTGGTATTTGAATCCCTACGTCAATGATGCCGACCCCAATAACATCCGTTACGGGAATCCCGGCTTGGATGCCGAACAGACGCATAATTTAAACATTAATTACGGTTCGTTTTCGCAAAAAGTCAACTTCAACGCGACACTCAGCTATTCGTTTACTCAAAACGCCATCACATCGTATATTTTTGTGGATGAAAACGGTGTCACCAACAATACATACCGGAATATCGGCCGTAATCAGTCGGTGGGACTGGATGGATATGCCAGCTGGACACCTATACCGGCTATCCGGATGAATCTGAACGGATCGTTAATTTATACCGATATTCAAAGTACGGAAAATGCCGGAATGAGAAACAGCGGATTTTCGGGACGCGGTTTCGGAAGCATAACATTTACGCTGCCCAAAGACGTAAGGCTTACCGCCAACGGAGGAATTTTCACGAACAGCATACAATTGCAAACCACCCAGTCGACGTTCTACTTTTATTCGTTTAGTGCGATGAAGAGCTTCTTTAACAAGAAACTGGATGTCTCTCTTAATACTACCACTCCTTTTCACAAGTACCGCGATTTCAAGTTGACGACCACCGGTGAAGGGTTTGTTCAAAAAATGAATTATCAAAATCCGATGCGTACCTTCCGCTTGAGCCTGACGTATCGTTTTGGAGATTTGAAGTCTTCAGTTAGAAAAGTACAACGTACCATTACCAACGAGGATATCTTACAGGGCGGAAGTTCTCAGGAAGGATCAGGTACCGGCGGGGGAAGTTGAAAAACTCACCACTTATGCAAATAGATATAATTACCGTTTTACCGGAAATGATTGAGGGAGCGCTTAATTGCTCCATCCTGAAGCGTGCGCAGGAGAAAGGCCTGGTACAATTCGGACTGCACAACCTGCGTGATTACACGCTCGACAAGCACCGCCGTGTGGACGATTATCCTTTTGGCGGGGAGGCCGGAATGGTGTTGCAGATTGAGCCGATTGACCGCTGCATATCGCATCTGAAATCGCAACGCGATTACGATGAAGTGATTTTCACTACGCCCGACGGTGAACAGTTTACTCAAAAAACCGCTAATGAGCTGTCGCTTTTAAAGAACCTCATTATCCTTTGCGGACATTACAAGGGAGTGGATTATCGGGTGCGGGAACACTTGATTACCCGCGAAATATCCATAGGTGACTTTGTGCTTACCGGCGGTGAACTTGCCGCGGCAATGATTGCCGATGCCGTTGTCCGGGTAATTCCCGGAGCAATAGGCGATGAGCAATCTGCACTTTCCGATTCTTTTCAGGATAATTTGCTCGCCCCGCCGGTTTATACCCGTCCGGCGGAATACCGCGGCTGGCACGTTCCCGAGGTGCTCCTTTCCGGCCATGAACGCAAAATCGCCGAATGGCGCCTGGAGCAGGCACACGAACGGACTAAGCGGTTGCGTCCCGATTTGCTGAAATAAGCTGTCATTTCGAAACCTTTAAATTTCCATTTGATAGTTGATTTTAAAAAATATACCTTAATTCCTTTGCTGTTTCGTCTTTTTGTCATAATTTTGAAGTGTAATACTAATTGCACATCATTATTAATACCACTATTATGAATTTAAACGACTATCCAGCGGAACCTTTCCGCATAAAAGCGGTGGAAACTGTAAAAATGAACTCTCGCGAAGAGCGGGAAAAAGTGATCAAAGAAGCCGGTTACAATACCTTTCTCATCAATTCGGAAGATGTATATATCGATTTGCTTACCGACAGCGGAACCAATGCCATGAGCGATAAACAGTGGGGAGGAATGATGATGGGCGACGAAGCCTACGCCGGAAGCAGAAACTTTCAACATCTGGAAAAAACGGTTCGGGAAATTTTCGGATTTAAGCATTTAGTCCCTACGCACCAGGGACGTGGAGCGGAAAATATCCTGTCGCAAATCGCTATCTGCCCCGGGCAGTTCGTTCCGGGAAATATGTATTTTACTACCACCCGCTACCATCAGGAGCGGAACGGCGGAGTCTTTATCGACATCATCCGCAATGAGGCACACGATGCCGGACTGGATATTCCGTTTAAGGGAAATATCGATTTAAATAAACTGCAAAAACTTATCGATGAAAAGGGCGCCGAAAATATCGCGTATATTTGTCTGGCCGTTACTGTTAACTTGGCCGGAGGACAACCGGTTTCGATGGAAAATATGCGTGCTGTCCGGAAACTGGCCGATAAATACGGCATAAAAGTGTTCTACGACGCTACCCGCTGTGTGGAGAACGCCTATTTCATAAAGGAACAGGAAGCAGGCTTTGCCGATAAATCCATCAAAGAAATCGTTCGTGAGATGTTCAGTTATGCCGATGGCTGCACGATGAGCGGCAAGAAGGACTGTTTGGTGAATATCGGTGGGTTTTTGTGCATGAACGATGATGATCTCTTCTCATCTGCAAAAGAGATGGTGGTGGTTTATGAAGGGATGCCCTCGTACGGCGGAATGGCCGGACGCGATATGGAAGCCATGGCTATCGGGCTGCAGGAATCCATGCAATTTGAATATATCGAGCACAGAATCAAGCAAGTACGCTACTTGGGAGAAAAACTCAAAGTAGCCGGAGTCCCCATAGTTGAGCCTGTTGGCGGGCATGCTGTTTTTCTGGATGCCCGCCGGTTTTGCCCGCACCTGACACAAGATCAATTCCCCGCACAAAGTTTAGCGGCGAACTTATACGTGGAATCCGGCGTTCGTAGTATGGAGCGCGGCATCGTTTCTGCCGGGCGCGACAAAACTACAGGAGAAAACCACCACCCAAAACTGGAAACTGTCCGATTGACCATTCCGCGCAGGGTTTATACTTACCGGCATATGGATGTGGTTGCCGATGCGGTTATTAACCTGTACAAACAGAAGGAAAAGATCAGGGGGCTTCGTTTCGTTTATGAACCCAAACAGTTGAGGTTCTTTACGGCAAGGTTTGAAGAAATTTAATTCTCCTACAACGCCATCACTTTCAAACCCACATAAAATGTTCTTGGTAATCCCGGTCCCCAAACGTAATTGCTGTCGCGGTTCCGGTAATTATCAAAATCGTTTTGGTAAAAGTTGCCGATATTTTTTACACCTCCGAAAATCTCCAGCCCACTGTCGAAGAAAGGCAGTTCAAACGTGTATCCCACTTTCGCGCTGAATTCGGTGAACGATGGAGAGGTGCGGTATTCGTTGGGCCGGAGCGCTATGTTTGGAGAAAACTTTGCCAAAAGCATTTTGCCGGTATAAACGCTGCTGACGGATGCGTTTAGGTTTTTTACCGGAAAAAACGAAAGGATGGCGTAACCGTAATCGTTGGGGGTACGTAGAAATTCGCGCTTAGCCTCCAATCCTTCAATGTTTTCCACCGCCTCGGAGTGAAGGCTCTTCTGCCACGTGAATCCCGATTCCAGTTGCACTTTTTTGTTGTAGTTGGCACGCAATTCAAGTGTAACTCCTTTCACCGTCGCCCCCGGGCCGTTTTGTTTTTCAAATTGTTCGCCATACTCATCCCTTCCCACCGGTTGAAGATGAAAAGCGTCGTTCAGCTTGGTGTAAAAACCTTCCAGGGTGAAGCCGTAAATGTAATTTTCGGTTGCTTTGTCGTAATTTACCGAACCGCTAAAACTGTTGGAGCGCTCCTCCTTCAGGTCCGGGGCTAGCGAAATGCGGGAAACCCCGCCTCCTGCAAATGCAATGTGCATATCGGTATCGAAAGCTTGCGGCGCACGGAAGCCGGTTCCCCAGGTAAGACGGAACTGCGTGTAATTTTTCAGCCTGTACAACATCGATACGCGCGGGCTCAGGATAACGTGGTTTACCAGGTTGTGCTTATCGGCACGCACTCCGGTCAAAACGGTAAATGTATTGCTGAGCTTCCAGTCGCTTTGCAGAAAGGCTGCCGCATTTTTTGTGGTCTGATCAACCCCGTACTGATAATGCGGAATGGAATCCAAAATATCGTCGAGCAGATATTCCGTACCCACGGTCAGCACGTTTGTCCCCTTTATAAAGTTTGTCAATCGGTGGTTGAATTGGACACCTGCTTGCAAGGTGTGGTTGCTTGTGTAGCCGTAAGGCGGGTTTTTCAGATGCTGCGCCTCGGCCTCCGCAAATTCTTCGGGAGTATCAAAATCATCCGGTGCCGGATACAGACCAGTATAATGGTTTCGTTTGGTCTTTTGCCCTGCAAAATAACTGATGAAGGAGCTGTTGTCGTTGTTAAAATTAATCTGATAATCCAAACCGCCCATTAAAATGTTGTGCGTCCGTTCTTCGGATTGTTTAGCCAAATGCGCCTCTTTTTTAATCATTTCGCCGCCATACCGATATTCATAAAGGCTTGAAAAGTTAACTTCCAGTTTTTGGCCGTGTGTGGGAGTAAAAATCAGGTTTCCACCAAACGAGTTGCTTTCCAGAGCGGGAAGTTCCGAGAAGTTGTCTTTTTCGATTACGGTTGTACCATCATTTTTGAGTGTAATACCCGGATGGTCGTAAAAATCGCGGACCCTGCGGTTGGCAAAAAGCGACACGCCCGCTTTTTTATTCCTCGAAAGCATGGTTGTGTTGGCGGTCAGCACATTGTCTATCGCTGCCCCGTTTATACTGTTGGTGGTGAAACTCACCTCATAGTCCGACCTTGTTGGAATTTGCGTGATTACGTTTACCGTCCCGCCAATGGCGCTGGAGCCGTACAGAGCCGAGCCGCCGCCTCGGACCACCTCAATGCGCTCTACCATGTTCGCGGGAATTTGCTCCATTCCGTATAATCCGATAAGCGGACTAAAAACAGGCCGGCCATTGATTAAAATTTGCGAATAGCCGCCGCCAAGGCCGTTCATCCGCAGCTGTGTGTAGCTGCATGTCTGGCAGTCTGTTTCCACGCGCAATCCCGGCTGAAACCGCAATCCTTCCGAGATGTTGCATGCCTGCACTGCATCCAGGCTCTTGGCATCCAATACGTTTACCACTATAGGGGTTTCGGTCCGCCTTTTAAAAGTACGGGTTCCCGTAACCACCACATCGTCTAAATGCATTATTTCTTCTTCTATTTTGAAATTTATTTCGATGGATCGTCCAGCCTCAATTTCCACCACTTTTTCCTGTGATTTATATCCTACACTTTGCGCCACCAGCGTCTGTCTCCCTGCCGGAAGGTTTGTGAGCATGTAGTGGCCTGTTTCATCGGTGGTTGTTCCGATGGTTGTCCCTTTTACGGCAATGGTTACGAACGGTACGTGTACGCCGTTGCTTTGCACATCGCCAAAAACATTAGAATCGGTTTTTTGAGCATATAATGAGTTGATGGATAACCATAAGGCGGCTATCGCAACATAAACTGTTTTTTTCATTTTGATTGAGTTTATTTTGTTTGCAAGTATTAAATATTTTGTCTAAAGTCAGAAACTAAGCGGCCGGCGGTGCCCGCAGACAGGTGTTGATTTGGATTTTTATAGGATGCAATCCTTCGTAAAGTATGGTAGGGATATCATGCAAAACTTTTGATTTGCCGGATAAATCGAAGCCGGGGATAACGTCCGGCGTAATTTGCGTATGATATAAATGTTCTAAAAGAAAAAGTTGATTTTCGGTGTGCTTGTGTTGCTTTTTCTCGCTTTTCTTGTACGGATGAGAGTGAACATACGATATGTGGTTAATTATATGAGTATGAGTGAAAAACGTAATACTGCCCATGTAGCCTACAAATAAGGCGAACAGGAGCCATTTTTTTGCAAAATGTCGATTCCGTCTTTTCATATCCGCTACAGAAACAGTAATTTTATTGAATGCATAGAGCTATTTAGATAGATTCTAAATAGTAAACAGTTTTTCATGGCAAATGTTCACGGGAGAATCTTTATTTTCTATAATGCTTTGAATTTCCCTGTTTGAAATACCCGATCTCGTGTCCGATGTTTTTCAGCTGTTGTTCGAGAAAACGCAGGTCATCTTCGTTGCTCTGTTGTGAGACGGGTTTATTCTGATAAAGGAAATAGTCATCGCGGTATTGTTTGGGGGTGATATTGGGCATCAGTACATTAGCTCCGACACAGAGGGCTTTTTCGCGACCGTTTTTCTCGATGGATTGCAGGGCGGTGGTGGCTGCGATGTTGATGTCGGGCATGAGGATGCGGAGGAGGGCGACCATTTTAAGGCTCAGGGCGAATCGTTCTTGTAGCGGAATAAGCTCACTCCTGTTTTTATAGAGCGGAGTTTGTGTGTGTTCAATATACGGTCCCATTCCGCACATATCGATATCGAATTGCTTCATAAACAGCAAGTCGCTTGCCAGGTGTCCGGCAGTTTGAAACGGCAATCCGATCATTACGCCCGTTCCGGTTTGGTATCCTGTTTTTTTTAACGCTTCCAGGGCATTGAGGCGTTTTGTGAAACTGTGCGTTTCGTCTTTCGGATGTATTTTATAGTATAGTTCTTCGGAAGAAGATTCGATACGGAGCAGGTAACGGCCGGCTCCGCTCTCAAACCACCGGCGATATACCTCTTCAGACTGTTCGCCGCAGGAGAGGGTGATGCCGATCTCCCGGTTGGTCATGCGCATGGCTTCCTTCAGGATGAAATCGATCTTTCGGATAAATGCATCCGAGGAGAGTTCACCGCTCTGAATAGCAACAGATCCAAATCCGTTTTCGTGAGCAAACCGGATGGCCTCCAATACCTCGCCGTTTGTGAGGCAATACCGGTGTGTGGAGGTATTGTCGCGGCGGATACCGCAATAATAACAATTTTTTTCGCAAATATTGGAGAATTCGATCAGTCCGCGCAAATAAACCGTGTTGCCGACGTGCTGTTGCTTCACCTCCGAAGCGTAACTGAACAGGGCTTTCTCTTCATCGCCGGAAGCGTTGAGCAGTTGAACAAGCTCCGCTTGGGAAAATTCCGGTTTATGGAGTATGGATTGCGTGGGTGTCTGATTCATGATTGTTGAACATTCTCGTTGCCCGTTCAAAAATACCGTTCATGTATGCCAGTGCCATTCCGTAATTGGTGACGGGGATATCTTTTTCTGTGAACGATTTCATCCTGTTTATCAGTTGCTTGCGTGTGACCATGCATCCGCCGCATTGGACGACGAGCGCGTACGCCTCTCCCGGGAGGGGTGGAGGGGGGTCGATTTCCGATAATCCGCTTACAAATGTGAACGATAATTTTTTGCCTGTAAATTTCCGAAGGAGTTTTGGAATTTTCACCCGCCCGATATCATCGCAACTGGTTTGATGGGTGCAGCTTTCCAACACAAGAACGTTATCGCCGTCTTTCAGTTTCGAAATGTAAGGCGTGCCTTGCAGGTAAGCCTCGAAATCGCCTTTTTGACGGGCGAACAAGATACTGAAACTCGTTAACGGAACACTTTCGGGAATACGTTCCGCGACATAGCCGAAAACCTGGCTGTCGGTAATGGTGAGCGCCGGTTTTATGCCAAGCTCCAGAAAACCGTCCAGCCCGGTATCTTTTACTACTATCGTGATGCAATCGTTGTCCAGCGCATCGCGGATGGTCTGATTTTGCGGCAGGATCAGCCGCCCTTCGGGGGCCTCGCTGTCGATGGGTGTTACAAGCAGCACCAGATCTTTCGGTTTCACCAGGTCGCCGATAAGTGTTTTGTTTTGCTCTCTGTCGCGAGGAATTATCTCTTTCAGCGAGTCAATGATCTTGTCCGAATCTCCCGGATCTTTTGCACTGAAATCGATAACCGTAGCTTTGCTGTGATGGGCTATCGCTGTTTTTGTGAGAGCGGCAATTTTAGAAATATCGCTTTTGTTGTGAAGGATGAGGTAGGGGGTACTGAATTTCTCAAAGTAGCGGATAAGATCCAGTTCATACTGTCCGAACTGATTTCCGGCAATGAGCAACACCGCACAGTCCACCTTTTTTATTGCTTCGAGCGATTTGTTGACGCGTTTTCTTCCCAATTCTCCCGCATCGTCAATCCCTGCGGTATCCACCAATACCACCGGGCCAATTCCTAAAATCTCCACCGATTTTTTTACCGGGTCGGTTGTTGTGCCGGGTATATCAGACACAATAGCAGTCTCCTGGCTCGTGAGTAAGTTGATCAGTGAGCTTTTGCCGGTGTTTTGACGGCCGAAAATGCCGATATGTAGTCTTGAGTTGCTCATTGGGCCGTTTTATCGGTCAGTTTGTTAAAAATACAAATCCCGTTCCCCCTGTTTTATTTTCTCAATTTTTTCACGTACCTGCTGTTGTACTGTTTCATTGAGTTCGGGGATATTTTTTTCAATCACGTCCCATCCTTTTTCTGCCGTATGTTCAGGGGCATAGTCAACCAGATATTCAGCCAGCGTGAGTATCGCATTGGGGGTACAGAACCGTTTGATAAAGCCGGGGACGGAGAATTCCATAAAATGCTCGCCGGTACGCCCCAGGCGGTAGCAGGCAGTACAGAATGAAGGCAGCATATCCTGCTGGAGCAGTTCATCGATGATTTGATTGAGTGTCCGGTCGTCGTTTATGCGGAACTGTCCTTTTTTGAGGTCATGATTTTGTTCCTTTTCGGCATAGCTGCCCAACTCAATTTTTGTTCCGCCATCAATTTGGGATACGCCGAACTGAATTAATTTGTCGCGAAGTCCTGCGGGCTCACGGGCCGTAAGGATCATTCCCGTGTAAGGAACGGCTAACCGGAGAATAGCTACCAGGCGGGTGAAATCTTCGTCCGCCACGAAATATTCATCGCCTAAATCAAGCATCGACGCGTCTTTGATACGGGGAAACGAAATGGTGTGGGGCCCTACGTTGTAGCACGCTTCCAGGTGATTGGTGTGGCGAACCAGGCCCATTACTTCGAACCTCCAGTCGTACAGCCCGAAAAGCGCGCCTATCCCCACATCGTCCAGTCCGGCTTCCTGTGCACGGTCGAGCGAAGTGAGGCGATAGTCGAAATCGGCCTTTTTGCCACGCAAATGATAGGTCTTATATGCTTCGCGGTGATAGGTTTCCTGAAACACCTGATAGGTGCCGATGCCGGCTTTTTTCACTACCCGGAACCCTTCGATGTCGAGTGGGGCAGCGTTGATGTTTACACGGCGGATTTCGCCGTTGTCTTTTTTCACGCTGTATGCGATCTTCACGGTGTGGGCGATGAATTCAGGGTTGTATTGCGCATGTTCGCCGTAGACGAGGATCAATCGTTTTTGTCCGTTGTCTTCCAGCGCTTCAATTTCTTTTACCAGTTCGTCGTCCGAGAGTGTTTTGCGGACGGCATCTTTGTTCGAAGCTTTAAATCCGCAGTAAGCGCAGTTGTTAGAGCACTTATTGCCTACATAAAGCGGAGCAAAGAGTACGATGCGGTTTCCGTAAATTTTTTTCTTAAGTTCCCTGGCGCCCTCTTTGATGAGTTGCACCGACTCTGAATCGGTGGCATTGATAAGTACGGCAACTTCTTCGAGGTTCAGCCTGTTCTTCGCAAGCGATTTTGCGATCACTTCTTTTACTCTTTCGGGTGTGGAAGCCGTTTTGTTGAGGAAATCCCAAATCTCGTCCGTATCGATGAAGGGTTGCATCGGCACATCGGGAATAGCGTATTTTTCCGGGGTAAATTTCATAAAGCATTTATTCACAAAGTGGATTACAAAATTACAAAATTTATTCCATCAATCACAGAACTTTATCGGGTTCTGTAAAAGAAAAATGAGTCAATGCTGAAGGCCGTCGGTTTTTTTTCGTTCAGAAATCAATATCGACAACAGGATAGAGACGATAAGCGTACCGATAATAACTGCCAGCGAAAACCACGAGTTGTGTGCGAAAAACTCCCCTACTGAATGTATGGAGCTAAACAACATTTTTACGCCGATGAACAAAAGAATGAAACTCACACCTGTTTTCAGGTACCGGAACATTCCCATAATTCCTTTCAAGGTGAAAAAAAGCGATATTAAACCCATCACCGCGAAGACGTTGGATGAAATGGCCAGAAAGTTTTCTTCGCTAAGCGTAAGAACGTTATTTACACCTTCTTTTATAACACCGATAATAGCAGGAATGGAATCGACGGCAAACAGGACATCGGTGGAACCAATAACGAGCAGGGCAAGAAAAATATGGGTGATGTGTATTTTCCCGTTTATCTTAGTAAAGAAATGGGACGAATGTATGTCGGGATCGATGGGAAATAGTTTTGACGCTCCCTTGTAAAAAATGTTCGACTCGGGATTTACGCTTTCATCTTCTTTCGAAAAAGCCATTTTGTATGCTGTCAAAATCAGGATAAGGCCGAAAATATAGATGATCCAATGGAAGTGTTCTACCAGTTCCATCCCGGTCAGGATGAAAAGGATGCGCAAGGCAACGGAAATCAAAATACCCAGTTTCAGCAACTTCGGTTGATTTTTAGGATGAATGCCCATCATCGAGAAAATCAGTATAAAAACGAAGAGATTATCTACCGATAACGAGTACTCTGTCAAATATCCGGAAATAAATTTCGACATCATTACGGGGCCGGTCCGTATCGTGCTTTCCGGATTTTGCGGAAAGAAAAAATAGAGAGAGGTGCCAAAGGCCAATGCGATGGAGATCCAGACGGCTGTCCAGGTCAAAGAAGACTTGACGCTTATTGCTTCTTCACGGTGGGAAGTTACGTATAAATCGATACCATATACAATGATAAAGATTATTATAAAAGTGATCCAGTAAAGGGTTATTGCATTCATAAGTATTTCTACCACGCAAAAGATCACTCAAAATTATACCTAAATTTAATCCGTTATTCCCAATCCGATTTAAATTGTGTTAAAAATAACGGGGCGATTTTTTCGTCCCGTTATCGGAAGTTTCATCCGGCGTTAATATTTAAAAACTTTTCCTCCTGCAATTACCTGTTTCTGTTTTTCGTCGAATGTGGCGCGTTGTCCGGTACGTAGGGCGGCCGTCACCATGATATCGGCGATAGAGTGGTTGTATCCTGCTTCAACGGGAGCGTTCGTTTTCACGTTGCCGCTTCTCACGCACTCCATCCAGTTTTTCATATGTGCGTTTGTGAGCGGGTCTGAGCCGGTATTGGAGCCTGTTTCCACATTTATTTTCGGTAATTCAAACGTATCAAGCATAAACGGTTTCATTCCCATGGCGCCCGCGTAGCTTTCGTTCAATCCGCCGTCGTTGTTGATGATGTTCGTATCCAGGTCAAGTTTTCCTCCGTTGGAGAAATACCATTCTTTTGTGCCTCCCGACGAGTTGTTCTGCCTGGAAGAATAGATCACCTGGAAACCCTCGCCCGGCTCTTTTTCTTTGGTGCGCCCGTAATCAAATACCGCAGTCAGGGTATCGCAGTTGGTTCTTCCGTCGTTCCACATGTAAATTCCCCCGTTTGCCACTACCGAGCGGGGATAATCCAGTTCGGAGAACCAGTGTACGGTATCGATCTGATGTGCCATCCATTGGCCGGGGATACCGGATGAGTAGGGCCAGAACAGGCGATACTCCAGATATTTGCGGGGATCCCACGGTTCGTAGGGGCGGTTCATCAAAAAGCGTTTCCAGTCGGTATCCTGTTCACGGATTTCTTTGGTAAGCCGGGGTAACCGCCAGCGTCCGGGCTGGTTGACGTTCCACGTCATTTCTACGGCGATGATCTTGCCGAATTTTCCCGATTTGATGTAGTCATACGCGGCGTGATAATTTGTTCCGCTGCGGCGTTGCGATCCCACCTGGATAACCTTGTTGGTCTCTTTGGCCGCTTTCAGTGCGAAATTGGCATCATCCATAGTCTCTGCAAAAGGTTTTTCAACGTACACGTCGCAGCCGGCTCTCACCGCTTCGGCGGTATGAAGCGCGTGTTGGAAATCGGCGGTACTGATGATTACCGCGTCGGGTTTTTGAGACCAGAGCTCGTCGGTATTTCCGGCAACCCTGATGTTCCCCCCGGTTTGTTCCCTGTACCAGGCCTGTCCTTCGTCGCGGCGGCGATTCCAGATATCACAAACGGTAAAGAGTTCAAAGTTCATCTCTTTGGCATATTTGAGGAACGATTTTCCGAGCGAATCCCGGAACCGGTTGGAAAATCCCAATACACCCACTCTCACTCTATCGTTGGCTCCGATGATGTTGGCATAGCTTTTTGCCGACATGTTCATCGTGCTTCCCAGCGTTATCCCGGCTATTCCGAGTGCCGACTTTTTAATAAATACTCTTCTCGATTCCATATTTTTTAGTTATTGAGTTGTGTTTTTATCGTCTCTATTGCTACCGGTATCTGTGTGTTAAAATCTTTCCAGCGGGCTTCGATGGATATTTTTCCTTTATATCCTGTCTTTTTCAGGGCATTGAAATAAGGGCGGAAGTCTTCGTTATAAGTTCCCGGCACTGCCCTGTCCTCTTTTTCCGCGATATGTACATGCTTGATTAGTTTCCCGTACTTCACAATGCTTTCAGGGCTTTCGTCGTCCATTTTCATATGATACAGATCTGCTAACAGCATGAAGTTGGGGTGATTGATCTCCTTAACAATTTCCCCTCCTTCCGATACGGAATTGATAAAGTTGCATTCCGTGGTGTTAAGCGGTTCAAGTACAATGGTTACGTTGTACTTTTGGGCGATTTGCGCCATCTCTTTACCTAATTTAATGAATTGCGCCCGGGCTTTTTCGCGTGAAAATCCTTCGGGGATAGAGCGTGATCCCCCGCTCCCAAATACAATTATCTCCACTCCCGCTCGTTGCGCTCTTCGAAAAGCTGTTTCCGCAAACTCTAAAATTTTCTGATGGACAGCTTCGTCGCCAACACTTTTCAGGTTTCCGGGTATAAAACTGTTACAGGCTTTAACGGGTAAAGGCGAGTTGGCAGCCTCATTCAGCAATACCTCGAATTCTTCCTCCGGTTTCGTCGGCACAAGAAATCTGGAAACACCCTCTTCCACGTATGCGTATCCGTACTGCCGCATTTTTTCTCCGTTGGCAAGATTTGTGCAGATTCCGATTGGTATTGGTTTTAACTCACTTTTTGCAACGCTGCGGGCAGAAAAGAGTATTGGAATAACGACTACATACAACAGGTAATGCATATTTATCCTTTTTATTAAAATATCATCGGGCAAATATAATAAAAATAACAATGTGTACGTAAACAGAATGAGAAAAAAAAGTAATTATCGAATTTATATGGATATAGTTGAAAAAAATGTAACTTTGCATTCCGAAATGTCCATCAAATTTTTATGTCAACAATCCATTTAAAAGGGATAGGTGTTGCCCTGATAACACCATTCAAAAAAGACAAATCAGTCGATTTTGATGCGCTGGCCCGGTTGGTCGATTATCAGATAGATGGAGGAGTCGATTACCTCGTTGCACTGGGAACCACCGCCGAAACTCCCACGTTGACGCGCGATGAACGGACCGAAGTCGTCAGGTTCATAATTGAAAGGAACAACAACCGCCTTCCGCTTATTGTGGGGGTTGGCGGAAACAATACCGCAGAAGTCGTTCACGAACTCAAGGTGTCGTACTTCTCAAACATTGCAGGAGTATTATCCGTTACCCCGTACTACAATAAACCCAACCAGGAGGGACTTTTTCAACATTATCGTGCTTTGAGCGAAGTGTCGCCAAGGCCGATCATTCTGTATAATGTTCCCGGAAGGACCGGTGTGAATATGGAAGCCGAAACCACGTTGCGGCTGGCAAAATCCTGCCCGAATATTGTGGCAATCAAGGAGGCATCGGGGAAAATGGATCAGATCCGGCAAATTATCGCTGGGCGTCCCGAAGGATTTTCAGTCATCTCGGGAGACGATGGAATTGCATTTGATCTGATAAAAGCCGGTGGCGAAGGAGTGATATCTGTTTTAGGGAATGCTCTGCCGAAAGAGTTTTCCGAAATGATACATCACGCTTTAGCCGGTGACTTCAAGCTGGCTGAAACTGAAAACAGGCGTTTTTCAGAGGTTATCCGGTTGCTTTTCAAAGACGGAAATCCGGCCGGAGTAAAATGTATGCTAAGCGAAATGGGCTACGTCGGGAATGTACTCCGGTTGCCACTGGTCACGGTGTGTGACGAGACCAGACAGCAAATAATTGAAGAACTGAAAAAAATCGTAAATCGTAAATTGTAACTCGTAAATATAATTATGTTTTCCGGAATTGTTGAAGAAGCCGCAACCGTTGTTGCATTAGAAAAAGAGAAGGGCAACCTGCACATTACGTTGAGGTGTTCGTTTACGGATGAATTAAAAATCGACCAGAGTATTGCTCACAACGGAGTTTGCCTGACGGTAGTTTCCATAGAAGGCGATACTTATACGGTAACCGCTATCCAGGAGACGCTCGACCGATCCAATCTCGGGTTGTTGAAAGCAGGCAGCAAAGTGAATCTGGAACGCAGTATGAAGATGGACGGCAGGTTAGACGGGCACATCGTACAGGGGCATGTTGATCAAACCGCGGTATGTACAGATGTGACTGAGGCGGACGGCAGTTGGTATTACACTTTTCAATACCGTTTCGATAAGGAGATGGCAAAAAAAGGATACCTGACGGTAGATAAAGGGTCGGTCACCGTAAACGGCGTAAGTTTAACCGTGGTGGCCCCCACCGAAAATACGTTCAAGGTGGCCATTATCCCTTTTACACACGAAGTGACCAATTTCCATCAAATAGAAAAAGGCACGGTAGTGAATTTGGAGTTCGATATTATTGGTAAATACATCAGCAGGATCGTTGCCTTGCAGTCGTAAATTGATAAAGTATGGATTTTCTTGAATTTGTTTCCTCCCGGCAGAGCGATCGCGCATTTGATCCGGAAAGGCCGGTTGAGAAAGAAAAAATAGAACGTATTCTCGAAGCTGCCCGGTTAGCCCCTTCGGCATGCAACGCACAACCCTGGCATATGATTGTGGTTGATGAGCCCGAGCTGAAAAACAAAGTGGCCGATGCCACCTCTGCGCGCGCATTGGGCATGAACCATTTCACCAAACAGGCTCCGGTGCACATTTTGTTGGTGGAGGAAAAAGTTAATCTCACATCGGGGATCGGAGGTTGGGTAAAGCAGAAGGACTACGCGCAAATGGACCTGGGGGTCGTGGCTGCCCATATCGTGCTGGCCGCCCACGCCGAGGGGCTGGGGTCTTGCATCGTTGGCTGGTTCAACGAACCCAGAATGCGTGAATTATTGTCAATTCCCGATTCCAAGAGGGTGTGGCTGGATATTGTTATCGGCTACAGTACTCAATCCATCCGCCCTAAAAAGCGCAAAGCAAACAGTGAAATCATTTCTTACAACAAATATAACTTGCGAAAGTTCAGTAAATAAGTTAAGGGTGGGGAGAAGAACATCAACTTTAATCTTTTTAACACGAAGTTTCTGTTCTTTTGTTGGTTGCATCGCAAAAAAATATCATCTTTGTACCCTGAAATGAATTATGAAACAAGCGATCAGCCTCTTGTTTATTATAATGATAATGATAAAGAATGAATATAACAGCTAAACGTTTTCTCTCGTTCATCGTTCTCTTTACTGTTGTTGCCGCGACATTTGCACAACAGGTAGGTTCTAACTCGCCATACGGCAGGTACGGCTTCGGCCTTTTGTCCAACCAGTCGTTTGGAGCATCCGAAGCCATGGGAGGAATCAGCTACGGGCTGCGGAGAAGCCAGCAGGTGAATCCCGGAAACCCGGCATCGTACTCCAGGCTCGATTCGCTTACATTTATTTTCGACTTTGGGGTATCGGGGCATTATGCCACGTACAGCGATGGCCTGAATAAGCAGAATTTCTACAACGGGAACCTCGATTACATTGCCATGCAGTTTCCTGTTTTCGGCAAGTTGGGCGCCAGCATTGGGCTTTTGCCCTATTCTAAAGTAGGGTATAACTACGGACAAACGCGCGCGTTAGAGAACATCGTTTATGAAGAGGTTTTTCGCGGAACGGGCGGATTAAGCCAGATTTATGCCGGAATTGCGTACGAACCTGTAAAAAATTTTTCCGTTGGGGCCAACGTCTCATATCTATTCGGGAATTTCAGCTACAGCAGCATCTCTGTGCCCAGAACAACAACAGGAGCCACCATTGGCGAAGAAAAGAAAAAATATTCCATTCGTGATTTCAAATACGATTTCGGAGCACAGGTAGTGTTTCCTGTCGATAAGGCGAGTTCATTGACGGTGGGAGCTGTTTACAGTCCGAAAATAACTTCAAAGGCCGATGTCTATGCCACGCAAATGATGTTCCTGTCAGACCCTTATACAAACCCCTATCAGACTCCGAGCGAAGTTTTGCGTGACGATACGCTTTCTAACCGGTCGTTTCAGTTGCCGGCTACCTATGGGTTGGGGGTAACGTACTCCAATACAAATCTGCTTCTGGGAGTGGACGGAACTTACCAGCAATGGAGCGGATTGGATTATCCCGATGTCTTAGACGGGTTAACCACTCAAAACCGGTTCAATAATGCTTACAGGATCAATGCCGGAGCAGAGTACATTATCGACCCGTACAGCCGTAATTTTTTCAGCAGGATACGTTTTAGGGCCGGTATCTCCTATGGAAATTCATATACCAACGTCTCTGTTTATAATCCATCGACCAGTACAAGTGTCGGTGTCGGAGGTTTTAAGGAGTACGGGATTAACTTCGGATTGGGATTGCCGTTCAGGGATTCTATGTCCGGCAGGTTGTCTTTGCTCAACATCGGATTTGGTTATACAACCCAACGCCCCGACTTGCAATATATGATTAAACAAGACATGTTTAAAATATCCTTAAATATGAATATCAACGAATTTTGGTTTTTCAAAAGACAATTTAACTAAAAACTTGTATCTTTGCAATGTTTAGATTAGAAAAGGATTAAACTTTTCATTTAACATATTGTCCTATTAACAACCAAAACAGGAATAGACAACAAATTAAAAAGAAAGAAAGAATATGAGAAAATTACTATTATCAGGATTCCTTGCAATAGTAACCATTGCAAGCCTCAGTGCCCAGAAAGCGGAATACGATCCGGTAAAAGCTCCCTTCGGACACGGAGAAGACAGTGTAAAATGCCGTATGAATTTGAGCCTTATGTCAACCTCGGCAAAGGCTGAAAATTATAAGGAAGCATTGGCACCCTGGAATGCTGTTTACGAAAACTGTCCCGGCTCCAGTAAAAATATTTATATTTACGGCCCCCGCATTTTCAAGAGTTTATATGCTTCGGAAACCGATGCCGCCAAAAAGAAACAATATCTCGATAAAACAATGGAGATATACGATACCCGCCTGAAGTATTACACCGATGATAATAAAGGTACCGTTTTGGCCTACAAGGCTTATGATTATATGGAATTGATGGGCGATAAAGCCGACTCCAAGGTAATTTACCAGTGGTTGGGCGAAGCCCTCAAGGAGATGAAATCGGAAATGGAGCCGAAAGACGCCTATTCTTATTACATGGTGGCCTCCCTGACTCAGTTTTTGGCAGATCCGTCCAAGAAAAATCAATACATCAACGATTATTTCACCGTTGCAGGTTATGTTGACGAAGCCATCAACAAAGCAAATGCGGCAAATGATAAAGCAAATGCCGATTACCTTGGATTGGTAAAAGAGGGAATTGTAAAAGCGTTTGTAAGCAGTGGGGCAGGCGATTGCAAAACACTTACGGACTATTATGCCGGCAAAGTGGAACCCAACAAAGGCGACAAAGCATTCCTCAGCGAAGTAATTAGCGCGTTGGGGTCGGTAGGATGCAGCGACACAGACTTGTATTTTACCGCATCGGAATACCTCTACAAGCTTGAGCCGTCTGCCGGAGCAGCTATCGGATTGGCCAACAAAAGCCTGAGGGATAAGGATTACGATACCGCCATCAAATATTATCACGAGGGGGCTCAAATGGAAAAGGATAAAAATAAAGCCTCCGATTACATGATGCAGTTGGCAGGGATCTTCTCCAATCAACGCAACTTCGCCAAATCGCGCCAGGCTGCTTATGATGCATTGGAATTCAACCCCAACAATGGAGCTGCTTATATCCTTATTGGGCAGTTGTATGCGGCATCTGCAGGAAACATCTTTCCCGAAGCGGAAAAGAGAGGCCTGGTTTTCTGCGCGGCAGTTGACAAAATGCAAAAAGCAAAATCCATTGACCCTGGTGTGACGTCTGAGGCTAACCGTTACATCAACCAGTATTCCGGTTATTACATGGATACCGAAACGGCCTTTATGATGGGTATTAAAGCCGGTGAATCCGTATTTATCCCCGGATGGATTGGAGAGTCAACCACAGTAAGATTGAAATAAAAAAATCAAACGATCTGTTGAAAAAACAATTAGAAATAGATATGTTGAAATGCATGGCAACCGCAGTTTTTGCGGTTGTTGTGTTTCTTTTTATCGTGTCGTGCGGAAAGAAAGATGAAAACCTGATCAACATGAAGTTCGATCCGGAGACCATGCCGTCGATGGTGACCGATTCGGCTGTGCAGCTTATTTCCGATTCGGGGAGGACCCGTTACAAAATAGTTGCCAACGTTTGGGAGGTTTACGATAAGGCTAAAGAACCGTTTTCGTATTTTCCCGAAGGTTTTTATCTGGAAAGGTTTGATGAGAAGTTCAATGTTGAGGCTACCATTATCGCTGATACGGCCTGGAACTACACCGCAAAAAAACTGTGGCGCATAAAAGGGCATGTGGATATCAAAAATATGCAAGGCCATGAATTCAAGAGTGATGAACTTTTTTGGGATCAAAAAACGGCTAAAATCTATTCCGACAAATATATCGAGATAAAACGGGGAGCGCTTGAGCTGAAAGGATACGGTTTTGAGTCGAATCAGGAAATGACCGATTACCGGATTATGCGACCGCACGACGGCAAGTTGCCGTTTGAGGATGAGCCCGCCGGACCCGGTTCCGCGCAATTACAACCCGATACCATACAATAAATGGTATGTACATGCAACTAAACCGCTCGTCTGACGATATTTTACGACCCATTCGCTTTGGACAGCTACTCTTTTTTTCGTTCATCGTGAGCTATGGGTACCCCGTAAAAATAGCTAAAAGGCCTCTCGTTTTAGTTGCAAATAACCGTCGGGAGTTAATGAAAAAGTTCAATATAAAACTGTAAATCGTTCAACAATCTTAATACGTAAGCAATGTCTTTTGCATCGCTAATATGCGGGTGGTTTATTCTGCTGTTCCTGTCGGCGTTCTTCTCCGGCATGGAAGTAGCGTTTGTGTCATCGGATAAGTTGCGTTTTGCAATGATGCAGAAGAACAAAGGGTTCTACAACCTGATGCTGGGCACCATTTACAGCCACCCGCGACAGTTCTTATCCACGCTTCTGCTCGGAAACCTCATGGTGCAGGTGATTTTTATGTATCTGTCGTTGTTAATAGCTTTTCCTTATGTCAGGCAACATATTACGCAAAATACTTTCGGGATTTTCCTGCTCATAATCATCGGGGCTATTGTCATTATCCTTTTTAGTGGCGAATTTTTTCCGCGCGCCGTTATGGTTCGCAAGCCTGACTTTTGGGTCAGGGTTTTAGTTGTTCCCGCTTTCTTTTTTTACATACTGCTTTTTCCTGTTGCCAAAATTTTCGTATCGGTTTCCAAAGCGGTTTTAGCTGCTTTCGGCGTAAGGTCGGACAAAACAAACGAGAATGCGTTAGGCCGTCTGGAATTGGATTCCTATGTGCGAAAAGGGTTTGATGAGATTTCCGATGAGAAAGAGGTGGACTCCGAAGTGAAAATTTTCAGGAATGCTCTCGATTTCTCTTCTATGCGTGTACGCGATTGTATGGTTCCCAGAGCCGATATTGTGGCGATAAATGTGGACGAAGACATTGAGAGGCTAAAGGATTTGTTTATTGAGAGCGGTATTTCCAGAATTTTGGTTTACCGGGAGGATATTGACGATATTATCGGATACATTCACGTTTGGGAGATGTTTGATATCCCGCAGGACTGGACAAAGAGCATTGCCACCGTGTCGTTCGTGCCCGAAAGTATGCAGGCCAGCAAGCTGATGAACGACCTGATGCAGCGGCGAAAAAGCATAGCCGTTGTTGTTGACGAGTTTGGAGGGACATCGGGAGTGGTGACCATGGAAGATCTGGTGGAAGAGATTTTCGGCGATATAGAAGACGAGTACGACAGCAAAGCCCGGTTTGTGAAGCAGGAAGGCGATAATGAGTTTGTGCTCTCGGGGCGCGTCGAGATTGATACCTTAAACGAAGATTACGGGCTCGACATTCCCGAATCGGAGAGTTACTCTACTGTTGCCGGCTTTTTATTGCATCATACACAGCGGTTCCCTAAAACCTACGAGACGGTCGTCATTGGCAAATATACGTTTAAAATACTGAAAGTTACCGCACGGAAAATTGAAGTGGTGCGGCTCATCACGACACCCTTGGCATAGCGTGATCAACGGGAAACACTTTTTTCAAAAATATGAAGTTATCTTTCTAATTTTTATTAACTTTGCACTCTTGTTTAAAAGAATATAAAATATTAATTTGTTCATAAAAAACTCAGGATAGTTAAATGGCTACACTTCAGAAGATTAGGGATAAAGGCGTACTTTTAGTCGCTATTATCGGTATTGCGTTGCTTGCATTTATTTTGGGAGATTTATTCACTTCGGGAAACACCCTTTTTGCAAAATCGCGCGATAAAGCTTTCGTCGTAAACGGGCAGGTGATTTCCACAAAGGAATATGCCGACAGAATTGCCGAATGGGAAAATTTTCAAAAAATGGTAAGCAGACAAACTTCATTGGACGAAAACACAACCCAGCAAATCAGGGAAGCGGTTTACGATCAGATGGTCCGCGAACGGATGCTCGACAATCAGGCGTCAAAGCTCGGTTTAGCAGTTTCGAAAGCAGAAATAAACGATCTGGTGCATGGAGAAACAATCTCTCCTTTACTGCAACAGCTCCCGTTCTTTCTTGACCCGCAAACCGGTATGTTCGACAGAGAAGGGCTGGTGCGATTCTTATCCATTGTAAACTCTCCGGCCGGATCGCTTCAACCCGAAGAGAGAGCCGTGGTTGAGCAATATAAGTCGATGTGGTTGTTCATCGAAAACATGTTGAAATATCAACGCCTTCAGGAAAAATACACCTCGTTGCTTGCCAACGCCGTAATGGTAAACGATGTTGAAGCTAAAACCGCTTTTGACCTGTCGCAACAAAATGCCGATATGGCCTACGTGATGAAGAGCTACTTCACTGTCCCCGATTCCTCGGTTACAGTGACCGATCAGGAGGTGAAATCGTTTTACGACAAAAACAAAAGCGCTTTCAGGATGAATGTGCCTTTGGCAAAAATCACTTATTTCACCAAGGAAGTTGTTCCCAGTGATGCCGATTTTGCGGAAGTTGAAGCGCAAGCCAACGAAGCTTATCAAAAACTGACAGAAGCTGCCAATCCGGCTACCGTAGTGGCCGATTATTCCGATGCGCCGTTCAGGGATGTATATCTTTCCGCGAATACGCTGACTGAAGGCCAGAAATCATTTGTGGAATCCGCCTCTGTTTCCGACATCAAAGGCCCTGTTCGCGAAGGAGATGCGTTTACTATTTACAAGCTGTTGGACAAAACGGTGGCCCCCGACTCCGTTCATCTTCGGATGATGGCAATTCCCGATGCCTCAATGACGGGACAGGACAGTCTAGTTACCCATTTCGTAGATAGTATTTTCAACGAGATTCAAAGCGGAAGGTCGTTTGCAGAAGTAGCGAACAGCCTGAATCCGCAATCAAATGGCGGTGATGTGGGCTGGGCACGCGAAATTGATCTTGCACAAGCAGGAATTGACGTTGTAAAAGCTGCATTCAGCGCTCCGACAGGACAGGCTTTTAAAATGAAAATTCCCGGGCAACAAATTATTATTCAGGTAGAAGAGAAGACTGCTCCGATCCAAAAATATAAGATCGCCACCATCAACATGCCGGTTATCGTGAGCGAAAAAACTTCGAACAATGTAGATAACGAACTTAATCAATTTGTTTCCGACCCCAATGTAAGCAAGAACTTCAACGAACTTGCCACTCAAAAAGGATACTTCGTAGTGCCCGATGCGCGCGTTTCGGCCAACGATTTCTCTTTAACGCAAATTCCGGGGTCGCGCCAGGTTGTTACGTGGGCGGTAAACGAAAAAAAGATGGGGACCGTGCGTAAATTCGATATTACCAATATGCGCATAATTGCTCGTGTAGATCATGTTTACCCGGCAGGCACCGCGCCATTGTCGGAAGTTTCATCGAGCATTCGTTCCCGTTTGAGCAACGACAAAAAAGCCGAGAAAATTATTGCCGGTCTGACTGCCGGAAACCCGGGCAACCTTGATGCGTACGCCACCAAAATGGAGTCGAAAGTGGATACGGTAAAATTTGTGAACTTCACTACGCGGAACATTACCGGACTGGGCTTTGAACCGGTGCTGAATGCTTTCTCCGCTTACGCTCCGCTGAACACGCTGACACCGCCGACAAAAGGGAACATGGGTGTTTATGTGGTAAATGTGCTGAACAGAACGCAAGGGACGGAAACCTATGACGCTAAAGCTCAAAAGAACCTGATGCAAGGCAGCAATGCTTATATGTTGCAAATGCAGTCTATTGAAACATTAAAGAATAAGTTGAAAGTGATAGATAACCGTTTCGTGTTCTTTTAACGTATTCGTTTTATTATAAACAAAAAAACCGGACAAATAATGCCCGGTTTTTTTGTTTGGCGAGCATCAGTTACAAAAGGTGCCCGGTGTAACTAGAGTACCACTTTTATGATATTCTAAAGTGTAACTTTTGATATTCATGATATTCCAAAGTTCAACTTTCGATATTCATAGAAATTATGCTACCTTTGTAGAGTGAAATCATTTATATCCACGAAAAATGAATCAAAATATGTTATCGCGAAGAATTTCACTCAAGGATGTTGAAAACGAAAGTATTTTCCTTTGGGGTGCACGCCAAACCGGGAAAAGTACACTGCTGAAAATGCAATTTCCCGAACGGCGTTACATCGATTTGTTAAAATCTGATGAGTTCGAACGTTATAACCGACGCCCAGCACTGTTGCGTGAAGAACTGAGTTTGCTTCATGAGGGGGAATTGGTAATTATCGACGAAATACAAAAAATTCCGGCATTACTCGACGAAGTGCATTGGCTCATGAGCAATCATGACCTTCGTTTCATTATGAGTGGTTACAGTGCACGCAAGTTAAGGAGAAGCGGTGTCAATCTGCTTGGTGGCAGAGCTGTCCGGAAGTATCTTTATCCGTTAGTGAGTGCAGAAATTCCTGATTTTAACCTCATGAAAGCATGCAACAACGGAATGCTTCCCCGTCATTATCTTACAGAAGATGCAGAGAAACGACTTCAGGCCTATGTGGGAGATTACCTCCAGCAAGAGATCAAAGCTGAAGCGCTTACCCGGAACCTCAACACTTTTTCCCGATTCATGGAAGTGGCTGCGCTAAGTAACGGTGAAATTGTGAATTACAACAACATTGCCACGGAATGCGGCATCAGCGCACCCACGGTGAAAGAATATTTCTCTATTCTGGAAGAGACACTTATCGGATACATGATTCCTGCATTTACAAGAAATGTAAAACGCAGGGTGATCCAGTCACCTAAGTTTTATTATTTCGATGTGGGAATTGCCAATTTTCTTCTTAAAAGAACTGCGCTTAAACCTGGGTCGTCAGAATTTGGGCACGCTTTCGAGCATTTTATCCTGCAGGAAATCATAGCCTACATCGGGTATTTCAAACCGATGCAGAATTTATCCTATTGGCGTACCACTTCGGGCTATGAAGTGGATGCCGTCATTGGTAATGCCGTCGTGGCGATCGAGATTAAATCTGCCGTTGAAGTACAATCACATCATACGAAGGGCCTGAAAGCATTCTCGGAGGAATTTCCAGAGGCACGGCTTATCATGGTCTCCTTGGATAAATATCCTCGCCGGATGAATAATGTGGAAATCTATCCCGCCACACAATTCCTTTCAATGTTGTGGAAGGGGGACTTCATTTGATAAAAAAGTACTACTGGCCGGTAGATTGCTTCAGGTACTCATAAGTAGCCCGCTGTGCCCGCACGGGCGGATTGTCGTCGTGCTTGAAAACGTTTTCCAGGTTTTCGTTCAACCATACGGCGCTGGTGTTGTCCTGAAGCTGGATAAGCAGGATATCGATTATTTCACGTTTCAGCTTTTCCGAATAAATAGGAAAAGCCGCCTCGATACGGCGGTAGAGGTTACGCTCCATCCAGTCGGCAGAAGTGAGATAAACGTCTTCCCGGCCGTTGTTGTAAAAGTACCAGACACGGCTGTGCTCCAGGTAGGTATCAACAATGCGCGTGATACGGATGTTTTGGCTGTACGGCTGATTGGGAACCAGGCAGCAAATTCCACGGAGGATAAGGTCGATTTTCACCCCCGCCTGGCTGGCGCGATACAAAGCATTTATCATTCCTTTTTCTTCCAGGCTGTTCATTTTCAAGATTATCCTTCCCTCTCTGCCGTTCTTGACGTTTTCGATCTCACGTTCGATCATCCGGTTAACCTCGGCAACCATGTTGAATTGTGCGATCAACAGGTGTTTAAATTCCAACATATGTGGTTTGCCTTCCAGCACACGAAAAACCTCGTCGATTTCCCGGATAAATTCCTTGTTGGATGTCAGCAAGCCTTTATCGGAATAAATCCGGGCGGTCTTTTCATTGAAATTACCGGTTCCAAGATACGCATAACCTTTAACGGGCTCTTTAGGATCGTTGCTTCGTTTGCGTACGTACGCCAGCTTGGCATGCACTTTCAGCCCCGGCAGGCTGTAGATTATTTTTATCCCCGCTTGTTGCATCAGTTCCGATGAAAGATAGTTATTCTCTTCATCAAACCGGGCTTTCAGCTCCACGAAAACAGTTACCTTTTTCCCGTTTTTGGCCGCGCTGATAAGGCTGTTTATCACAGCCGAATTTTCCGCAACACGATACTGGGTGACTTTTATCTCCAACACCTTGGGATCAAAAGCAGATTGCAGAAGGAACCGTAGCACATAATCGAACGATTGGTACGGAAAATGCAGTAAGATATCCTGTTTGCGGAGTACGCTTAAGATGGATGTATTGTTTTCAAGCTCGGGCACGCGAAGTGGATGCGGAAGTTTTTGCCTGAGCTTATCGCCAACCGGATTAGGCAGTTTTATCAACTCCGCCAGGTTCAGGTAGCGCCCGCCTTTTAATAGCTCTTCTTCTTCAATTTCGTAAGTCTCACACAAGTACTTCAGGAAGTAACCGGGCATATCCCTGTCGTACTGAAAACGAGTAACGGCACCTATTTTGCGCTTTCTCACCTTTCTTAATATCTTCTCGGCAATATCTTTCTGGTCTTCATTCTCAAGGGAGAAATCCGCATCCCGTGATATTTTTATGCTGTAGCAATCCACGATGTTGTATCCGGGGAAAACACTTTGAAGATTTGCTTTTATGACATCGTCGATAAACATGATGTAATATTTGCCATCCAAAGCAGGTAATTCAATGAAGCGGGGCACCCGGGTGTACGGAATTTTCATGATCGCATAGGTGTATGCCATTTTTTCCGCGTTGCTTTTTTTCTTTCTTTTCTTCAGCAGGCTGATGGTCTGATAAATGCTGTCGTCTTGAATAAACGAATGGATATCATCTTTCTGGATGATCATTGGTTGCAGGAACGGGAACACCTCTTCGTTAAAGTATTTTTCCACAAAAGCCCGGTGGAATGGCTCCACCTTCTCGGTCTGATATAAAATGATGTTGTTCTTCTCCAGTTCGGGAAGAATCATATCGTTGAATATGCGGTAATATTCTTTCTCCTGTTCAGTGACTTTGTTGTTGATTTCCAGGAGTGTTTGCAACGCTTCTTCTTCCGATTCGTCACGGCTGATGTTTTTCAATATTGAACTGTGGTATCCGGATACGCGAATTTTATAAAACTCTTCCAGGTTGGAAGAATAAATCGACAGGAATTTAATACGCTCGTAAACCGGAAGCGACTCGTCTTTTGCTTCCAGCAAAACACGGTGATTAAACGACAGCCAGCTTATGTCACGCTTGAAGTATTTGTAAGGCATATTTTGATAAATAATCCGGTTGATTAGAAACTGTTTAGATTTAACAGTAAAATTAGTAACTTTGTTTCGATAAAAAAGAGATTTTCCTGAATGAAATGAAGAAAATAGGCTTACTTTCCGACACGCATAACACCTGGGACGAAAAATTCGAGATTTATTTTTCCAATTGCGATGAAATCTGGCACGCAGGAGATATCGGATCGCTGGAATTAGCCGATAAATTTGAAAGGTTCAAACCGTTCAGGGCGGTTTATGGGAATATAGACGATTTCTCCATACGGAAAACATATCCTGAAACGTTACGGTTTACAGTGGAAAACGTAGAAGTCCTGATGACACATATCGGCGGTTATCCCGGGAGGTACGATCCCAAGATCCGGGCACAGCTTTATTCAAGGCCGCCCCAACTTTTTATTTGCGGGCATTCGCACATCTTGAAAGTAATTTACGATAAAAAATTAGGATGCTTGCATATGAATCCGGGTGCGGCGGGAAAATACGGATTCCATCGCGTGAGAACGCTGTTGCGATTTGTATTGGATAACGGAAATATACGGGATCTGGAAGTGATTGAGATAGGAAAACAGGGTTAGAAGGTCACCCCGAATATCGATAATAAAATTCCGATAATACTTATTATTATCAATATCGAACCAACCGCTTTGTTCAGGATTACCAATCCTCTTCGGTTAAAATGCCTGCGTAACCGTGAAATAAACGAGCTGAGAAAAAACCACCATACCAATGCACCTATCGAAATGGCTGCAAGGGCCGCCATCAGATAGCCGCTTCCCTCGGTAACGGGAGTAAATGTGAACCGGGCATATAAGGTTATGAAAACAAAGATAATAGCTACGTTGGAAAAGGTGATAAAAAACGAGGAGATAAAATCGCGGAAATAGTATGTTTCTTCGGCTTTAGCACTGGGTGTCCACCCTTTCAAGGGGTTGGTGCGGAAGACCACATAGCCGAAGAGAAAAAGCACCACACTGCCGATCAATTGAATCAACATCTCGTTTTTTCTTAAAAGATCTTCGGCAAGGCTCATCCCAAGCAGCGTAATAAGAGCATAGATCACATCGGAAAACATAGCGCCTATACCGGTGATAAATCCATGCCACCTGCCTCTGTTTAGCGTTCGTTGCACACAGAGCATATTCACCGGCCCCATTGGTGCAGAGACCAACAGGCCGATAACAAATCCTTTCACGATAGTTTCAATCATTTGACTGTTCCGAAGAAGTTATGGCTTTTACGATTGCAAAGATAATCTCATTCTCAAAATCTACAAAAAAAGATTTTGATTCTGCTTTTACACAGGTTTTGATTAACTTTGCATAACAATAAAAAAAAGATATGATCACTTTTTTCAGGACCCCGTTGCAAAGCATTATTGCCGTAGATGCAAAACAACCCATTCAGGATGAACATAAAAACCGCTTGATATGGCTGTTTGGAGATGCCACACCCATTGCTTACTTCGAAATTGATGGAAAATTTATCGGCCCGCGGCGTGAAATGATTACTCCCTGGAGCACCTGCGCCGTTGAAATCGTGCAGAATATGGGAATAGATTATATAGAGAGGATTGAAGAATATTTTCCCGCCCCACCAGATACCTCCGGAGTGTTTGACCCTATGCTTCAACGTGTTTACGAAAAGCTCGACCAGGATATTTTCACAACCGATAAACAACCGGAAGCCATCGTCCTGATCGATGATATTGAAACGTATAATCGGGAAGAAGGGCTTGCGTTAAATGAAGATGAAATTGATTATCTCAACAACGTGAGCCGGAAAATGGGACGAAAGCTTACCGATAGCGAAGTTTTCGGTTTTTCACAGGTAAATTCGGAACATTGCCGGCACAAAATATTTAACGGGAAATTTGTGATCGATGGAGAAGTAAAAGAGAGTTCCCTCTTCCAATTGATAAAAAGAACATCGGGCGTGAATCCCAACGCTTTGATATCGGCATACAAAGATAATGTGGCTTTTGTCCAGGGACCGGTCATCGAACAATTTGCACCGGCAAGTGGCGATAAACCCGATTTCTTTGAGACTAAGGAGATAGAAAGCGTACTTTCGCTGAAGGCGGAGACGCATAACTTCCCCACAACCGTGGAGCCTTTCAACGGAGCCTCTACGGGAACCGGAGGTGAGATCCGCGACCGCCTTGCTGGTGGTAAAGCATCGCTTCCGTCGGCAGGGACAGCGGTTTATATGACTTCATATCCCCGTATGGAAGAGGGGCGCGAATGGGAAAAAGTATTGCCCGAACGCCGGTGGCTTTATCAAACGCCGGAACAGATCCTGATTAAAGCATCAAACGGAGCTTCCGATTTCGGGAACAAATATGGGCAGCCGCTCATTTGCGGTTCGCTGCTCACGTTTGAACATGCTGAAAATTATAAGAAATTCGGTTACGATAAAGTGATCATGCTTGCCGGAGGTGTAGGCTTTGCAAATAAACTCAACGCCATAAAAGGTAATCCGCGACCCGGAGAAAAAGTAGTTGTGATGGGAGGCGATAATTACCGGATAGGGATGGGCGGCGGTGCCGTCTCGTCGGTAAATACGGGCGAATATTCATCGGGCATTGAGCTGAATGCAGTACAACGCGCCAATCCCGAAATGCAGAAACGTGTGGCAAACGTTATTCGCACGCTTGCCGAATCGGATGATAATCCAATCGTTTCCATCCACGATCATGGTGCAGGCGGACATCTGAATTGTTTATCGGAATTGGTGGAACAAACCGGTGGAGAAATAGAAATGGGTAAATTGCCGGTAGGTGATCCGACCCTTTCCGCAAAAGAAATTATCGGGAACGAGAGCCAGGAGAGGATGGGGTTGTTGGTCCCTGAGAAAGATATCGATCGCATCAGCCGGATTGCCGGACGCGAACGGGCGCCCTTCTACGTGGTGGGAGAAACTACGGGCAATATGAGGCTTACTTTCCGGCAAGCCGATGGAAAGATGCCCATAGACATGGATTTGGAAGATTTCTTTGGCAAATCGCCAAAAACGGTGATGGAGGATGTGACTGTGGAAGAGAGTTATACCCCGCCCTGCTACGAAGAGGAAAGCCTGAAAACATATATAGAGAATGTCCTCAAATTGGAAGCTGTTGCCTGCAAAGACTGGCTTACCAATAAGGTGGACCGCTCGGTAACAGGAAAGGTTGCACGCCAGCAATGCCAGGGGGAGATTCAGCTTCCGCTGAGCGATTGTGGTGCGGTGGCGCTCGATTACAGGGGTTATGCCGGAGTGGCAACTTCTATCGGGCATGCTCCGCAGGTAGCTATGATTGATCCGGCAGCCGGATCGGTTGTGGCTATTGCCGAAGCATTGACCAACATTGTTTTTGCGCCGTTGAAGGACGGGTTGCAGAGTGTTTCGTTAAGCGCCAACTGGATGTGGCCGTGTCGCAACGAAGGCGAGGATGCCCGGTTGTACAGGGCCGTTGAAGCCTGTTCCGATTTTGCATGCGACCTGGGAATAAATATCCCTACGGGAAAAGATTCGCTCTCGATGACGCAAAAATACGGCGACGACAAAGTGTTTTCGCCGGGGACGGTTATTATTTCCGCTGCCGCAGAAGTGAACAACATCCGCAAAATTGTCTCTCCTGCCCTGGCCTATATAAAAGGCACGTATCTTTATTATATCGATTTTTCGTTCGATACGTTGCGCTTAGGCGGTTCGGCTCTGTCGCAAACACTGGGCAAAATCGGAGACGAAGCGCCAACAGTAAGCGATGCCGAATATTTTAAAAATTCGTTTGCTGCCGTACAAGAATTGGTAAACCGCGGATTGATCATTGCGGGACACGATATTTCCGCCGGAGGCATGGTTACCGCTATGCTCGAAATGTGCTTCGCCAATCCGCAGGGAGGATTGCATGCACGTTTGGATAAAATTCGCCATTCCGACTTGATAAAGATCCTCTTTGCCGAAAACCCGGGCGTGCTTATTCAGGTGAAACACCATCACTTGGTAGAGAAAATTCTCAACGATTATGGCATTGGTTTTGCTATTGTTGCCCGCCCCGTTGAAGAGCGCAGGCTGATCATCGAAAAAGACGGATTTAAACAGGAATTTGATATCGATGCTCTTCGGGATGTGTGGTATCACACGTCGTATCTGTTCGACAAAAAACAGAGCGGTGAGGCTTGTGCCCGGGCCCGGTTCGAAAACTATAAAAAACAGCCGCTGCAGTTTAACTTCCTGCCTTCATTTACCGGAAAAATAGAGGATCTGGGCTTGAATCCCGACAGGAAAGGACGCTCGGGGCTGACAGCCGCTATTATTCGTGACAAAGGAACCAATGGCGAACGTGAAATGGCTTACTCGCTCTTTCTTGCCGGATTTGACGTGAAAGATGTGCATATGACCGACTTGACGTCGGGACGCGAAACGCTGGAAGAGGTACAATTCGCTGTTTTTTGTGGCGGATTTTCCAATTCCGATGTTTTTGGTTCGGCAAAAGGCTGGGCAGGCGGTATCCTGTATAACGAGAAGGCTAAAAAAACCATCGAAAACTTCTATGCACGCCCCGATACCTTAAGTTTGGGTATTTGTAACGGCTGCCAGTTACTGATGGAGCTGGGACTGATCTATCCCGAAATGGGCGAAGCTCATCCGAAAATGCAGCACAACGCGTCGCATAAGTTCGAGTCGGCGTTTGTGAGCGTAGAAATTCCGCAGAACAAGTCGGTGATGTTAAGTTCGCTTGCCGGAACCAAACTCGGCATTTGGGTGGCGCACGGCGAAGGGCGTTTTGAATTGCCCGGACAGGAGCCTGCCTACAACATTGTTGCGAAATATGTTTACGGGGAATATCCCGGAAACCCCAACGGGTCGGATTATGACGCTGCTGCCGTTTGTTCGGCCGATGGACGCCACCTTGCCATGATGCCTCACCTGGAGCGCTCCATCTTCCCGTGGCAGAATGCCTGGTATCCCTACGAGTTCCGCAAACACGACGTTACGCCGTGGATGGAAGCGTTTGTGAATGCGCGGGAATGGTTGAAAGGACGATTATGAATAAATACATTTTCTCCCACCAACTCAAAGTGCGTGATTACGAGTGTGATACGCAAGGCCATGTAAACAATGCCAACTATCAACACTATTTTGAAGTAACGCGTCACGAATTTTTGGAAAAAGCAGGATTGAATTTTCACCAGCTTCATAAGCAAGGTATTGATGCAGTAGTATCTCGTGTGGAAATCCGGTACAAAGTTCCGTTAATCGGGATGGACGAATTTATTTGTACCATTTCCCGGCTGGAGAGAGTAGGGTTGAAATATATTTTTCATCAGGAAATCGTCCGTCAACCTGATAAAGTGATTTGTGCCAGGGCAAAGATTGAAGTGGTGAATTTGGTAAATGGAAAACTTTCGCCGCCTGAGGTGTTCGACAAAGCATTTAAAGTAAAGAGTGAAGAGTGAAGAGTGAAAAATTTTTAGTTTTTAGTTTATATGAAAACCCTTTATCAGATAGCGTTAACCTGTATTCCCGGGGTGGGTGTTGTGCATGCGCGCAATTTGATGAAAGCCGTTGGTGATGAAGAAGCGGTATTTAATGAGAAAGCCGGGAACTTGGAGAAAATACCGGGTATATCGCGGCGATTAATCGGTGAGATTCGTCGTCCGGAAGTGCTGAGAAGAGCCGAAAAAGAGTTGGAGTTTGTCAGAAAAAACAACCTTGAAACGCTTTTTTATACACAGAAAAATTATCCTGCCCGATTGAATAACTGTGTAGATGCGCCTGTTTTGCTATATGCCAAGGGGAATATAGATTTTAATGTACCCAAAGTTGTAAGTATAATCGGGACGCGCAATGCCACGAAATACGGTCAGGAGTTTTGTCAAAAATTCGTCAGGGAGTTGTCGGCGCTTTTTCCCGATATGCTTGTTGTGAGCGGCCTGGCATACGGAATAGATATCTGTGCGCATCGCGCCTCGCTGCAGAATAATCTTTCTACTGTTGCCGTATTGGCACATGGGTTGGACAGGATCTATCCGTCTGTTCATCGGAAAACGGCAAAGGAGATGTTGGAAAAAGGAGCGTTAATCACCGAATTTCCAAGCGGTACGGAACCCGATAGATTCAATTTCGTAAAACGGAACCGCATCGTTGCGGGAATGGCAGACGCGGTTGTTGTGATAGAGTCGGGAGAGAAAGGCGGCTCGCTCATAACGGCAGAGATTGCCAATTCTTATTTCCGTGAAGTTTTTGCTTTACCCGGAAGGACAACCGATCCCCAATCATCGGGTTGCAATAACTTAATCGCTTCCAATAAAGCGGTTTTAATGCAGAAAACTGCTGCTTTTATCGACCAGATGGGGTGGGATACGTCCGTAAAATCGAAACAGCCCAGGCAAAAAGAATTATTCCCGGACCTGAACGAAACGGAGGAGAAAGTCTTTAACGCACTCAATGGAGTTGAATCCATGCACGTGAACATGTTGGGTATCGAACTCAACCTTCCGGTTTCGGAATTGTTCTTTACTTTGCTCGAACTGGAAATGAAAAACGTGGTAGAAGCTTTGCCGGGAGGAGCATATAAGTTGTTGTAGATTTCTTCTGTTTTTCTTTATTTTATGTTTATCTTTGATTTTTCTACCACAAAAAAGCAAAAAATTATGGCACTACAGATTGGAGATAAAATTCCCGAAATATTGGGCATCGGTCAGGATGGGAAAGAGGTAAAATCAACCGATTTTACGGGTAAGAAATTGGCACTTTATTTTTATCCGAAGGATAATACGCCCGGGTGTACGGCTCAGGCTTGCAGTTTGCGAGACGGATACCAGGATTTGGAAAAAGCCGGCTACGCAATTGTTGGCGTGAGTGTTGACAGTGTGGCGTCGCACCAAAAGTTCATCGACAAGTTCGACTTGCCCTTCCCGTTGATTGCCGATGTCGATAAAAAGCTTGTTCAGAAGTTTGGGGTTTGGCAAGAAAAGAAAAATTATGGCAAAACGTATATGGGTACGGTCCGCACTACATTTTTAATTGACGAAACCGGCACTATCCGTCGCATCATAGAGGGTCGGAATGTGGATACAAAAAATCATGCGGAGCAGATATTGGAAATGGAGAAATAAACAAACAATAGTTTTCTATTTTTTGTTCTAAATTAAATAAAGGAATATGAACACGCAGGAAATAATCATAGAACTTCCGTCCGATATATACTTAGCATTGAATGAATCGGAGAATGAGTTGAAGAAAAACATTAAAATCTCTCTGGCAATCCGTTTGTATCGTCTTCGGAAATTAACGTTGGGGAAAGCAGCACAAATTGCGGGATTATCACGATATGAATTTGAGAATGTGCTTGTTGAAAACGATATTCCAATTTCAAACTTAACCATTGAAGATGTGTTGAATGACACTCAAAAGCTAAAATAGTAAGATGAAAAAAGGAGTCGTTATCTGCTCCTTAGGCAAAAAGATGAAGAGGATATAGCGATTCCATTTTAAAGAATGTAAATAGTGCATATTAGAATCTATAAGACAAAAGCAGGGACCATTTGATTGAGGACGATTATGGACTTACAAACACGAAAGATAAAATTTGTACAAGAGTTTTTGGGACTCGAGGATGAAAAGCTTATATCTCGTTTCGAGCGGCTAATAAGAGCGGAAGGGATGAGAGTGCGTGATTTGCATCGTCGTATCGATTTGTCAATGACAGACTCCGAAAACGGAAAGCTTACGGGAGCTGATGATTTATTAGATGAAATAAAGAGATGGTGATTGACAGAAACAGAAAATAAAAAACGAAATATTATGGCAGAAAAAGAAATTCCACAAAACAGTGAGAAGCTCAAAGCACTTCGTGCTGCGATGGACAAGATCGAAAAAACCTACGGAAAGGGTTCGATCATGAAGATGGGCGATGAAAAAGTAGAAGAGGTGGCGGTGATCCCGAGCGGTTCAATAGGGTTAAATGCGGCCTTGGGCGTTGGCGGATATCCGCGCGGGCGCGTTATTGAGATCTATGGTCCCGAGTCATCGGGCAAAACCACATTGGCCATTCACGCCATTGCCGAAGCGCAAAAGGCAGGCGGTGTTGCTGCTTTCATTGATGCAGAACACGCTTTCGACCGGTTTTATGCTGAGAAACTGGGGGTGGATACCGATAACTTACTTATTTCACAACCGGGCAGCGGCGAAGAGGCGCTGGAAATTGCCGAGCAATTGATCCGTTCATCGGCCGTGGACATCATTGTTATTGACTCGGTTGCCGCGCTTACGCCCAAGAAAGAAATCGAAGGCGATATGGGTGACTCAAACGTTGGGCTGCAAGCCCGGCTGATGTCGCAAGCCTTGCGTAAGCTCACTTCAACGATAGGAAAAACAAATACAACGTGTATTTTTATCAATCAGTTGCGTGAGAAAATCGGCGTGATGTTCGGTAATCCCGAGACTACCACCGGCGGTAATGCCTTGAAATTCTACGCTTCGGTACGTTTGGATATTCGTCGGATCGGCCAGTTGAAAGACGGCGATGAAGTACATGGAAGCCAGACCCGCGTAAAAGTGGTGAAGAATAAGATGGCCCCGCCTTTCCGCAAAGCCGAATTCGATATCATGTACGGCGAGGGAATTTCGCGCGAAGGCGAGATTGTGGATTTAGGCGCCGAACTAAACGTGATTAAGAAGAGCGGGTCGTGGTACAGCTACAAAGACTCGAAGCTGGCTCAGGGACGTGATGCTACAAAAGCGGTGATCAAAGATAATCCCGAACTGGCAGACGAACTCGAAAAACTGATCTTTGAAGCGTTGAAAGAAAAAAAATAGGTTTTTATATTTAAAAATTCAACATCATGAGTAAAAGAATGCAAAAAAGCGGCTCTGCGGGTGATGCCGTTTACGGACTGGGGATGATTGGCGCGGCAGTCTGGTACATCTCTTCTGCAACCACTTTCTGGATGGGAGTGCTGGGTTTCCTGAAGGCGCTTGTATGGCCTGCTTTCCTGGTTTACGAAGCCTTTAAGGCTTTGCATGGCTGATTTTGAGTATGCGGGAAGTAAGGAGTTTGACCAAGCAGGAAATTATCCGGCTTCAGAGTCAGGGTTGCGAATGCACCGACTGGGCGCTTGTGAAAGTAAGCACCGGCTTCGACCCTCATTTCGTTAAAAACGCCCGGTTCTCTGGAAAGATTAAAATAGGAGTGTTGGAGAAAGAATTTGAGCTGGCAGGCGGATTAAAAAAACACTCCTGTATAAACAATGCCGTCATCCACAATTGTGAGATTGGCGACAACGTTGTTATAGAGAACATTCAGAACTATATAGCCAATTACAACATCGGCGATAATTGCTTTATACAAAACGTGGATGTTATCCTGGTAGATGGCAAAACAACCTTCGGGAACGGAACGGAAGTAAATGTATTGAACGAGTCGGGTGGGCGGGAAGTGCATATACACGATAAGTTATCCGCTCATTTCGCTTATGTATATTCGCTATACAGGCATCGGCCCAACCTGATCAGGAGCATGAAAGCGATGGTCGATTTTTACAGCGGGAAACATGCTTCGGACATAGGATGCATTGAAAACAACTCCATGATTGTGAATGTGGGGTATATCAAAAACGTAAAGATCGGCGGGTTTTGCAAGATCACCGGCGCTATGAAGCTGAAAAACGGAAGTATAAACAGCAACGAACAGGCGCCGGTCTATATCGGCAGAAATGTGATAGCTGAGGATTTTATTATCTCTTCGGGTTCCCGCATCGATGGCGGATGCATTATCTCCCGGTGCTTTATCGGGCAGGCGTGCCACCTCGATCATGGATACTCCGCTTCCGACTCGCTCTTTTTCAGCAATTGCCAGGGAGAGAATGGTGAGGCCTGTGCCCTTTTTGCCGGGCCTTATACGGTAACCCATCATAAATCCACGTTGTTGATAGCCGGTATGTTTTCGTTTATGAACGCCGGCTCCGGATCCAATCAAAGCAACCACATGTATAAACTGGGGCCCATTCATCAGGGGATTATCGAACGTGGCGCTAAGACAACGAGTAATTCTTATGTGCTCTGGCCGGCAAAAGTGGGGCCTTTTTCACTGATTTTAGGCCGGCATTACCAACATTCAGACACATCGAACCTGCCTTTTTCCTATTTGGTGGAAAACGACAATGCCACATATCTGGCTCCGGCAATTAACCTGAAAAGCGTGGGAACCATCCGCGATGCCAAAAAATGGCCTGAGCGTGATAAAAGGAAAGATCCCAACAAACTCGATTTCATCAATTTTAACCTGCTGAGCCCCTATACCATTCAGAAAGTGTTTGCGGGAGTAAGGATTTTAAAGGATTTGCAGGCAACGGCAGGAGAAACTTCCGAAATATACACTTACCAGAGTTGTATCATAAAAAATGCAGCACTGAGGAGAGGGCTGGAGTTGTATGAAATTGTCATCCATAAATTCTTAGGCAACTCCATTATAAAAAGGCTCGAAAACACTCTTTTTGCCTCAAACAGGGAGATAAGGGAAAGACTGAAACCACAAACAACCGTCGGATCGGGTGAATGGGTGGATATTTCGGGACTGATTGCCCCGAAATCGGAAATTGATAATCTTCTTTGCCGGATTGAACGCGGAGAGATAGCGAAGCTTAAAGATATCAATAACGTTTTTAAACAGCTTCACGAGCAATACTACATCCTTGAGTGGACATGGGCATGGGAGAAAATTCAGGAATTCTACAACGTGACTCCCGAAACCATAACCGCCGAAGATGTTGTCAATATTGTGGAAAAGTGGAAAACATCCGTGGTAAAGCTTGATGAAATGATTTACGACGATGCAAAAAAAGAGTTCTCGTTATCGTTCAAAACCGGATTCGGCTCCGACGGGAACATTCAGGACCAGGCTATGGATTTTGAATACGTCCGCGGAGCTTTCGATAAAAACCCGTTTGTTGTTACTACCCTGAAGCATATTGAAGATAAAAAAGCGTTAGGTGACGAGCTTATCGAAAGGATGAAAAATGTAAAATAGACGACCTTTAATAAATCAGATTTATTTTATAAGAGCAATATTTTTATTAAATGTTGCTTTTTTTAGGTTAAAAATGAACAAAACAACAGATGTGCGTGTTTTCGTATAAAATTAGTTTTATCTTTGCTGTTTCCTGAAGTAAAAAATGAATAAGAAGCGAATGCATATTTGTTGTTGCTGTTGTTGATCACCACCTCCCCATCGATTAACAAGGACTGCTCCTGTGTCCTTACCGGCTAACAGATAAAAATTATTCATTAAAAAATTCCTCCCTATGATAAAAAAAACATTTGAACTTATAAATAAGTTTCAGCCGTTGCCCGTACGGATTCCCATAGATAAGTGCAAACTGGAAGAAGTTGTAACCACGCTCTTTTCGCAAATGTTTCCCGTTTGCGAGCGCATCGATATGTGTAATATTCACGAAAATCTGAAGGATTGCGCCTTGGCATTGAATGTGAACATTGCCCGGTTAACGGATCAGCAGTTTGCCGATGAAGTTGTACATCAGTTCTTCGTCCGGTTTCCCGGAATCCGGGATCTTTTGTACGAAGATGCAAAATGTTATCTGAAAAACGATCCTGCCGCCAAGTCACTCGAAGAGGTGATCATCGCTTATCCCGGTTTTTTCGCGCTGAGCATTCACCGGATTGCTCACGAATTGCATGTGCTGGGAGTGCCTCTTGTTCCGCGTCTTTTCAGCGAATATGCGCATTCAAAAGTAGGGATTGATATTCATCCGGCAGCAAAAATAGGCAAAAATCTATTCTTGGACCACGGCACGGGAATCGTAATTGGTGAAACTACGGAGATAGGCGATAACGTGAAGATCTATCAAGGGGTTACGTTAGGAGCGCTTTATGTGGAAAAAAAACTGTCGGATGTAAAACGGCATCCTACCGTGGAAGATAATGTGGTTATTTATGCGAATGCCACCATTTTGGGAGGTGAAACGGTTATCGGGCACAACTCCACTATCGGTGGCGGCGCATGGTTGACGCAAAGCGTTATCCCCTATTCGCTGGTTTATAATTCGGTAGATGTAAAGGTGAGGACGGTGAAAAATTTTGTTCAGCCTCACGATTTTGTCATTTAATGATCTAATTTACTCGACGTTCGCAATTATATAACTTAAATAATTTAAAAAATTTACAACAATGAAATTTAACAACATTCTGGAGTCAATCGGAAATACGCCTCATATCCGTTTGAGCAAGTTATTTCCTAATTACGAAGTTTGGATTAAGCTGGAAAGGCAAAATCCCGCAGGGAGCATCAAAGACCGTATTGCATTGTCAATGGTTGAAGATGCGGAGGAAAAAGGTGCTTTGAAACCCGGCGGCACCATTATTGAACCCACATCGGGAAATACCGGCGTTGGATTATCTTTTGTCGGTGCATACAAGGGTTATAAGGTAATTATCGTAATGCCCGAATCGATGTCGGTTGAACGACGCAGGCTGATTGGGCTTTTTGGTTCGGAATTAATACTGACGCCGAGAGAGAAAGGAATGAAGGGAGCCATCGAGAAAGCGCAGGAGCTTCAATCCGAAATCCCGGGATCCTGGATACCGCAGCAATTTAAAAATCCGGCCAATATCACTGTTCACGCGGAGAAAACGGCGAAAGAGGTACTGAATGATTTCCCCGAAGGCTTTGATTACCTGATTACGGGAGTAGGTACCGGTGGGCATATAACGGGAGTTGGCAGGGAGTTGAAAAAGAAGTTCCCGGCCATTCAGGTCATTGCCGTTGAACCCGCGGCTTCCCCCGTTATTTCGGGCGATAGCCCCGGCCCGCATGCCATTCAGGGGTTGGGCGCCGGTTTTATCCCCGATACGTTGGATTTGAACGTGCTCGACGGCGTTATAAAAGTTTCCAATGAAGATGCCTATGCCTACGCCCGCAAATTGGCGCGGGAAGAAGGTATCCTCGGTGGTATCTCTACTGGGGCAGCCTTAGCTGCTGTGGCACAGAAAATACCACAGCTTACCGGAAACAAGCGGATATTGACGTTCAATTACGATACGGGAGAAAGGTACCTTTCTATTGAAGGGTTGTATTAACCTCTTCCAATACGGTTATAGCAGCCTCAACAGTTTTTATATTTCGGATGATTACCGAACGTTTTTTGCCGGCTTCCCGTAATTGGCAATCCCTCGGATGCGTTTGGATGAAGTTCAATAATTTATCGAAAGCCGGAGACTGATAGTAGGGAGATTCGGTGTCGGAAACGAGGAAGAGGGACATCCGGCCGGTTTTGAGGAAAATCTTTTCGATGCCGAGTGATTTGGCGAGGCGGCGAAGCCGTACAATACGGATCAGCTCCTTGCCTTGTGCGGGGATTTTACCGAAACGGTCCTCTATCCGTTTGGTGAAATCCAGGATTTGTGTTTCGGACTCCATATTGTCCAACTCGCGATACATGGCTACACGTTCGGCATCGTTGGGGATATAGGATACCGGAAACATCAGTTCCAAATCGCTCTCCACGGTAACATCGTCCACAAAATCCTCCTCCCTTTCGGCTTTCAGTGCCTGTTGCTCACGATAGAGCCCGGTAAATTCCTCCTTACGCAGCTCCTGTACGGCTTCAGCCAAGATTTTTTGATACGTTTCGTATCCCAGGTCGGCAATAAATCCACTCTGTTCCGCACCCAGCAGGTTACCGGCACCCCGGATATCCAAATCCTGCATCGCAATGTGAATGCCGCTGCCCAACTCGGAGAAATTCTCAATCGCCTGTAACCGCCGGCGGGAATCGGTGCTGAGTGTGTAGAGCGGCGGAGCCATCAGGTAACAGAATGCCTTGCGGTTGCTTCGTCCCACACGTCCGCGGAGTTGATGGAGGTCGCTCAATCCGAAGTTCTGCGCGTTGATAACGATAATGGTATTCACGTTGGGCATATCAATTCCCGATTCTATAATGGTGGTTGCCAGCAGCACATCGTACTCCTGATTCAAAAAATCGGCAATGACGGTTTCCAGCTTTTTCGGATCCATTTGTCCGTGGGCGACTGCGATGCGGACATCACCGACTTCGCGTTTGAGTAGCGTTTCCATTTCATAAATGTTCTGGATGCGGTTGTTGACGATAAAAACCTGTCCGTTTCGGCTCACCTCGTAGTTGATGGCCTCCTTCATTACCTCCGTATCGAACGTGTAAACCTCTGTTTGCACGGGATATCGGTTGGGGGGAGGCGTGTTAATGGTAGAAAAATCGCGCGATCCCATCAGTGAAAACTGCAATGTGCGCGGAATAGGCGTGGCGGTCATGGTAAGCGTATCGATATTGCTTTTCAGCTGTTTCAGCTTTTCTTTCGTTGCAACGCCAAACTTTTGCTCTTCGTCTATAATCAATAGTCCCAGGTCGTTGAACTGAATATCTTTCCCTACCAGCCGATGAGTGCCGATGATGATGTCTATTTTGCCCTCTTTCAACTCGGCGAGGATCTGTTTTTGCTCTTTCGGCGAGCGGGCGCGGCTTATGTAATCCACTTTTACGGGAAAATCGGATAATCTGCTGCTGAACGTCTTGTAATGCTGAGTGGCCAACACGGTGGTTGGAACCAGAACGGCCGTCTGTTTACCATCGGTTGCTGCTTTAAAAGCTGCACGTACGGCCACTTCCGTCTTGCCGAAACCCACATCGCCGCACACCAGCCGGTCCATCGGATGGCCGCTCTCCATATCCAACTTGATCTCTTGCGTGGCTTTCAGCTGGTCGGGCGTGTCTTCGTACATAAACGAAGCCTCCAGCTCGGTTTGCAGATAGGTGTCTTTTGAGTAGGGAAATCCTTTTTCGCTCTGTCGCTGGGCGTATAACTTTATCAGATCGCGGGCGATATCCTTTATTTTCGTTTTGGTCCTCTCTTTTGTCCTTTCCCACGCCCCGGACCCTAACTTGTTGAGTTGTGGCGACTCCCCTTCTTTGCCTTTGTATTTTGATATTTTATGAAGCGAATGGATAGAAACGAAAACCGAATCGTTGTTCAGGTAGGTGAGTTTGATCACTTCCTGCACTGTTTCGCCGATACGGAGGCGGACCAGGCCTGCAAACCTTCCGATGCCGTGGTCCAAGTGAACCACAAAGTCTCCCGGTTGAAGCTGGTTGAGCTCCTTTAGCGTGAGCGCTATTTTCCCCGAACGGGCTTTGTCGGACTTCAGGTTGTATTTGTGGAACCGGTTGAAGATCTGATGATCGGTGAAGCAGCAGACCTTTAACCATTCGTCTGAGAATCCTTCGTGCAATGTCCTGTTTATGGGCGTAAAGGGAATATTGTCGCCCCTGTCGTGAAAGATGGTGCGTAAGCGCTGTTGCTGTTTTTCACTGTCACTGAGGATGTAGAGGGTATAATTGTTTTGCAGGAAATAGTTGAGCGAATCCGAGATTAAATCGAAATTCTTTTGGAACAAGGGTTGCGGGGTAGTTTGAAACTGCAAGGCGGCATCGGGCGTATCCAACAGTTTCGTGTCAAACCGCAGGTGGGTGAACGGCTCCAGGGATACCAGGAACTCCTTTTTAGTCAATAAATCGGCTTTAACCAATTCTTCGTTGCTGAGATCGATGCTTGGTTCATCGTTATAGATACTTTCAACGCGGCTTTCTATCCAGCGGATATCCTCAATTCCGATAATCGTTTCCGGCGGGAGAGCGTCGAAAAGCGATGCGTTTTTATGCTTGCTTTTGCCGAGCTCGGGAACGATACGGATTTCGGAGAACTTCTCTTCAGAAAGTTGGCTTTCGACGTCAAAGCTGCGGATGGTTTCCACTTCGTCGCCAAAGAAATCGATGCGATAGGGCAGTTCGTTCGAAAACGAAAAAACGTCCAGGATACTTCCGCGTGTGGCGTATTGCCCCGGCTCATAAACGTAATCCACACCGGTAAAGCCATAAGAGTCCAGCACCTCCGATACAAAACCGGAGTCCACCTGCTCGCCCACCGACAATCTTAAGGTGTTTTCCTGCAACGTTGCCCGGGAAACCGTTTTTTCCGCCAGCGCATCGGGATAGGATACGATGAGCGGCAAAGAGTTGCTGCTTTGCAGGCGGCTCAACACTTCGGTGCGGAGAATTTCGTTTGCCGCATCAATCTGTCCGTATTTGGCAGCACGTTTGTATGCCGAAGGAAAGAACAGCACCTCTTTCGTCCCCAGAATTTGCGTAACGTCGTGATAAAAATACCCTGCCGTTTCCAAATCGTTGAGGATAAAAAGAAACGCCTGTGGTTGTTTGTTATATAGTGCTGCAGCGAAAAGTGCACGCGACGAGCCATGCAACCCCTTCACCGAAAGCGTTTTTACCTCTTTCAGTAATTTGTTTGCAGCCGCCAGGTTGGGATGAACCTCAAGGACCCGGAGCAATTGAGTGATGTCTGATACCATCGTTTATAAATTCGGTGCAAAGGTACAAAAAAATATAATTCGTAAAATTCAAAACATTTTCTCACTTTAAATCCGTATCTTTGTCGTTCAAATTTCAGTTCTTTTATATGCAAATGGATGCAAAGCATACTCCCGACTATATTTTCGAAACAAGTTGGGAAGTGTGTAACAAAGTGGGCGGTATCTACACCGTTTTATCGACAAAGGCAAATTCACTACAAAAATTATACAAAGACAAGGTATTTTTCATCGGTCCCGATGTTTTACAAAAACCGGATAATCCCTGGTTCCTGGAAGAGAGCGAGCTTTATGCCGAGTGGAGAAATTTTGCACGGATAAACCAGCACCTCGAAATACGGGCCGGGCGGTGGAATATACCGGGAAAGCCCATTGTCTTTCTTATAAAATTCGATAGGTTTTTTGAAAAGAAGAACACCATCTATTCCGAGATGTGGCTCGATTTTGGTGTGGACTCTATGTATGCCTACGGCGATTACGACGAGTCATCTATGTTTGCCTATGCTGCTGGTGTGATTATAGAAAGCTTCTATCGGTTTCATCATCTTGAAGCGGACAATGTAATTGCACACTTCAACGAGTGGCAGTCGGGCATGGGTGCCTTGTACATCAAGAAGTATGTTCCTAAGATAGCTACGGTTTTCACCACCCACGCTACGGGAATAGGGCGTTCAATTGCCGGGAACGGGCTGCCGCTCTACAATCACCTGAAAAGTTATAACGGTGATCAGATGGCGCGCCAACTAAATATGGTTGCCAAACATTCCGTTGAGAAAAAGACGGCGCAAGCGGTGGATTGTTTTACTACCGTAAGCGATATTACGGCACAGGAATGCACACAATTCCTTCAACGCCAGCCCGATGTAGTGACCCCCAACGGGTTTGAAAAAGATTTTATTCCCAAGGGGTTAAACTACAGGCGTACGCGGAAAAAAGCGCGCGAGACACTTCTGGGTGTTGCCGAAAAACTCCTTGGCTACTCCGTTCATCCCGATGCCTTGTTAGTGGGGATAAGCGGAAGGTACGAATATAAAAATAAAGGTATCGATGTTTTTATCGATGCCCTGGATGCGTTGCGTAAGATGCCGCAATTATCCAAAGATGTGGTTGCATTTATTATGATTCCCGCTTGGATAAAAGGGCCGAGGGAAGATTTTAAATCGGCTCTTTATACGACTCATCGGTTGCATGATGTTGAAAACGATAAGATTGTGAGTCACCTGAAATATCTGGGATTCTCTAATAGTGAGGATGAGCGAGTAAAAGTAATTTTTGTTCCGTCGTACCTGAATGGAGCCGACGGGATCTTCAATACGGATTATTACAACTTGCTTATCGGCCTTGATGTTTCCGTTTTTCCATCGTATTACGAGCCGTGGGGATATACGCCGCACGAAAGCGTTGCTTTTTCTATTCCTACTATTACAACTACCCTGGCCGGCTTTGGAGTTTGGGCGAAGAAAAACGGGGATGCCGGAAAAGGATTGGTTGATGGGGTGGAGGTCATTTACCGGGACGACGATAATCAGCGTGAAGTGGCAGAGGAAATCGCTACCACCCTTTATGATTTTACACTCAAAAGTATAGATCAGGTGAATGTGCTGAAAAAAATGGCAGCGGAACTTTCCGACAAAGCGGACTGGGCACATTTTATAACCTATTATAAAGAGGCTTATTGCAAAGCATTGCATAATTCTTTTATCAGATTATCGAAACCGGCAAGATACAAAGCCGATTAAAGGGTTATATTTGCGGAAAAGAGAGAAGAACCAGGAACCAGGAACAAAGAGTAAAGACAGTCTAAAAACTTTGAACATTGAACTTATGGACAATAGGCTGATAGACGGTCTGAATGTCTGACAAAACATCAATAAAGAAAACAAAAATAGATTAAAAATGATCATTAAAGCGAGTTATTCAAACACTCCCATATGGCGTGATGTGCACGTACAACCTATTTTGCCGGAACAGTTAAGGCCGTTGGACGAGATAGCCCATAACCTTTGGTGGGTATGGAACGAAGAAGCTAAAGAGATTTTCAAACTTCTAGATATTGACGAGTTCGAAAAAAACGATAAAAATCCCGTAGCATTGCTTCAAAACTTAAGGACTGAAAAGACCGAAGAGATTATGAGAAATGCCGCCTTGATGGCGAAGATTGATCGTGCATATAAAGCGTACAAAGAGTATATCAGTGTCCCTTTTGATACTGCCCGTCCCAGTATTGCCTATTTCAGCATGGAGTATGGCTTGTCGCACGTGTTGAAAATATATTCCGGCGGCCTTGGGGTTTTAGCAGGCGATTACCTGAAAGAGGCCAGCGACAGCCGGGTTGACATGACTGCTGTCGGGTTTTTGTATCGTCACGGTTATTTCACACAAACCCTTTCGGTGGACGGACAGCAAATAGCCAACTACGAACCGCAGAACTTCGGCAGTTTACCCATTACACAAGTGATGGATGAGAACCATAAGCCTATAGTTCTCGAAGTGCCTTTTCACGACAGGATTATTTATTCAAATATCTGGAAAGTATCGGTGGGACGTATCCAGTTGTATCTGATGGATACCGATCTGGAGCGTAACAGCGAGTTTGACCGGTCCATTACGTATCAACTTTACGGCGGCGACTGGGAAAACCGCATGAAGCAGGAATACCTGCTCGGAGTAGGGGGCATATTGCTTCTGAAAAAGTTAGGCATCAGGAAAGATGTCTATCACATGAACGAGGGCCATGCGGCGCTTATCAACGCTCAGCGGTTGAGCGACTATGTACTGGAAGAGAAATTGTCGTTCAACGAAGCATTGGAAATTGTCCGGGCATCCACCCTCTATACTGTACATACCCCTGTGCCTGCTGGTCACGATTATTTTGAGGAGCCGCTGATCCGTAAATACATGGAGCCCTTGGTCAACAAAATAGGTATCCCCTGGTATCAGTTTATGGATATGGGGCGCGACAATCCGGGCTCGGATGAGAAATTCTCGATGAGCGTTTTTGCATTGAATACTGCACAGGAATCAAACGGGGTAAGTAAACTGCACGGCATGGTTTCTCAGGAGATGTTCCAACCGGTTTGGAAAGGTTATTTTCCGCAGGAACTGCATGTCGGTTATGTTACAAACGGAGTGCACCTGCCCACTTGGGCAACTTCGTCGGTGAAAAGGATGTATGAGTATATTTTTGGCGAGGATTTTTACCAGGATCAGTCCAACCCCGAGATGTGGAAGAAGGTTTATGATATCAGCGATGAGGAGATCTGGAATTTGCGCATGCACCTGAAAGAGAAGCTTGTAGATTACATCAAGAGTGAGTTTATGGATGGATGGTTGAAGAATCAGGCCGATCCGTCCCGAATTGTTACGATGCTCGATGAAATCAGGCCGGGCGCCTTGATAATAGGGTTTTCGCGCCGTTTTGCCACCTACAAACGGGCTCATTTATTGTTTTCCGATTTAGACCGGTTGGCAAAAATATTGAATCATCCCGAACGTCCGGTTACTTTTATCTTTGCCGGCAAAGCGCATCCTGCCGACGGGGGCGGGCAATCGCTCATCAGGCACATTGTGGAAATATCGCGCCGTCCCGAGTTTTTAGGTAAAATCATTTTCCTCGAGAATTACGATATGCGCCTGGCCAAACGGTTGGTTTCGGGCGTGGATATCTGGTTGAACACCCCTACGCGTCTGCAAGAAGCGTCAGGCACATCGGGCGAAAAAGCTATTATGAACGGCGTTTTAAATCTTTCCGTATTAGACGGCTGGTGGTACGAAGGTTATGTTGAAGGGGCCGGTTGGGCGTTAACGGCAAAACGGACTTACGAAAATCAGGCTTTCCAAGATGAACTGGATGCCTCCACCCTTTATACGATGCTTGAGTCGGAAATAATCCCGCTTTATTATGCACACAACAGCAATGGGTTTTCACCGCAGTGGGTGAAGTTCGTGAAGAAATCGATTGCCGAGATAGCCCCGCATTACACTACCAAGCGGATGATGGACGATTATTTCGATCGTTTTTATATGAAACTGGCCAATCGTTCGAAAAAGCTTATCGAAAACAATTATGCAAAAGCAAAAGAGATCGTTCGCTGGAAAGAAGATACCGCATCCAAATGGGATAAGATCGAAGTGCTTAAGTTGAGGTTTGAGTCTGTGCAGGAAGTAGATATAAACGACGGAAAAGACAAGGTTTACGGTGAGGTTGTCATCGATAAAAAAGATATTATTGCCGATTTGGGCCTTGAGTGTGTGGTTGTTGACTACGATTCAACCGCCAATAAAGTTGAATTTGTTGAAAAATATGAGTTCGATTTGATAAAAACGGAAGGTTCCAAACTCTTCTTTCAAACCAAAGAAGCGCTGAACGACCCCGGCACACACCAATACGCTTTGCGTATTTATCCAAAAAATGCTGATTTGCCGCATCGTATGGACTTTGCCTACGTGAAGTGGATCAGTTGAAATCTTAATAAAGAGCGCCCCGGACAGGGGCGCTTTTGCATTGATTACATCCACAATGAAGTCGGTATTTTTCATGCGGAAACGTGCCTAAACGACCGATTGTGATCAGAGGAATGCACTTTCCGATGAGCATTATTTTAAGATATTGCTTGTTTTGTTGTGCAGATTTTGTATATTTGCAAAAAACAAAATAGAACAATGAAAACGCTTTATCAGAAATTTGAGACACTTCTACTCAACACGACAACAGATTTCAAACGGTATTTGTATGAAGATATATCGTGGGGAAGTCGCATGATTGGTGTTATCGGTGGTCGTGGTGTGGGCAAAACCACAATGATTCTACAGCGAATAAAGCAGCATTTGAGCGTTAAAAACACCTTGTATGTTTCGGCAGACGATATGTACTTCAGCGAACATAAATTGATAGATTTAGCTGATGAGTTTCATAAAAACGCGGGCGAATATCTGTTTATCGATGAAATTCACAAATATGCCGATTGGTCGCGCGAATTAAAAAACATTTACGACTCCTATCCGAAGCTAAAAGTTGTATTTACAGGTTCTTCCATATTGGATATACTGAAAGGTTCTGCCGATCTAAGCCGTCGTGCCATTATTTATAAATTGCAAGGACTTTCGTTTCGCGAATATCTAAAACTTTTTCATCATTACGATGTGCCTGTTCTTTCGCTCGCACAAATTATCAACAATGAAATACAACTTGCAGACATAGAGCATCCATTACCCTTATTCAAAGACTATTTAAAGCGCGGATATTATCCTTTTGGAATTGAAAACGAGATAAATGTACGCTTGGGGCAGGTTATTGTGCAAACATTGGAAACGGATATTCCGCAATATGCCAATCTAAACGTAGGGACAGCGCGGAAATTAAAACGTTTGCTTTCCATCATTGCCGAAAGTGTTCCGTTTAAACCAAATTTTACTAAAATAGCAGCAATGATTGGTGTGAGCAGAAACTCGTTAGATGACTATTTTTTGTATATGGAGCAGGCCGGACTTATCGCACAGCTTCGCGACGAAACAGGCGGCATTCGGGGATTGGGAAAGATAGATAAGGTATATTTAGACAATACTAACATCATTTTCAACTTAGTAGGCAATAAATTAAATACAGGAAATGTCAGGGAGACTTTTTTTCTAAATCAGATGCGCGTAAACAACGAAGTCATATCGGCCAAAACAGCCGATTTTGTTGTGAATGAATATACATTTGAGTTAGGTGGAAAAAATAAACAGCAAAGTCAGATAAAAAAAGATGGAAAATCGTTTGTGGTAAAAGATGATATTGAATTTGGTTACCTGAACGTAATACCGCTTTGGGCGTTCGGATTGAATTATTAGATTGACACCAACGCATCACTTGGACTTTGCCTACGTGAAGTGGATCAGTTGAACACCTCGATAAAAGCGCCCCTGCCCGGGGCGCTTTTATTTCATGAAGATTGTGTAACAAAACTAATCAGATTGCATTTTTATTTTCCTGCACCCTGTTTCTAAATGGCGAAATACCAAACCTGTTTGAATAAACATTTACCAAATGAGTCAGGTTGTTAAATCCACAGATTTGTGCAATTTCGGAGATTGACAGGTCCGATTCCAATACTAAATGCTGTACCTCTTCCATTTTCCGGTCGAGCATCCATTGATAAGGTGTTTGGTTGAAGTATTTTTTGAAATGCCGGGTAAATGTCTTCAGGCAATCGTAGTTGCATTTTTTTGCTAATTCGCTGGCGTTCTTTACATCGGGATAATTGGCAACAACACTTTCCTGGAATGAATTTTTTCTTGATGTGTGAGGGATGAACTTTACAAGTACAATCTCCTTTTTGGGCGATGACTTTACAATAGCTCTTTCTCCGTTTGAAAAATTAAATGTACAGGTACTTACGTCTGAAAATATATACTTATTTACCATAGTTTATTGTATTAATTTAGTTATCTACCTACCGATTCTTTTACAAAAGAGCCTTCATAAACCTCGTTATCCAAAATGATGCGGATGGTGTATGTTGCAGCTCTCAACGTGCCAATATTAATCACCTCGTAACCCATTTCGTTCACTTCCATATAATACTGGGCCGAAGTTCTTCCTCCAATAATCTGTACAATGGCGGTACCGGTATAATCCATCACAGATATAGTAACGTTTGTTTTACCGTCCGTTGTGCCGGTCACTTCCACTCCTGTTACTCCACGCGTTGTTCCGCCTGATTTACTCAATATAATCTTATCCTGCTGATCGTTCACCTTGTTTGTTTCGGCGATAGCAAAAGAGGAAGAGAGGAGCGCGCTGCAGATTAACGCAATTGTAAAATAAAGTTTTGTTTTCATGTGAATAAAATATTTGAATTACGGACACTAAATTATTTATGAATTACAGACACAAATTAATAAACAATAGACAGGAAAAACAATACCCTTGCCGAATTTTAACGGTGAAATATTAGGTAATATTATGATAGACAGGGTGTTGGATGTATTGGTTTTAACGGTTGGTGTGCTGGTTTCAATAATGCTTTTGCAAGAAAAACAGACTAAAAACTGAAAAATTGAGTGGTATCTATGTCGTTTTCTGTCATTTTTTTCTTTAACTGAGATTTTCTTGCGCGGATACTTTCTATCGACGTATTCATAAAAGTGGATATTTGTCTGTTGTCTGCCTTACAAACCAGCAGCATCAGCATAATTTTTTCGTTTGGATTGAAAAGCTCCGCATCCTCCTTCGATAAATTGGTATATAGAGAAAAGGTGTCTTCGTCGGGTATCAGGGTTTTGGGCATCTCCCGTAAATCGGATTCTGCCGTATGCAGAATATTGTGCATGTTTTCATACACTTTGGGATTGGAGGAGACGTATCGTTGTGATAATGTATTGAAGTTCTCCTGTAACGAAGTGAGCCTGTTTGATATATGTCCATAAAGCAGGATAAGCCAGTTCCTTTTACTGGCCTCTTCCTCCAATAGCTTTGTTTCCATGGCGCGCGTCTCCGCCTCGTGTTCCAGCTTCATCAGTTTTATTCTTGCTTCGCGGCGATTTTTTACATTCAGCATAATTAAAACCGTGGCCAGCATAGCGAGCAACAAGGCTACGATTGCAATTAAAAGTGTGTTCTGTTGCGATCTCAGCGCGATATTCTCCGCTTCTGAAAGGTCGTATTTTTTTTCCAGTTCCATCACCTGGGTATTTAATCGCTCTTTAATCGATTTTTCATACCACGCAAAAGCTTTCTGCCTGTAGGTATTGGCAAGAAAGTAATTTTGTTGTTTTTCGGCAATATTGGCTATGTTCTCGTAAAACAGGTAATTTTCTTTTTTGTTCTCATCTACAATGTTCTCAATAGCCATTTGTCCGTAAAGCATGGCGCTATCCAATTGATTCAATACGCTATATCTGTCTGAAATTGTATAATACAGGCTGGAAAAATCAATATCTTTTTGGATTGGGGCTAAACGCAGTCTTAATTTGTCACATTCCAATGCTTTTTCAAATTCCTTAGTCGCTTCAAAATAAACCGATTGTGCATTTAAAATAAGGTAATTCTTATCGGGAATTCTATTAAAAAATAAGGAGAGTGTATCCACATATTTTTTTCCATTATCAAAATCAGATTGCGCCATTTTATTCCAAAAGATTGCTAAATAGGCATCAAAGATATGGGTAGAATCGTTTTTTAGCTTAGCGTTATAGAGAGATTCCTGAAAATACTTATCTGCCAACGCATAGCTTGCATTACTAAAATGGGTATTGCCTAAGAAGTAGTGCAGAATGTATCCGGTTGTCGGATTAGGGTCTTTTTGAGAATGAAACAGGTTATCGGCTTTCTTTAAGGGTTCATACACCGTGCTGTCTGTTATTCCCATCCGGGTACGGACAATGCCTTTGTAAGTGAGTGCGCGGATGTAATTATTGCTGTGTGGTTCGTGGTAATGGTAATAATCCACCGTCTTGTCAATCAGCGAGTCGCTTTTGAATTCAAAATATGTTTTATCGTCAGTGATGGTTTTGAGCAGGTTGTAGTAGGCCCGGTTTCCCCGTGAAAGCGCGTGCGGGTCCATGGTTTTCAGGCTGTCTGAAATAGCTTCGGGATTTTTTTCTAAAAGATTGTCCCATTGTGTGAGTGTCGTGCGTATTTTATTATTTTCCAAACCATTACAGGAAAGGAAAAGCATTGCTGCAATTGCAGCAAAGGCTATAAAAATAAAACGACGCATTCTTTTTTAAAACTTATTTGCTGCAAAGATAATTTTTTTTGTTGAATTTGTTTAATAAAAAGGACAAGATTCAGGTCTAATATTAAATTTGGCTTGTCAAACCTTGTGATCTGTTGTTTTATGTTTAAGGTTTGTTTTTATTGTATGGTATTGTTACTCTAGTACATCACGTTTAAAGTATTGGAAAAGAAAAACCCCTCGCAAAATGTGAGGAGCGTGCTAATATTTTTCTGATTGCTTTCTAATACCCTATTTATAAAATGGAATGAACAGGTATGAATTTTTTTTCACAGCCTTTATAAGGAAGGGAGATAAGTACATTAAAGGCTATTGAAAGTTGAATATCTCAAAAGATATAAAAGATTCGAATTTAAAAACAACAAAAAACCGTCTTGAGGGACGGTTTTTTAATTAGTAAATAAGAGAGTTTAGTTTATACGGATGGAACTGAAATAATTGGGTTATTTGTAGTTTCATCTATAGCCTCATTTGTATTAATTTCGTCTTCCGGTAATAACCACAGAAGAATTGGGGCTTCTGCGGGTAGATCATAAGAAAATGGTGCAGGATAGTTGATCCCTTTGCGTAAGATTGGCTTTTTAAGCCTTTTTACGTCGAATAGAGAAAAACCTTCACCCCATAATTCAATCCTTCTTTGCATCCATACTTCATCTTGAATTCCTTTAGCATCATTGACAGGACAAACGTAAGAAGGATTCCTATAGGTTTTTACAAAATTTTCCAATACTTGCTTTCCTGATGACGGATTTCCTCCCATGGCCAAAGCTTCTGCTCGTATAAGTATCATTTCTTCTACTCGCATTAGCGGCAAATCACACGCATTTGTAGGATTATTATATTGATCTTGGTAAGGGCCAAATTTTACATTAAGATAAGGTTCATTCCATCCAAACCAGTCTATAATTCCATATTCTTCATTATTATAAGTGATTGTCCATGTCATATCAACGTTAGGTGATTGCATTTCTTCATCAATCCACCACCCTTTCCTAACATCAGTAGTTGGAATTTTTTCCCATAAATCCTGATTTATGTATCTGCCGGCATATCCCGGTGAATAACCATTACCAGTTAGTGAACAAATCATGGATGGAAAATTAAGAATGCCAGACGTTACAATATCATTAGTTTCAGATACATCACTTCCCCAAATCCAAGACGTTGCATTAATGTTGTTAAATGAAGGTTTAGAAACTTGTTGTATAGTATAAGGAGTAAACCCAGTCATAGCTTTTTCCGCATCGGCGGCAGCTTCAGTCCATTTTTCCATATTAAGATTAGCCCTCGCACGCAAACCATAAGCTACGTTTTGATTGATCATCTCTTTTCCCGTCCGATTGAAACCCTCTAATAAATTTATAGCTTCATCCAAATCTTTCATGATCAAATCATATACTTGTTGTACAGTCGCTCTTGGATTATTTGCAGCTTGTTCTGGGGTTGTTTCTTCCGTTACAATGGGAACTGCAGGAGCACTTTCATGTCCTTTATACGTAAACTGATATATTTGGACTAAGTGTAAATAGTCAAAAGCCCTTGAAGCTAAGGCCTGACCTCTATATGCCTTTAACAGCGGTTCTGATGTATCAGAAGGTATTGTAAATAAAATATCATTTGCTGTTTTCATGTGGCTGTAAAACAAATTCCACAAAAAGTACGTAATTTCACTTGGCGCAGTCCTGTCTGTATATCTCATAGAATTACGGAACCAATTGTACCCAGAGTTTTCAGATGGCATATCTTGTCCTGAAGCATCAAACATTAAACCAGCAGCAGCATAGCCAAAATCATAATGCCGGGTACTACCATACCAATCTGAAATTGAAGCATACTTAATCAATCCAGAATACAATCCATTAACTTCTGCTTGTAGCCTTTCTGGTGCAATCTTAGTAAGTTCTTCTTTTTGTTTTTCAGTAAATATAGATCCTTCCGGTTCCAATTCCAAATCGGAACATCCAATGAAAAACATAAATGTAACACTGAGAAGAATATAAAATAAGTTATTTATTTTTTTCATAATTATTCTTTTTTTATTTATTAAAATTGAATACTTATACCACCGGAAACAGTTCTGATTGCAGAATAACGATATCCACCCGATGAAGTATATGACCTGCGTGGATCCATTCCTTTCCTTGCAGCCCATAGAGCAACATTGTCTGCAGTCAAATAGATTCTCAAATTACTTAATGATAAATTATGAATAACATTTTTCGGCAATGTATAGCCCAAAGTAATGTTTGTTAAATCCAAATAATTAGAGTTAGTTAAGAACCTGTCAGAAGTCGAGTTTGCATAAAGGTCCCCTGCTTTAAGTCTCGGGACATCTGTATTGGTGTTATCCGGAGTCCAAGCATTCAAAATATCCATATGCCAGTTTGTACCTGCACTGTTGGTTGTACCTGAGTGCATCAAAGATTGATACCCATCGTCAATCATTCGACCACCTAATTGATAAGCAAATGAAACAGAAAAGTCAAATCCGTAAGCATTTAAGCCTGTGCCAAAACCACCATAGAATGTGGGTAATATGTTTCCTGTAGCATATTGAGTCGCTTGATTAAATTCGGTAGTTGTTTCCTGTCCTGTAACATTTCCTTTCGCATCCTTTATGTCTTTATAATACAAAGCAACACCATTTTTATCAACCCCTGCATAATTCCGAATGTACAAATTATACATTGATTCCCCTTCTTTATATATACGAGTTCCTGAAATCAATTCTCCTTTAAGTTCAGGAGCAAGTTTCAATATTTTATTTTTAATGTATGTACCATTAGTATACACACTCCAGGTTAAATCTCTCGTTTTAATCAAATCTGATTTCAAATCAATCTCTACGCCTTGGTTTAATACAGAGCCAATATTCATAGGTATATTAGCATACCCATTTGAAGGAGGCACCGGCATATAGTAAAGCATATCTGTTGTTTTACGGCTGAAATATTCAATACCTCCACTTAATTTATTTTTAAATAGATTAAAATCAAAACCTGTATTAAAAGAATAAGAAGTTTCCCACGTAATATCTTTATTCCCTTTATAAGTCATTGTTGTAGCAAAATCCTTGTTGTTCTCTTTTACAGTAAATTGGTCTGTGTAAGGATAATAATTACTTGTAACGCCATCACTATAGAGTAAGGCATCATTTCCCTGAACACCATAACTCATTTTAAATTTCAAAAAATCCACCCAATCTAGTTTTTCCATGAAGTTCTCTCTTGTCATGACCCATGCAAAACCCAAACTGCCAAAGTTACCCCATCTGTTATCCGGATGAAAACGAGACGACGCATCGCGTCTGAATGATCCACTTACAATATATTTTTGGTCATATTCATATTGGGCACGCCCTAGCCATCCTTCTGTTCCATAATTGTCGGTATATGATTCTGCTGACGGATTTAAAATAGCATTATCAACTTCGACAATTGAAGGATTGAATAATTTTTCCTTACTTGCCAATATATATTTATACATGTAATTGTAAGTCTCATGACCTAGTAATATGTTTAAACTGTGAACGTCATCAAATATCTTGTTATAATTTAATAATTGCTGGTGGTTCATAGATGTTGTTCTGAAAGCTCCATTATAAACGATACCTCCAACTTTTGAGTATTGTCCATAAAAGGCATTATACAACCGACTATATCGTGTATTCTCTACATCAGCACCTAAATTATACGTAAATCGAAGGCCGTCCATAATATCTATATCTACACTCCATCTTCCTCCAAAGACATCGGCTAAGTACTGACGTTTATCTAAAGCAATCATTGACGCAGGGTTTGATCCACTCATAAATGTACGTTTATAATTACCCCCAGTTCTATCTCCAAAATCATATACTGTATAACCTCTAGAATCTGTTTTTATTGAGCCATCAGGATTACGAACATACATAGGATATATAGGAGCTAAGAAATCAGCTACATAAAATAAGTTTGCAGAAGATGTTCCTTCTTGTGTAGCAGGAGAGGACATATCATAATTAGTATATGCAACATTAGCTCTAAATTTCAGCCAATCTTTAGCTTGATAATCTGCATTTAAACGTGTTGTATAACGTTTGAATCCTGAATTAGCGATGATACCAGCATCATCCAAGTATCCGCCAGACAAGAAATAATTTATTTTGTCTGTACCGCCTGATACACTCACGTTGTACTCTTGCCTTAAATTTCCTTTGTCAAATAATTCATTATACCAGTTGTCTGGCTTATAAAAGAATTCTCCGTCACTATAACCTAAGGTTGCACTTGGATTTAATTTACCATCCATACCAATCATACTTTGTCCTTGAGGCACAGTGTATATTTGATATCCAACTCCCCCGTTTTGATTTGTAGGTAAATATTGATTAGCCAATGCATTAGCTTCATTAGGCCCGCGCACATTTCCTGCGGCGTCTTTTGTGTTGATGAATTCGTTGTAAATAGATTGATAGGCCTTTTCCAAATACATAGCAGGATCTGTCATTACATCATAATTAGATAATCCTCTTGAGTTAGTTCCCCATTTCGCATCTACATTTACAATCGCCTGTTTGCTTTTTCCACTTTTGGTGGTGATCAAAATTACACCATTGGCACCACGTGCCCCATATAGAGCATTGGAAGCAGCGTCCTTCAGAACTGTCGTACTTTCGATATCTGCTGTATTTATTGACGAAATATCTCCATCAAAAGGTACTCCATCAACTACATATAAAGGAGAATTACCTGCGGCCATTGAACCGATCCCCCTTATACGTACTGTTGATGTGGTTCCTGGCTGTCCGTTAGTTCTGGTAACTTGTACACCAGCAACCTGACCTGATAATGCATTGGTTACGTTGGCAACTTGTCTTTTGGAAATTGCTTCACTATCAATTACAGCCGCTGATCCGGTAAATGAAGATCTTTTTGCTGTGCCATAAGCCACGACCATTACTTCTTCGAGTAATTGAGTGTCGGGAACCAGAATAATTCTTAAACTAGTGTTCGCGGGTATTTCTTGTGTAACATAGCCAACATAGGAAACAATCAGTATGCTACCACTGGGCGCAGATAGGTTAAAACTACCATCTACATCAGTAATGGTCCCTTGTGACGTTCCTTTGATTTGGATAGTGGCCCCAATCACCGGCTCGCCCGCTTCATCCACCACGGTACCTCGCACTTGTGTTTGAGCCATTGCAAACCCTATTCCTATAAAGAAAAGGGCTAAGAACATAGTTAATTTTCTTTTCATAAACTCTACTTTTAAATTAAACAATTATAGTATCTAAATTATCTTTTTATTATAGTAATCGCCATGATTATTTGAAAACACAAGTTTTTGGGTGGAAATAGAGGATATGGTTTTCCCGTTCATAAGCGATTAACATGAAATAAGTTTACTTATATGTTTGCAAATATAAATTAAATTTTTAATATCAACTTCTTTTTTTGAAATGTTCTTTAACATAAAAAAGCCAATAAACCTGATTGCATTATAAAAAATAAGAGTAGTTTCTGTTCATAAACTCTACTTTTAAGTTATTTTCAACTAAATTCAAACAACAATATAAAAAGTCAAAAAGCATTCAGAAATCTTCTTTTGTACGAATAAAAAGCATGAAATACCTTCAGAAAAGAGCGTGGCTCTCTATTCATAACTAATTAACATACATTTTCAACTCAAAATTAACGCAAATATAAACTAAATTTTTTATTATAAAACAACTTTTTGATGTTTATTTACTATTATTCTAATAAATGAGTGGATAATTGAATGTAATAGTTACACTTTATCACTTAATGCAATGCAACTATTTGTGGTTATTGGTTGTGGCGTAGGGGAGAGGATTTTTCGCCTTTGTTATAGCAGGGAATATATAAAAAAACCGCTCAGATAGAGCGGTTTTTAGAAAATGAAGTCAGATTTTATTACCAACCGGCATTTTGCTGTTCTGCTATTTTGGGATTTGATGTGATTTCGGAAAGAGGAATCGGAAAGATATACCTTCTGTCCTCAAAATTGAATCCGGCTGTTTTAATAATGTTGGCATCTACAACTCCCGATGCGGGATTGTATGATTCGGTTTTCATGCTGCCCCATGAAGCTTTATCGGGTATTCCCGACTTTCCATCTTTACTTTTTACCGCATATTTGCTGTCATACGTCAACCTGTGAATATCGGGCCAACGCCTTCCTTCCGCGAGAAATTCGATTTCGCGTTCCTGCAAAATAGCTGTCATAAGTGCATCTACGTTGGCAAATGAAGCGGTGGTGAACTGTAAAGCGTGATCTGTAACTGCTCTGTTACGTACGGCGTTTAACAGATCAACAGCCTTTTGTGTTACTCCGTTTTTGCGGGCTTCGGCTTCGGCATAATTCAATAAAACTTCGGCATAACGCAAAATAGGAGTCCAATCGTTCATAACTGTTCCGGTACGGTATTTCCACGACCAGAAGGCATTAATACCACCATATTCAGCTCTCTTTAATAGTTGTGCACGCCTTAAATCATCTTTCAACCAAAAGCCGGCATTGATGATGATTGGGCTGACACATACCAAGCTGCGAACAGTAAAATAAAATTGAGAAAGCGAGCCGTTATTGGTGGCATTGTCCAATGCGCTGTTTTCAATTGAGAAAATAGATTCGGTATTGCTTTTGTTATTTGCAAAAGGACCTTCGGGTGTAGCAGTTAATGCGTATGCACCAATAGGGCTAGTGAAGGGAGCAGTTGGGCTTACAATTTTATTGGATTCGGTGATAACTTCTGTCCATTTTCCCATGTGCTGATATACACGCGTTTTCAGAGCTACAGCGGCTCCTTTGGTAGCACGTGAAATCTTTAATCCGCCGGCTCTGGTGGCTGCCAAGTTCTGTTCGGCAAAGTTCAAGTCATCCAATATCTGTTTGTATGTTTCTTCAACAGTTGCTCTTCCGGCTTCTTTTGCCTCTTCCACTTTATCGATGGTGTTGATGGGAACAGTGCTAACCGGAACGCCGTAATGAGAAGCATTGGGGGTTGCTGCGTAGGGTAATGCAAAGAATACCAACAGTTCGTGCAATCCCAGGGCTCTGAGGAAACGAACTTCGGCTTCACCGTCTATAGCTTTTTCTTGCGTAATAACACCGTTTTCAGCTGCTGTCCTTAAACCTTCAATTACAATATTTATCTTGTTTATCATTTGATAGGTGCATTCCCAGTGAGCTTGTCCATTAGGAGAAGCTACGGTATAGTCTCCGTTGTAAGTAACAGCAAAGAACTGCTGCACATTTAGCATGTTTTCGCCTTTCATGTCTCCTTGTTGTACGGTTGCCGCACCAAAAGGATAACCGCGTCGCTGATTATTTCCCGGGTAATAACCGCTTTGAGCAGCATCATAACAACCCACAATGGCTAACTCGCAACGTTCGGGGGTAGAGAAAGCAACGCCATACGTTATCGCATCTTTCTGTTCAAGATTTATTGCCTGATCAGTGCAACTGAAAAACAATGCGACGCCGAATAGGATAGATAATATTTTTTTCATACTTTGATATTTATATTTCATTTAATGTTTTTACTTAAAAACCGATATTCAATCCAATCAGGAATGTTCGCTGTTGCGGATTACCGTTCCAGTCAACTCCTGGAACTACTGTATAACCTTCAGGATCTAATCCGCTATATTTGGTGAAAGTGGCTAAGTTTTGTCCTTGAACATAAATTCTTACTTTTTCAACCCACAACTGACTACAAAGTCCTTTCGGAAAATTGTATCCGACCGAGAGGTTTTGGAGCTTCAGAAAGTCTCCGCTTTCAATCCAACGGGAAGAACCTTCTCCGGTGAGATTGATAAAACCGCCTCTTCCATAGTACAACTTAGGTACATTACCATCGCCCGGATTACTTTCGCTTTGCCATCTGCCCAATATTTCGGTGCTGCTGTTTGTAAATCCTTGGTCCAGCATATCTCTGCGAGTGACATTTGCTATTTTGTTTCCTCCCGAAAAGCGGAAGAAGATATTGAAATCGAAATTCTTCAACGTTACCGTATTGTCCCATCCTCCAAACCAGGTAGGTAAAGAGTTGCCCAGAATTTCCTTGTCGTCCTGAACCAGATTAGATGCCTTGCTTAAGTCGGCGGGATCGCTTGGGTTATATACGTAATATTTGGTATTTGCAATATTCCCTTGAATAATGGATCCGTCCTTTTTGTAATACATCGGGTTTCCGTTTTTCATATTTACACCAGCATATCGATAACCCCACAGAGCATTCATAGATTCGCCTTCACGTAAAATATAATGTTCATACGGAATGTCATTTACCAATGTAACTACTTTGCTTTGTTGGGTTGAAAAGTTAAAAGCAGTTTTCCAGATTAACCCTTTATTTTGAATAATATTCCCCCCCAATTCAAGTTCAATGCCATTGTTATTAATTTTTCCATAATTTTGAGCGATTACATTCCAGGGAATACCCAACGACGGAGGAGTGGGTACATCCAACACAATATCGCTGTTGTCTTTTTGCCAATAAGCGAAAACAAGATTGAACCGATTATGAAGGAAAGCCGCATCAAAACCGAAGTCGAGAATTTTCTGTTTTTCCCATTTCAACGCTGGATTTCCCGCCTGATAATAAGCAATACCGGCCTGATCTCCGTATTTCTGTCCGGCAAAAATGTCGTTGTACATAAAGTCTCCCGATAACCTGTCGTTACCTACTTCAGCAAAACTACCTCTGAGGCGGAAGTCACTTACAATGTCGTTAATAGAACTATTTTTCCAGAAATCCAGACCCGAAATGCGGACAGCCGCGGAGCCTCCATAGAATGTTCCCCAGCGATTATCTTTGTGTAGATTAGAGATGCCATCGCGTCGAACAGATCCCCCTATGTAGAAGATGCTGTTGTAATTGTAGTTGGCGCGAAAGATATAAGATGCCAATCCGTTTGTTGTTACACTACCGCCTGAACTTTGTGTAACGTATGTATCTGAAATTATTTCGTCTACAAAAAATGGATCGGAGAAGTCGCGTGCTCCGGCGGTAAAACGGTTATAAACATAATTTGTCCATTCCGCAACGGCTGTTGCGTCCAGATTATGTAACCCAAAAGATTTATTAGCGGATAGAATGTTTTGAAAATTCCAACGTTGTCTTTTTATAGACGATCTGTTGATAAGACCTTTGTAGCCAAAACCATCACCCGACTCGGGCATCCAAACATAACTATCGTCAATCAGATTGACATCGGCTCCCACCAAAGACCTGAACATAAGCCAGCTAACAGGCCTTATGTCAATATTGGCAGTAGGTAGAATTCTGTAAGAGGAGTTTTTTTGTCTGTTGTTTTTCAGTACCCACACTATGTTGGGAATGGTGTTTTCGATGGTTCGCAGATTGGCCCCTTTTGCTAACGATTTACGGTCGTTTGGATCAATATTGAATCCGGTTGGGTCGTCGGGATTATAAACAGCCACATTTGGCAACATCCTCGAACTCGCATACATGTTATCGCTAATGGAATTTGTCCCTTTTACCGGACCGGTATTCACTTGGTTTGATGCATTAAGCGAGAAACCGGCGGTTACGTAATCTCGTAGAAATTTATGCTCTGCTTTTGCGTAAAAAGTATACCGGTTGTAGCTGTTGTTGATGGACAATCCTTTTTGGTCCGTATAACCTGCCGACATAAAGTACTGTGTTTGAGGAGAAGCTCCTGAAATAGATACTGTATGGCTGTGTTGGAATCCAGTTCTGAATACATAGTCGTACCAGTTAGTGTCGGTACCTTTATCATCCATTTTAGCCTGCGGGTTGCCTCCACTGTTTGTGTACTTTTCGTTAGCGATTGTTACAAACTGCTCGGCATTCAGAAGGTCGTACAATTTAGCAGCCGAAGACCACCCCATCCATGAATCATAAGTTATTTTTGCTGCTCCTTGTTTTCCCTGCTTTGTAGTAATCAAAACCACGCCATTTGCAGCGCGTGAACCATAGATAGCTGTTGCAGCCCCGTCTTTTAAGATTTCAAATGATTCGATGTCCGAAGGGTTGATATCTGCAAGAGCATTGTTATTAGAATACGAGTAACCTACGTTGCCCGAAGTTACCGGTACACCATTGATCACATAGAGTGGGGCATTCGATGAAGAAATAGTGCCGACCCCGCGAATAATAACTCGTGGAGGTTGTGTGACATCGCCGGAAGGTGCAATTACTTGAACTCCGGAAGCTCTTCCTGCCATTTGTTGCATAAAACTGGGGGATGCTTTTGAAGCTAAATCTTCACCTCTGATTTGAGATATTGAACTTGTTACGTCTCTTTTACGCTGTGTTCCGTATCCAACCACCACTATTTCTTCTAGTAGTTCCGTGTCGGGCATGAGAACTACATTCACAGTTGGGGCAACAGCTACTTCCTGCGTGATCAAACCCACAAAAGAGACTACGAGCGTAGCTTCTGCCGGAGCAACCAATGAGAAGTTACCATCCAGATTGGTAACGGTGCCTTGTGTGGTGCCTTTTATCTGTATGGTAGCTCCGATTATCGGTACTCCCGCCTCATCCACAACTGTACCGCGTACTTGTGTTTGGGCAGTCACAATCCCTATTCCTACTAAGAAAAGGGTTAAAAATAAGAATAATTTTCTTTTCATAAACTCTACTTTTAAATTAAACTCATTACTAAATCTCTATTATTTTAAAGGGGTTATTGGGCTTTTTGTCAACTATCTACTCAAGGGTGGTAGTTGGTGTGATAAAATATATAAAAGGAACTGGAGAGCATTATCCATAAGCGATTAACATAACATAAGTTTCCTCACCTGATTATACCATAAGTAGTGTTTCTCCTCATAAATTTTACTTTTAAGTTTTTTTAATTAAATTCAGACAACAATAGAAAAAGTCAAAAAGCATTCAAAAATCTTCTTTTGTACGAATAAAAAGCATGAAATACCTTCAGAAAAGAGCGTGGCTCTCTATTCATAACTAATTAACATACATTTTTAACTCAAAGTTAACGCAAATATACATTAAATTTTTAATACAAAATTGTTTTTTTTCATTTATTTCAATTTTTTTGTAATATTCTTTCACTAATATTGGTGTTTACATTACACTTTAAAAGAAGAAATGCACTGGGCAAAACAAAAAAGGTGTCCCGAAAGACACCTTTTTAATAAAGTTTTAACAGAATTAGAGACTGTTTAAATTTGTTTCTTAATTTACTCCGCTGCGTGTATCCCACCACATGCGTTTTCCCCAAAATTCATCTACCACTTCGCTGGCAAACGGTTGAATATTTGCTCCGTTGAGTGTAAACTCATTTTGTGGATATGGATAACGGAATGGGGGACTGTTATGTCCCGGGTATATAGAGCCCGGAGCAACATAATGCGTTTTGGGAATTCCTGTTCTGCGATACAATGACCACGCTTCAAGACCTTGTTTAAACAAGGCTATCCATTCTTGAAGATAGAGTTGATCGAGTGTACCATTAAATTTTCCTTTTCCAGCGAGATAAGCGGTTATATCTTCTTCGCTGACCCCGTTTTCGAGCAATGATGCTTCCACTGCCGCATTATATGCTTGTGCTTCCGTAATCCCACCAGTAGCAAAACCTTTATGAGCAGCTTCGGCAATAAGAAACATTACTTCGGCATAGCGCATATAAGGACTGAATCCTTTGGGGTCTTTTCTAAAACGTTCTCCGACTCTGGAAATAGATGCCAAGGCTGGTTGAGCGGTAGCTCCAATAATAAATCCCCTGTATTTGCCATCGCTTGCGGCAGGATAAGCATATTCAGAAATGCGAGGATCGTTCAGCTCAAGAAGAGCGTTGATAAGGACATCGCTCACGCCATGGTCATCACGGCCTTTGGAATCTACGAACCAGGGTTCTTCATAAGGTGATGTGCCTTGCCACCAGAAAAAGGCGTTATCGTCATTTGAATCCATAATCGGGTATTTGGAAGGATTTTTAAGTACTTCTTCGACTGTAGATTTTGCTAAATCTTTACTCACTTCCGATATTCTCATAGCTAAACGGAGACGTAGCGAATTGGTGAATTTTTGCCATTTTTCAATATCACCTTTAAATAACAGATCACCTTCGTCAAGAGCATCGGTGTGCTTTGCGGCAAAAATATCAGCGGCTTCTTTCAACTCCTTTAAAAGATCGGGATAGATATCTTCTTGCTTGTCGTATTTGGGTAGGAGCACTCCGTCTTTGATTTTAATCGCATCGGAATAAGGTATATCCCGCCATGTATCGGTTGCACATTGAAAGACATATGCTCTAAATACTTTTGAAACAGCCAGCATATTCTGATTATCATCTTGTTCGGCTTTCGTGCGTATTTCATTTACGTTGTTTAAAACCCTGTACACATAGTACCATTTGTTTTCCACAACTCCGGGTCTGAAGTTATACCGGGCTTCATCGATATACTGAATTTTTGTCAAATGCCCTGCATAAGTACTCGTTTCATTCATTTCTGCCCACACATCATAAAAGGTGCTCGACCAATACCTAATTGAGAAAGCCAGTACATTAGTGGCCGGCGCGTCTTTTGCTCTGTCGGGGTCAGTATTAATTTTTTCAAAATCGCCGGTGCAATTCGTTATCAATAAGATGACGAATAAAAACAATACGGAGAATTTTATAATATTTTTTTTCATATTTCAAAAAATTATTCGTTTACACTTAGAATTTCAAATTCAATTTAATTCCTATACTGCGAGATGGAGGATAACTGGTTGTTTCTAAACCAACTCCGCCGTTATCACTTGTAACCGTGTTTTCAGGATCTAAACCGGACATGTTGGACTTATGACGCCACAATATTGCTAAATTCGTACCTACCAGCGAAATGGACCCGCCTTTCACAAAGTTTGATGCGCCAAACAATGTTTTGGGTAATTGATAAGTAATGTATGCTTCACGCAGCTTTAAGTATGAACCATCGTAGATGGAGAGTTCGCGGTTTCCATAATACGATTCAAAGAAATCTTGTGCGCTTGTTGTAATATCGTTTTCTGCAAATTCTGAATTTTGAATATCCTTAGAGTCAGCCTTAACTACTTTTACAAAAGTTTTATCGGTCATGAAATCTTTACCCAAAATTAATCCTTTCTCACGCATCTCTCCTAACGCTGTGTATTCAAGCAATCCCGAATAAGCTCCGAACATATTGGACACACTAAAAATATCGCCGCCTTTTCGCATGTCGAGTAGAAATCCAAAACTAATGCCTTTGTAACTGAATTCGTTACGTAATCCTCCCAGCCAATCGGGAGTTACATTACCTAATTTCATATTGGTTTGAGTTCGTGGACGTCCACCAGCATTTACAATAATCGCTCCATCCGATTTTCTACGCAGCATACCTGTTCCGTAAATATCACCCCATGGGGAACCCGGGCGTGCCTGAACTTTGGTGCTCCATTGGTTCCCAATCTCATACGAAGCCAATGGCTCGTTGGTCACCGGATCAGTGTATAGTTCGTTTATAATGCTCTTGTCCTTTGCCCAGTTGAGAGTTACATTCCATTGAAATCCGGTTTGAGTTTTTACGGGCGTTCCGTATAGCTGAACTTCTATACCTTTGTTATTGAAATTACCTGCATTGATCAACATTTCGTTGTATCCCGTAGCTTTTGATACAGCAACTTTCAGAATCTGATTGGTTGTTGTTTTATTGTATAAAGCGATGTCAAAGCCAAGCCTTCCTTTAAACATGCTTGCTTCTAATCCGATTTCTGTTGTTTCAACTTTTTCGGGTTGCAACGATGAGGGAGGAAAAACTTCTGCCTGATAATATTGCGTTACACCATTAAATGTAGATGCGGCGGCCGTGAAATATGGATCAATTTCGTAGGATCCCGTGGCAGAGCCTACTTGCGCCCAACCTCCACGTAATTTCAGAAAAGTGAAAATATCTGATGTGAGATTGAAGGCTTCCAATGGCAAGAAGCTGGCGCTGATAGAAGGATACGAAAAGGGGGTGCGCAGCGTTGACGACCAGTCTTTTCGCAAGGTGCCATCTATATAAGCGAAATTGCGGTATCCCAACGATAATGACGTGTATAAGCTGTTGGAGCGTATCCATACGTTGTCCATTGCTGTAACCGGAGAGCCTTTTACATTACTTATGGTAAACAAGTCGGGAACCGTTAATAAATCGGCGCCTAACGTAGAACTTGACCATCGCAGGTTTCTATAGTTTGCTCCTGCAAAAGCATGTACAGAAATATCATCGAAATTTTTGTTGAAATATGCAATAAAATCGGCATTCAATTCCGTGTTTTTCAAATTATTCAACCTAAACCAACCACCATCCCATTTTGCTTCGCCTGCAGAAGCAACTACCTCATTAGAACGATATGTTACGATTGGATTCGACATGGAATCGTAATAATCGAGCCCAAGGCGTCCTTCAAATTTTAAGTATTCGGTAGGCATGATAAATAATGATGTTTTGCCGAATACTCTATTTTTTTGAAAAGAGTTTGTGTTTTTATTCAAACTCCAAAAGGGATTATTGTGATAACTACTGTTCCAGTTGTATGGATAACCGTTTGGCATGGTTTCCTGCCAACGAGCTTTCAGATCCTTCATATCAACCTGACGACCAAACCATTGACCCATGGACTGCATTATATTGCTTGCGTTATATTCGGTCAAGGGCATATTGGGACTTTCAGTACGGGTATAATTCATTACAACATTCACATCAACAAGTTTGGTTAAACTCATGGTAGAGTTAACGCCAGCATTATAACGTTTTAATGTCGTGTTGGGAAGAACACCCTTTTGGTCACGGTATCCGATAGACAAACGAGTATTGGAATGATCGGTGCGTGAGGTAAGCGAAATATTATGGTTGGTTGTGGTTCCTGTTCGAAACGCATCTCTTGTATTGCTCGGATGAGAGATCCAGGGTGTGGGCATATAGTTGCCATTAGCATCGACTGGGCTGCTGTATTGAGGAATCATTAATCCTATATCAAGCCGGGGACCCCAGCTTGCATCCATGTTGTCGTTTACGCCATTTCCTAAGCCATCAATATATTTAAAACCGTAAGTCAAATCATCAGCATCCGTATAACCGCCCATAGCGAAATCTTGATAACTACCCGTATATCCGTCTTCTTTGGCAATGAAGTTATAACTGTATTCATCTCCATAGTAACCTTGACCATATTTATTTTGCATTTTCTGGAAACTGTAAACCTGATCAACATTGAAGTTTCCATCATAATCGATTTCCACACCTTTACTCCTGTTCGATCCCGATTTGGTAGTAATAAGTATTACTCCGTGGCCTGCACGCATTCCGTAAAGAGCTGCAGCAGCCCCACCTTTCAAAACTGATACGGATTCAATATCTTGTGGATTGATGTCGTTCAGTCCGCTTCCATAATCCACAGAATTTTGCCTGGTAGAACTATTGGAAATGGGAATACCATCGATGACAATTAGCGGCTGGTTGTCTCCCAGCGAACTATTCCCACGTAGAACGATACGCGATGAAGCCCCGATTTGGCCTCCGGCCTGATTTACCTGCATACCTGCTATCTTGCCGCTCAACGATGAAATTACGTTAGGTGATGCTGCCTTTACAAGTTCATCGGCATTTACATTTTGAACGGCAGAACCAAGAGATTTTTTCTCGCGCGTGATCCCTAATGCCGTTACAACCACCTCTTGTAATAACTCTGTGTCCGGCACAAGAGTGACGTTTACTCTTGGACTAACGGGTACTTCCTGCGTAACCAAGCCTACATAAGAAATAACGAGTGTAGCATTTGCAGGAGCGGTTAAAGTGAATTGTCCGTCAAGATCCGTAACCGTGCCTTGTGCGGTGCCCTTTACCTGGATGGTGGCACCGATGATCGGTATCCCTGCTTCATCCACCACAGTGCCCCGCACTTGTGTTTGAGCGGTTAAAACCCCTATTCCCGCCAGGAACAGGGCTAAAAACATAAAAAACTTTTTTTTCATAAATTCTACTTTTAAATTAAACTCTTTGATGTATCTGAAAATATTATCGATTTTCGAATGAGCCGGCTACGTGTGTATAGATAAACTTGCTGTTTTTAGTTGGAGTGCGCCAGTCGGTTTTTTCGATAAACCAGAAATCACACAAATATATGTGAAAATAAAATAATATAATACATATTGTGATGAATTTAACATACTATATTTTATAAAATACTGATGTATTATTTACACTTTATTGAATTTTACATGAAATAACCTTTAAAAATAATCAAATATTGACTTTTAAGTTACAGTTCAGCTTTTCTCAAAACAGTAACATATTAAAATAACCTAAATTATCGCAAAATTAATCTTAAAATTGATATTATGCAATAATTATATGTTAAATTCAATATTTTGGCAAGTAAATGTTGAGAAAAAAAAGAATAATGATGGTGTTGGTGGAGATTGTATGGCATACGGTTAAACAAAAAAAAGGCGACTGATAGCCGCCCCGTGAGTAAATATTGAATCGTTGGTTACTTCTCTATCCCCAGCAATTCTACATCAAAAATCAATGTAGAGAAAGGTTTGATGGTCCCGCGGTCTTGTGCGCCATAAGCCAAATTATAAGGAACATAGAGTTTCCATTTCGAACCGACAGGCATAAGTTTGAGTGCTTCTGTCCATCCCGGAATGACTTGTTTTACACCGAAAGTAGCCGGCTCTTTTCTGTCAACACTGCTATCGAAGACGGTTCCGTTGATAAGGGTTCCGTGATAATGCACTTTCACTGTATTGGTATCCGTGGGAATCGGGCCGTTTCCTTTGCGAATAACTTCGTACTGCAATCCACTGGGAAGAGTAACTACGCCTTCGCGCTTACTGTTTTCGGCCAGGAATTTTTCACCGGCGGCAATGCTGTCTTTGTACTGAACTTTCAGGTTTTCTTCTTGTTTAACCTGTTCTTTGGCTTGTGCCTCTTCTACTTTGTGCTGGATTAACCCGTTGGCGTCTAGTTTAGAGATAGCGGTGCTTTGATTTTTCAATGTGCTGATTAAGCCGGCCAACATCTGATCGTTGTTGATTTTTTTGGTTGAATCCTCGCCAAACAGCATCTTCCCAAATTGAGGAAGCATCTGTTGGGAAATCTGATGCCCAATGCTTAAACCTTGAATGTAAGCAGATTTTTCTTCTCCGCCTTTAAGTGATTCTTTCAATCCCTTGATGAAGTCGTTCAGTTTTGGAGCATTTACCTTATTCAGGGAGTCGATTTTTGCATTCATCTCTTTCTGCAATGCCTGTTTCTGAGTGGAATCGGCAGAAGCAATGCGCATTTGATAATCATACTCAATATTGGATGCGCTCTGGATGATTCCCAATTGCTCCAGGTATTGCGCCAATCCGCCCTGATCGGCCAGATTTACGCCGTAAGCATAAGAAATACTATCTACATCGTTTTTCAACGATGCGGCAGGAGCAGAACTGCCGCTACTGCAAGATGACAGCATAATCGAAAATGCTGCAAGTGCACCAAGTACAACAAAGTTTTTTTGTTTCATTTTTCCTTTTTTTGTTTAAATTAGTCCTGTTTATTTTATATTGTTGGTTATCGTTGTGATATCCTCCGCTCACTCTATCCCTAATAATTCAACGTCAAAAATTAAAGTTGAGTTGGGCTCGATTGAACTTCCGGCGCCCTGGCTTCCGTAAGCTAACTCCGAAGGGATGTATAATTTCCATTTAGAGCCGACGTTCATCAGTTGCAATGCTTCTACCCAGCCTTTTATCACTTGGTTCACACCAAATATGGCGGGTTGTCCCCTCTCTACAGAGCTGTCGAAAACCTTACCGTTTATTAGTGTCCCGTGGTAATGGCATTTCACCTTTTCGGTTGCTTTGGGTTTTGGGCCCGATCCTTCTTTCAGAATCTTGTATTGTAACCCGCTGGAGAGTGTAACCACACCTTCTTTCTTCTTGTTCTCTTCCAGGAATTCACGGCCGATCCTGAGGTTTTCACCCAGCATCTCGTTTTGTCTTTTGCCCAGGTATTCCTGAATATATTGATTGGCTTCCTGTGGGCTCATCTCTGCAGCGCCGTTGTTTATAACTTCGACGAACGCTTTCACAAACGAATCTGTATCAATTTGATTTAATCCGGAATTAACAAGGCTCGACGCCATACTCATTCCCAACGCGTAACTTAATTTATCCATTAAACTTTTTTCTTTTTCAATTTGGAGACAAAAGTACGAATTTAATACGGAATTCTCGATGAAACTTAAATTATTATTTGTTGATTTCTTGTTCAATAATGGAAATTAGCTCCTTAACAGGTCCGAAATAAGGCAGTACTTTTTCTTCTGTAAAGTCAAATAAATCATCATAATCGCCTTTTTGTCTCCATGTAAAAAGTTGAGAATAAATCTTTCCCATATCTTTTCGAATGACATTGTTTTTTATAAAATTTTCCGAAAAAACAGATTTAACTCCATTGTGAGTAATGGCTTTGAAGTCAGTCTCTTTTGCTCTCCGAAGACGGTATATAATCAAATCTTTTTTGGATTCCATTATTTTATTCTGATTCCTTCGTTTTGGATGTTTTCATACAAAGGTGTAAAAAAGTGTTTGTTTTCCCAGTCGGATTTAGTGTAAATCAGGGGTGAAAAAATTTCTCCGCTTTCTAATTCCAATTCATAGAAATCATCTAAAATTTGTTGTTCATTACTGAAGGGCAACAGGGTGGTATTGAGTAATATCAATAAATCCCAATCTGAATCTTTCCTACTGTCATTTCTTGCTCTGGAACCGTATAAAAAAATCTCCGAATTAGGGAAATTGGCCTGAGCTAACTTCACAATCTTATTTATAATGAGTTGTTTCCTATTCATTTGGAAACAAAAGTACGAATTTAATACGGAATAATTCTTATTTTGAGGATAAAAAACTATATTTGTAGAAGGGCAGGGGATGAAAGCTAACTAAATAAATGATCAAAGAAAATGAAAAAGAAACTTGTTGTACTTACCGGAGCAGGAATGAGCGCTGAAAGCGGAATATCAACATTCCGCGATTCGGGCGGATTGTGGGATAAGTATCCCGTGGAAGATGTGGCTACCCCCGAAGGGTTTGAGAGGAATCCGGAATTGGTGTTGGAGTTTTACAATACCCGCCGCCGTGAGCTGCTGAATGCAAAGCCCAATGAAGGACATAAAGGAATTGCAGAGTTGGAAAAGTATTTTGATGTCCAGGTAATTACGCAAAATATAGACAATTTGCACGAACAGGCGGGAAGCACTAAGGTGTTGCACTTGCATGGTGAGTTGATGAAAGCAAGGTCCACCGGCGACGAATCATTGATTTATGAATTGCCAGCGGATAAACCGGAGATAAAACTGGGCGATAAATGTGAGAAGGGTTATCAGCTGCGTCCGCATATCGTATGGTTCGGAGAAGCTGTGCCGATGATATCCGAAGCTGCAAAAATGGTCGAAAAAGCAGATATCTTTGTTATAATCGGCACTTCGATGAATGTCTATCCGGCAGCGGGATTATTGGATGATGTGAGAAAAAACGTTCCCGTTTATCTTATCGATCCCAAAGAGGTGAGAACCGGCCGGCACGATGTGCACCACATAAAAAAAGGGGCATCGGAGGGAGTGAAGGAGTTGAAGCGGCTGCTCTTGTAAATAATAAACCAAAAAATAGTATCTTTGCTATTCTTTTTTTGATTCTTTTATGAGCAAGCAGATAGTTGAAACCCCAATGATGAAGCAGTACAACGAGATTAAACAACAACATCCCGACGCTGTTTTACTCTTCAGGGTAGGTGATTTTTACGAAACTTTTTCAGATGACGCCATCACCGCTTCTGAGATCTTAGGAATTACACTGACACGCCGTGCCAATGGTACGGCTCAATTTGTGGAATTGGCCGGATTCCCGCATCACGCTCTTGACACGTACCTGCCTAAACTGGTTCGTGCAGGAAAACGTGTGGCTATCTGCGACCAGCTGGAAGACCCGAAACTTACCAAAACTATTGTTAAGCGGGGTATCACCGAATTGGTTACACCGGGTGTTTCTATCAATGATAATGTGTTGAATCACAAGGAAAATAATTTCCTTGGAGCCGTTTATTCAGCAAACGGAAAGTTGTTCGGCATCTCTTTTCTCGATATCTCAACCGGTGAATTTCTCACAACCGAAGGTGACAAAGACGAAATTGACAAACTGCTTTCCAACTTTTCACCCAAGGAAATCCTGATCGAGCGGGGCAGTAAACGTAAATTTGAAGAATATTTCGGGACGGACTACTTCGTTTTTGAACTCGACGATTGGATATTTACCGAGAACGCCGCCCGCGACCGTTTATTAAACCATTTCAATACAAAAAACTTAAAGGGGTTTGGTGTGCAAAACCTGACCCTTGGAATAATTGCTTCCGGATCCGTGTTGTATTACTTGGATATAACGCAACACACGCAGATCAGCCACATTGCTTCGCTCAGGCAAATTGATGAAAGCCGTTACGTACGCCTGGATAAATTCACGGTACGCAGCCTGGAACTGGTTTCCACAATGAACGAAGGCGGACGAAGCTTACTCGAAGTACTCGATAAAACCATCTCTCCCATGGGATCACGCATGATGCGCCGGTGGATGGTGTTTCCACTCAAAGAGGCCAAACTCATCGAAAATCGCCTGGATGTGGTGGAAAACTTTTTTCGAGAAACAGAATTGAAACAATTGCTCGAAGAAAAATTCTCACTTATCGGTGATCTGGAGCGAATTATATCCAAAGCTGCCGTTGGCAGGATCTCTCCGCGCGAAGTGGTGCAACTCAAGGTGGCGCTGACGGCAATAGAACCCGTGCGGGAAGCATTCCTGGCGTCCGAAAATACCAACCTCAACGAGATGGGCAGGCAATTAAACCCTTGCCCCGTGATTCGCGACCGGATTGAACGCGAAATTCTTCCCGATCCGCCTGCCCTGTTAAATAAAGGGGGGGTGATTAAAAAAGGAGTGCATGCGCAGCTGGACGAACTTCGTGAAATTGCCTACTCGGGCAAAGATTACCTGTTGCAGTTGCAGCAGCGGAAAAGCGCCGAGACCGGTATCCCGTCTTTGAAAATTGCGTTCAATAATGTCTTCGGATATTATATTGAAGTACGGAATGCACACAAGGACAAGGTCCCCGAAACGTGGATACGAAAACAAACGCTGGTAAACGCGGAGCGGTACATTACCGAGGAGCTGAAAGAGTATGAAGAGAAAATATTGGGCGCTGAAGAAAAAATTGTATCGCTCGAGACGGAGCTTTACAACTCTCTTGTGGAGAGCCTGATAGAATATATTCCTGCCATTCAGGGTAACGCGAATGTTATTGCGCGGGCCGACTGCTTGTTGTCTTTTGCAAAAACGGCGCGGGAGAATAAATACATCCGCCCCGAAATAAACGAGTCGGATGTCCTTGATATTAAAGGCGGACGCCACCCCGTAATCGAAAAACAACTCCCGCACGATGAACCGTATATTGCTAATGATGTATATCTCGACAGGGATTCACAGCAGATCATGATCATTACCGGGCCCAACATGGCGGGAAAATCTGCCTTGCTGCGCCAAACGGCGCTGATAACGATTATGGCGCAGATCGGGAGCTTTGTCCCGGCAGAATCGGCAAAGATAGGGCTGGTGGACAAGATCTTTACCCGCGTTGGCGCATCGGATAATATATCCATGGGCGAATCAACGTTTATGGTGGAAATGAACGAAGCAGCCAATATTATCAACAATATTTCGGAGCGAAGCCTCGTGCTTTTTGATGAATTGGGAAGGGGAACAAGCACGTACGATGGAATTTCTATCGCGTGGTCGATAGTGGAATACATTCACGAGCATCCCAAGGCAAGGGCAAAAACACTTTTTGCCACACATTATCACGAGTTGAACGAGATGGAAAAAACGTTTAAGCGAATCAAAAACTATAACGTTGCCGTTAAGGAAATTGACAATAAGGTCATTTTCCTGCGAAAACTCGTTCCGGGAGGAAGCGAACACAGCTTCGGCATTCACGTTGCCAAAATGGCCGGGATGCCGCAAAGTATCACCAAACGGTCGGAAGCGATCCTTGAGCAGATGGAAGCTGCCAACCGTAAACAGGGCATTAAAAAGCCGATAAAAGATATTATCGAAAAACGCGAGGGATATCAGTTGAGTTTCTTTCAACTGGACGATCCGGTTTTAAGCCAGGTCCGTGATGAAATCCTTAACCTGGATGTCAACAATCTCACCCCCATTGAGGCATTGAATAAATTGAATGAAATTAAAAAAATAGTGAAAGGGAAATGACCCCGCATCCCGATTATGTACAACGAAAACAACCCCAACGAAACCCAACGTAAAGGGCGTATCGAAGTCATTTGCGGCTCAATGTTCTCCGGAAAGACGGAAGAGCTGCTCCGAAGGCTTCGCCGGGCGAAGATTGCCCGTCAGAAAGTGGAAATATTTAAACCGTTGATCGATGTTAGGTATTCGCAGGAGGAGGTGGTGTCGCACGACAAAAACTCTATTCCCTCAACACCCGTCGAGCACTCCAGCAACATCCTGCTGCTCTCGTCCGAAGTGGAAGTGGTGGGAATAGATGAGGCGCAGTTTTTCGACGAAGGCCTTGCCGATGTTTGCCAGCAACTTGCCGACCAAGGTGTGCGGGTGATAGTTGCCGGGCTCGACATGGATTTTAAGCGGGTTCCGTTCGGGCCGATGCCCGGCCTTTGCGCTATTGCCGATGAGGTTACCAAAGTACATGCCATTTGTGTTGGCTGCGGTTCGCTTGCCAGCTATTCGCACCGGCTGGTTGCCAATGACAAACAGGTGATGTTGGGCGAAATGCAGGAATATCAGCCGCTTTGCAGGATATGTTATATGAAAATGCAACTATAATTCGTAAAATTCAAAACAGTTTCTAAACAAATTTCAAAGAGGGGTGTTAATTATAGACAAAAGTGCTAAATACACTGGAGTAAATATTTATTTTAAACATTAACTTATGAAATTTAGAAACTTATTTATCGTTACATTGCTGGCTGTTGCAGCCATTACCACAACTGCAAGCGCACAGAGTTACAAAACCGCTTTCGGTGCCAGAATAGGGTATGACAGCGGTATCACCTTGAAGCATTTCTTTGCTCCGGCAAACGCGCTTGAAGGTATTTTAAGCGCTTCTCCGCATTATTTTCAATTAACAGGATTGTATGAATATCAGCAACCGCTTCCGGGAGCGCCCGGTTTGGACTGGTATGTCGGCTTGGGGGCTCACATTGGAAATGTCTATCATAAGGATCATCATGGAGGCAGTTTTTTGTTGGGAGCGGATTTGCTTGCCGGGCTTGAATACGCATTCCCTACGGCTCCTTTTGCCATCTCACTGGACTGGAAACCATCGTTCAACTTCACCAACGACTACAACGATTACTGGTTTGCCGGCTTAGCGCTTAGCTTGCGCTACACCTTCAGGTAAGAATCAGATCCGGGTACTTTATAAGACCGCTTTCAGCAGAGAGCGGTTTTTTTCTCGGATAAAAGTTGTATTATATTATAACTTTTCATATTTTTGTGAAATGAGGCGAAGAATAGTGGCTTATGGAGGATATTATGAAGCGTTTATGAAGACTCTAAGTAGAAATGAACGTTTAAAAATACGAAAAGCTCTGTTACTGTTTGGTGAAGAGGAAAAAATTCCTTATCACTATATTAAATATATACGCGATTCTATTTTCGAATTTAGAGTAAGTTATGGAAATAATGAATTTAGAATTTTCTTTATTTACGATGGAAATACAATTGTTGTATTACTTAATTGTTTCAAAAAGAAAACGCAAAAAACGCCACAAAATGAAATAGAGAAAGCAATCAAATTAAAAAATGAATATTATGAACGGAAAGGAGATTGAACTTTACGATATTAGTGCCGAATTAGAAAGAGAATTTGGTACACCCGGTTCACCCGAAAGAAGAAAGGCTGAGCAAGAAGCGTGGGAAGATTATAATGCTCAAATACTTATGAATGCCCGAAAAAATGCCCACCTTACCCAAGCTCAACTGGCAGAACGTGTGGGGGTTGACAAAGGGTATATTTCGCGTGTTGAACGTGGTTTGATAGTACCTACTATCGGTACTTTTTACAAAATTGTAGCTGCTATGGGGCTCTCGGTCGAATTACGCCCGTACACTTAAGCGAAAGATCCGGGTACTTTATAAGACCGCTTTCAGCAGAGAGCGGTTTTTTTATGATGCTTGGGCAAGTGAGGACTGTACGCTATCTTGTACCGTTGAGGGACTGAAAATCTATCCCGACTACTACGGTTTGGAGATGATTATCGCCGTTGCTTTTCGGCTAAGCGCGGAAAGATTTCAGAAGTGGCTGATAAGGAAATGTGTAGCTTAATAAAATTCCCCAAACTTCGGGTATTCCATAAGTTGGGGGAATTTTGTTTCTTGCCCGGTTACAGCATCTTCAAAATCGTAGCTGCCGGCATATCCATCTTTGAGAAAGCGAACAGTTTCTTACCCAAGTCTTTGAGCGAAGCGCCAATATGATAGACTTCTGTATTGTCTATTATCACAAATCTATCGTGAGCCTGCCGGTATGTTCGGATGTTGATAGGGGCGTATTGATTGTTGTGCTTGGTCAAATCAAGGTTGAGTTGAGGGGTTATTTGCTTGGTATAGATGGTTGCCGTTACGCTGGCTTTCCTTTTACTGAGTATAAGCAACACGCTTTCATCTATATAGTTATCAATGACCACAAGCGATTTCTTTGCTGACTTTATCAGATTGGTAGCGAAAGTGTAGGCATCGAATATCTGTCCGTCGAAGAAGATACCCTCTACCGGGGGCAACGATGTGCGAACAAAAAAGTCAATCTTTTCGCTGTGTGTCGCCACTGTCCGTTCCAGCTGCTCCACACGCTTGTGAATGGCATAGCCTTTGAGCAGGTATTCTTTCAATATTTTTGTCGCCCAAATACGAAAATCCGTACCCCTTTGGCTCTTTACACGATAGCCGACAGAAATAATAACATCCAGATTGAAATATGTTACGTTCCTTCTTACGGAACGATTTCCCTCAATTTGAACTGTCAAGGATTCCTTGACAGTTGCTTCTCTCCGAAGTTCGCCCTCTTTAAATATGTTACTAACGTGCAGACTTATATTTTGCTTGCTCGTTTGGAACAGTTCTACCATTTGCGCCTGCGTAAGCCAAACCGTTTCATCCTCCAAACGAACCTCTAACCGTACCGCTTCTTCGGGTTTTCTTCGACAATCTCCACCCTGCAGGCAGTATTCTCTCGAAAAAGGTTGTCTTATTTATTCTCCTTCCATTAGCCCACATTGCGCACTATGAGCTGTTAAATGTCTGGTAATCAATATCAGTTTTTTTCGAAAGAGCAAGAAGCGTGGAAAGACTATAATGCTCAAATACTTATGAATGCCCGAAAAAATGCCCACCTTACCCAAGCTCAACTGGCAGAACGTGTGGGGGTTGACAAAGGGTATATTTCGCGTGTTGAACGTGGTTTGATAGTACCTACTATCGGTACTTTATAAGACCGCTTTCAGCAGAGAGCGGTTTTTTTATGATTATACGCGTAAAAATCGTATTTTTGTACTTATATTATTCGAAAAAATGGAGCAACTCCTCAATCAATTAAATTCCAAACAACGCGAAGCCGTTGAGTTCTGTGATGGCCCGTCGTTGATTATTGCCGGTGCCGGATCGGGAAAAACCCGCGTCCTTACCTATAAAATTGCTTATTTGCTGGAACAGGGTCTCCCGCCGTATTATATACTGGCGCTGACTTTTACCAACAAAGCCGCACGGGAAATGAAGTCGCGAATTGCCGATTTGGTGGGGGAGAAGAAAGCGCGCCAGTTGTGGATGGGAACGTTTCACTCCATCTTTTCACGTATTCTGCGCAACGAAGCCGAAAAAATAGGGTTTACTTCAAATTTTACGATTTTCGACTCTTCCGATTCTACCAACCTGATACGCCTCATCATTAAAGAAATGCAACTGGACGATAAGATTTATAAACCCGGGGGTGTCCACAACCAGATATCGAGAGCGAAAAACGGACTGGTGACGCCCGGGATGTACGCGCAGAACAAAGAGATCATTGAGTACGACCGCGCCTCTAAACGGCCGAGGCTCTCCGAGATCTACCAGCGTTACCAGAATCGCCTGAAGGCCGCCAACAGTATGGATTTTGACGATCTACTGATGTACACCAATATCCTGCTGCGCGATAACCCCGATGTGCTGGAAAACTATCGTAATCGTTTCCAGTTCGTGCTCGTTGACGAGTACCAGGATACCAACTTTGCGCAGCATCTTATCGTGAAGCAATTGGCCGGGCTGCATCATCGGGTCTGTGTGGTGGGCGATGACGCGCAAAGCATTTATTCGTTCCGTGGAGCCAATATCGATAATATTCTGAAATTTAAATCCACCTTTCCCCAAACACAGATATTTAAGTTAGAACAAAATTACCGGTCAACCAAGAATATTGTAAATGCGGCCAACAGCCTTATAAAGAAAAATAAAGAACAGATCTTTAAAGATGTTTTTTCGGAGAACGAGGAGGGCGACAAAATAGAGGTGCTTAGCGCTTTTTCCGATTTTGAGGAGGGGCTTATTGTCGCTAATAAAATAGCGCGGATGCGCTACGAAGGACATGCCGGATTTTCGGATTTTGCTATCCTCTACCGCACCAACGCTCAATCGCGGATTTTTGAAGAGTCGCTGCGAAAAAAAAATATCCCCTATATCATTTATGGCGGCCTCTCTTTCTATCAGCGGAAGGAGATTAAAGACATCATCAGCTATTTCAGGCTAATCGTGAATCCCGGCGATGAGGAGGCGTTCCGCCGCATCGTAAATTACCCGGCGCGGGGAATTGGCGATGTTACGGTGGGCAAAATAAGCGAAAGCGCCCGCCTGCATAATGTCAGCCTGTGGCAGGTGTTGTCGTCGCCGCTGCAATATAACCTGGATGTGAATTCGGGTACGGCCAAGAGGCTCGCACTGTTTCACGAATTGATAGACGGATTCATTGCCGCTAACGAAATACAGGACGCCTGCGAACTGGCTCAAACGGTGCTGAAAAGCACGGGTATCGTTAAGGAGGCTTACGAAGATTTAACCCCCGAAGGGATGAGCCGCGCGCAAAATATTCAGGAATTACTGAATGCAATAAACGTGTTTGTTTCCGAAAGGCAGGAACAGGGTGACGAGAACATCCGCTTAGCGGACTTCCTTTCGGAAGTTTCACTCCTTACCGATCAGGATATGGGAGACGATGCCGATAACGAGAGAGTCACGTTGATGACGGTGCATTCTGCCAAAGGACTGGAATTTAATCATGTTTTTGTGGTGGGGATGGAAGAAGGCCTCTTCCCGTCGGATATGGCAAAATTCGAACCGCGCGGACTGGAAGAAGAAAGGCGCCTGTTTTATGTGGCTATCACCCGTGCAAAAAAAACATGTACCATTACCTTTGCAAAGAGCCGTTTCAGAAACGGAACTACGAACATCACGCGTGAAAGCCAGTTCCTCAAGGATATCGATTCCAGATTCCTGCTGATGGAACAAAACACATTGCCGCTTTCCGGGAGAGGAACACCCGACGGCTTTTGGGAATCGTTGCGCCGGACCCCCGTCAACCGGCCGGTCAATACTTCATTGCCACTCTCTGAAGAAGCGGAGCAGCTGAAAGAAGGAAATGTGATTGAACACGAACGATTCGGCAGGGGAGTGGTTACGGCTATTGAACAATCGGGAGGAGATAAGCGGGCTTTTGTTGAGTTCGACTCCGCCGGGCAGAAACAACTGCTGCTGAAGTTTGCCAAATTTAAAATTGTTGAATGATTAGAAACTGTTTTGGTAAGTTCTTACTAATCGCTTGAGTATCTCAAAAAAAATTACTAAATTTGAACTCTTTTTTAGGTGAACTGTCAATAAGAAATTAATCCATTAAATATTACAACAGAATGTCAAAGAGTGCTTTACAAATTGCAAGAGCAAGCTATGTTCCTAAGATGCCTCATGTACTGAACGGCAATGTGCAACCCAAAGTGGGGGCTGTTACTACATCGGCGGGCAACCAGGAGGAGATTAAAAAACTATTTCCCAACACGTACGGAATGCCCATCATTACTTTTGAACAATCCTCAGGTGAGATGGGATTGGAAAATCCCGTAAATGTTGGTGTAATCCTATCGGGCGGACAAGCTCCGGGCGGACACAACGTGATTGCCGGAATTTTCGATGGAATTAAGCGATTAAATCCGGATAGCCGGCTTTACGGATTTATTTTGGGACCTGCGGGGCTGATAAACCACGAGTATAAAGAACTTACCGCCGATATTATCGACGAATACCGTAATACGGGAGGTTTTGACATCATCGGCTCGGGACGTACCAAACTCGAAGATAAAGATCAGTTTGACAAAGGATTGGAGATTTTGAAGAAACTTCATATCCGGGCGCTGGTCATTATTGGTGGAGATGATTCCAATACCAACGCATGCGTGCTGGCCGAATATTACCAATCTATCGGCGCCGGTGTGCAGGTAATCGGCTGTCCTAAAACCATCGACGGGGATCTTAAAAATGGGCAGATTGAAACATCGTTCGGATTCGATACTGCTTGTAAGGTCTATTCGGAAGTGATCGGAAACATCCAGCGCGACTGTAATTCAGCACGTAAATACTGGCACTTCATTAAACTGATGGGGCGTTCTGCTTCGCATATTGCTTTGGAATGTGCTTTACAAACCCAACCCAATATTTGCATTATATCGGAAGAAGTGGAAGCCAAACAACAATCGCTCGACGATATTATCAACGATATTGCTGCTGTTGTTGTTAATCGTGCTGAGAAAGGAATGAATTTCGGAACAGTTTTGATCCCGGAGGGATTGGTTGAATTTATTCCGGCGATGAAGGCGTTGATTGCCGAGCTGAATGACTTTTTGGCTCATAACCAGGCCGAGTTTGATCTGGTACGCCGTTCGGGAAAACGTGATTATATCATCGGCAAACTTTCGCCGGAAAATTCCGAGATTTACGCCAGCCTCCCCGAAGCGGTTGCCCGTCAGTTAACGCTCGACCGCGACCCGCACGGAAACGTGCAGGTTTCATTGATAGAGACTGAAAAACTGTTGGCGGAAATGGTGAAAACACGGCTCGAAGAGTGGAAAAAAGAGGGAAAGTACTCCGGTAAATTCGCTACCATAACCCACTTTTTCGGCTATGAAGGGCGTTGTGCCGCACCATCGAATTACGATGCCGATTACTGCTATTCGCTGGGATATACCGCTTCAATGCTGATTGCTGCGGGCAAAACCGGATATATGTCATCGGTACGCAACACTACAGCCCCTGCGTCTGAATGGATTGCAGGCGGGACTCCCATCACGATGATGATGAACATGGAGCGCCGTCACGGAGAAATGAAGCCGGTTATACAAAAGGCATTGGTCAAATTGGATGGCAAGCCGTTCAGGTACTTCGCCGGCCAGCGGGATAAATGGGCGATTGAAACCGATTACGTTTATCCGGGGCCAATTCAGTATTTCGGGCCAACCGAAGTCTGTGACCAGCCGAGCAAAACGTTGAAGTTGGAACAACAATAAAAAAACAGGAGAAAACAATTTTTGTTTTCTCCTGTTTTTTTTCATTTACGCCTCTTCCACTTCCTGGTACAAGGGTGAACGCCTACCGGCATTCATTTTGTCGAAATCTTCTTTTGAGCCTACAATTATTTTATCGTATTCTCTCAAGCCTGTTCCAGCCGGAATCAGGTGCCCGCAAATCACGTTTTCTTTCAATCCTTCCAACGTATCTACTTTTCCGTTGATGGCTGCGTCGTTCAGCACCTTGGTGGTCTCCTGGAACGAAGCGGCAGACATGAAGCTGGTGGTTTGCAGCGCGGCGCGCGTGATACCCTGCAACACCTGATTGGCGGTTGCGGGAATAGCGTCGCGGCTCTCAACCAATTTCAGGTCGCGGCGTTTCAGCGAACTGTTCTCATCGCGCAATTTGCGCACGGTAACAATTTGTCCCGGCTCAAAAATCTGGGAATCTCCCGCGTCGATGATCACTTTTTTACCCCATATGCGGTCGTTCTCTTCCATCATTTCGTGCTTGTCAACCAATTGTTGTTCCAGGAACCGGGTATCGCCCGGTTCAACTACCTCTACCTTACGCATCATCTGGCGGACGATTACTTCGAAGTGCTTATCGTTAATCTTCACACCCTGAAGTCGATACACGTCCTGAACTTCGTTCACGATATATTCCTGAACGGCAGTAGGACCCATGATCGCTAAAATGTCCGCCGGGGTGATTGCTCCGTCGGATAACGGCATGCCGGCACGCACAAAGTCGTTTTCCTGCACAAGTATCTGTTTCGATAGCGGAACAAGATATTTTTTGATTTCTCCGGTTTTTGACGTGATGGAGATCTCTTGATTACCGCGTTTGATCTTGCCGAACGAAACTTCGCCGTCAATCTCGGAAACAACGGCGGGATTAGACGGATTACGCGCTTCGAACAATTCGGTGACGCGCGGAAGGCCTCCCGTGATGTCGCCCGATTTTCCTATTGCCCGGGGAATCTTCACCAATACGTCGCCCACTTTAATTTCGTCGTCTTCGTTTTTCACAATGTGAGCGCCAAGCGGCAGAGAGTAAGTGCGAAGCACGTCATCATCCTCGTTTACGATATGGGCCGATGGAGCCTTTGTTTTATCACGTGATTCGATGATGACTTTTTCTTTCAATCCGGTTTGTTCGTCCGATTCAACCTTGTAGGTAATCCCTTCAATGAAATTCTCGAACTTGATCTTACCGGTTGCTTCGGAGATAATGACCGCATTGAACGGATCCCATTCGCAGATCAGATCGCCTTTCTTAACCTTGTCGTTATCGTTGAAATACAACTTGGATCCATAAGGAATGTTGTGCGACAACAGGATGATCCGGGTGTTGGGGTCAATAATCCGCATTTCAACCAACCGGCTTACTACAACTTTGTACGCTTTGCCTTCAGCATCCCGGGTCTCAACGTAGCGTAGCTCGTCGAACTCCAAAATACCATCGTATTTGGTGATGATCCTGCTTTCGGCAGCAATGTTAGAAGCGATACCTCCCACGTGGAACGTACGGAGCGTAAGCTGTGTACCCGGCTCACCAATGGATTGTGCGGCAATTACGCCTACGGCTTCTCCTTTTTGTACCATTTGCCCGCTAGCCAGATTCCTTCCGTAGCATTTTGCACAGACACCGTGGCGGGATTCGCAAGTGAGCACTGAACGGATTTCTACGCGTTCGATGGGTGATTTGTCTATTTTTTCGGCGATCTCTTCCGTAATTTCTTCTCCGGCGCTTACCAATATTTCTCCGGTGGTAGGATGTGGAACATCGTGTACGGAAACCCGGCCTAAGATGCGTTCGTAAAGCGAAGCAATTACCTCGTCGTTGTTCTTGATGGCTGTGGCGGCCAATCCGCGCAATGTGCCGCAGTCAACTTCGTTGATAATGACGTCTTGCGAAACGTCCACCAGACGACGGGTCAGGTAACCGGCATCGGCTGTTTTCAGAGCCGTGTCGGCAAGCCCTTTACGCGCACCGTGGGTGGAGATAAAGTATTCCAATACCGAAAGCCCTTCCTTGAAGTTCGAAAGAATGGGGTTCTCGATGATTTGTGCCCCTTCGGCACCGCTCTTCTGCGGTTTAGCCATCAGACCACGCATGCCGGAAAGCTGGCGGATTTGCTCGCGTGAACCACGGGCGCCCGAATCGAGCATCATGTACACGGAATTAAATCCTTTATCGTCTTCGGCAAGCTGCTTCATGAGAATATTCGACAGCTTGGAGTTGATGTGCGTCCAAGTATCGATAATCTGGTTGTAGCGCTCGTTGTACGTGATAAATCCCATGTTGTAATTTTCTATGATCTGCTCCACTTCTTCGTAACCTTGCTGGATCAGATCCTCCTTTTCTTTCGGGATGATCACATCTTCGAGATTGAAAGACAATCCGCCCTTGAACGCCATTTTGTAACCCAGGTCTTTGATGTCGTCCAGGTATTGGGCTGTACGTGCCACTCCGCAGGTTTTAATTACTTTCCCGATAATCTCGCGAAGCGATTTTTTCGAGAGCAGCTCATTGATGTATCCGACTTCTTTCGGTATGTACTCGTTTGTGATTACACGGCCAATGCTGGTTTGGTGCATTTTGCGTATGGGATCCCCGTTTTCATCAATATCATCGACCAAAACATTCACTAGCGCGTGGATATCCACTTTGCCTTCGTTGTATGCGATAATGGCCTCTTCTTCGCCGTAGAAAGTCATGCCTTCGCCCCGTGCTTCCGGACGTATTTTTGTAATGTAATACAATCCCAGTACCATGTCCTGCGACGGAACGGTAATAGGTGCGCCGTTGGCGGGATTAAGGATGTTGTGCGAAGCCAGCATCAGGATTTGCGCCTCCAGAATAGCCTCGTTGCCAAGGGGCAGGTGAACGGCCATCTGGTCGCCATCGAAGTCGGCGTTGAATGCCGTACATGCCAGCGGATGAAGCTGAATGGCTTTCCCTTCGATGAGCTTAGGCTGGAAAGCCTGAATACCCAAACGGTGAAGGGTAGGGGCACGGTTCAGGAGGACGGGGTGCCCTTTCATCACGTACTCCAGAATGTCGTAAACTACGGGTTCTTTTCGGTCAACGATCTTCTTGGCCGATTTTACCGTTTTTACAATACCCCTCTCAATGAGTTTGCGGATGATGAACGGTTTATAAAGTTCGGCGGCCATATCTTTTGGAATGCCGCATTCGTGCATTTTAAGCTCGGGGCCGACAACGATAACCGAACGGGCGGAGTAATCCACACGCTTACCGAGCAGGTTCTGGCGGAAACGTCCCTGCTTCCCTTTCAGGCTGTCGGAAAGAGATTTCAACGGACGGTTCGAGTCGGTTTTAATAGCGCTCGATTTGCGTGAGTTGTCGAACAATGAGTCAACAGCTTCCTGCAACATGCGTTTTTCGTTGCGCAGAATCACGTCGGGAGCTTTAATATCTATCAGCCTTTTCAGGCGGTTGTTGCGGATAATTACCCTGCGATACAGGTCGTTGAGGTCTGACGTGGCGAAACGTCCGCCGTCTAACGGAACCAGCGGGCGCAAATCGGGCGGGATTACGGGGATCACTTTCATGATCATCCAGTCCGGTTTATTCACGCTTTTGGATCCCCTGAACGCTTCCACCACCTGAAGTTGTTTCAAGGCCTCGTTCTTGCGTTGCTGGGAAGTGTCGGTGCTTGCGCGGTGACGCAGTTGATTGGCCAGTTTATCCAGATTGATGCGTTCCAGCATATCCAGGATAGCTTCGGCTCCCATCTTGGCAATGAATTTGTTGGGATCGGTATCTTCCAGCAGGTGATTATCCTTTGGAAGGGTATCCAGCAAACCAAGATATTCTTCTTCACTCAGTAGATCTTTTTCAGCTACTTTGTCTTCGAGCACACCCGGCTGTATGACCACATATCTTTCGTAATAGATGATGGAATCCAGCTTTTTGGTAGGGATACCCAACAGATAACCTATTTTATTGGGTAACGACCTGAAATACCAGATGTGCGCCACAGGAACCACTAAGTGGATATGCCCGGTGCGCTCACGGCGTACTTTCTTTTCCGTAACTTCCACACCGCAACGGTCGCAGACAATACCCTTGTAACGAATCCTTTTATATTTGCCGCAATGGCATTCGTAATCTTTTACGGGGCCGAAAATGCGTTCGCAAAATAAACCGTCGCGTTCCGGTTTGTAGGTGCGGTAGTTAATGGTTTCAGGTTTTAACACTTCGCCGAATGAACTTTCCAGTATTTGTTCGGGAGATGCCAAACTGATGGTTATTTTTGAAAAGTTACTCTTTATTTTATTTTCTTTTCTAAATGCCATATTGTTGTTTTATAAAGAGTTATTGTTTTAATAATGTGCCAATGATTTAATTAGTCGAGTTCTACACTCAACCCCAGACCTTTAAGCTCGTGAAGCAGTACGTTCAGCGATTCGGGAATGCCGGGTTGCGGCATCGGTTCACCTTTCACGATGGCTTCGTAAGCTTTTGAACGTCCGACAACGTCGTCGGATTTAACGGTCAGGATTTCCTGCAGGATGTGCGACGCGCCGAAGGCTTCGAGCGCCCAAACCTCCATCTCTCCAAAACGCTGTCCTCCAAACTGTGCTTTACCGCCGAGAGGCTGCTGCGTAATGAGCGAGTACGGACCGATGGAGCGGGCATGCATCTTGTCTTCCACCATATGTCCGAGTTTCAACATATAGATGATGCCCACGGTGGCCGGTTGATCAAAACGATCGCCTGTTCCGCCATCGTACAGGTATGTTTTCCCGTAACGGGGAACACCGGCCTTGTCTGTCCATTCATTGAGATCGTCTAATGACGCGCCGTCGAAAATGGGTGTCGCAAATTTCACGTTCAGGTTTTTCCCTGCCCAACCTAGAACGGTTTCAAAGATCTGCCCCAGGTTCATACGCGACGGTACGCCCAGCGGGTTGAGAACAATGTCAACCGGAGTTCCGTCGGCAAGGAAAGGCATATCTTCAGGACGGACGATTTTTGATACGATACCTTTGTTACCGTGGCGCCCGGCCATTTTATCACCCACCTGGATTTTGCGTTTCTTAGCTACATAAACTTTGGCAATCTGCATGATTCCCGAAGGAAGCTCGTCGCCGATAGTCAGGTCGAAACGTTTACGTTTCAGCTCTGCATCCAGCTCCTTGTGTTTGCGTAAATAGTTGATCACCGTTGTGCGGATCAATTGGTTCTTGTGAGCGTCGGCTGTCCATTTGCTCAGTTGAACCGATTGGTAATCAATGTCTGAAAGGACCTTCAACGTAAATTTCGCCCCTTTGGGAACGATATCCATATTGGTGTAATCCTTCACTCCGGCAGATGTTTTACCTTCGGTGATATGTAAGAGTTTATCGATAAGCAACTTTCGCAGGTCTTCCATCTTATTTTCATACTCTTCGTCGAGTTTGGGAAGAAGCGCCTTGTTCGACAATTTGCTTTTGCCCTTCTTGGCAGCTTTTGAGAACAGGTTTGTATTGATAACCACGCCCTTGAGTGACGGTGAAGCTTTCAACGAAGCATCCTTCACGTCGCCTGCTTTGTCGCCAAAGATGGCGCGAAGCAGCTTCTCTTCGGGTGAAGGGTCGGATTCGCCTTTTGGCGTAATCTTTCCGATCAGGATATCACCCGGTTTAACGCGGGCGCCCACGCGGATAATTCCGTGTTCATCCAGATCTTTGGTGGCCTCTTCACTTACGTTGGGAATGTCGGAGGTAAGCTCTTCCAACCCGCGTTTAGTCTCACGCACTTCGAGGGAGAACTCTTCCACGTGAACCGAGGTGAATATATCTTCACTTACCAGCCTTTCGTTCAAGACGATAGCATCCTCAAAGTTGTAACCTTTCCAAGGCATGAACGCCACTTTAAGGTTACGGCCCAGCGCGAGCTCGCCGTTTTCGGTGGCAAAACCTTCGGTCAGGATATCGCCTTTGGAGACCTTTTGCCCTAATTTACAGATCGGGCGCAAGTCGATGGTTGTATTTTGATTGGTCTTGCGGAATTTAGGAATTTCGTAGGTTTTGACGGAATCTTCAAAACTGGTAAATTCTTCTTCCTCTGTCCTGTCGTATTTTACCTTGATTGTGGTTGCGTCCGCGTAAATAATTTCACCGTTCCCTTCAGCCATCAATTGCGTGCGGGAATCTTTAACCAGCCGGCCTTCAATACCGGTGGCTACGATGGGGGCTTCACTTTTAATGAGCGGAACCGCCTGGCGCATCATGTTCGAACCCATAAGGGCGCGGTTAGCGTCATCGTGCTCGAGGAACGGGATAAGCGCCGCGGCAATAGAAGCGATTTGCATGGGCGAAACGTCCATCAGGTCCACCTCATCGGGTGTTGCAAGCGGATAATCCGCTTCCAATCTCGATTTTACGCGCGGCAAAATAAACCCGCCCTTTTCGTCCAGTGGAGCGTTTCCTTGTGCAACCACTTTATCTTCTTCTTCTTCTGCAGAAAGATAGACCACTTCGTCGTTCCGGGTGTTTACCACGCCGTCTTCAACTTTGCGGTAAGGCGTTTCGATAAAGCCCAGATCGTTGATCTTGGCATAAACGCAGAGCGAAGAGATAAGGCCGATATTAGGCCCTTCGGGTGTCTCAATCGGACAGAGGCGCCCATAATGCGTGTAGTGAACGTCGCGCACCTCGAAACCGGCGCGTTCGCGCGAAAGGCCTCCGGGACCCAGTGCCGAAAGGCGGCGCTTATTGGTGATCTCAGCCAACGGATTAGTCTGGTCCATGAACTGCGACAGCGCATGGGTGCCGAAGAAAGTATTGATAACGGAAGAGATGGTCTTCGCGTTGATCAGGTCGATCGGGGTGAAGACTTCGTTGTCGCGCACGTTCATTCTTTCACGGATGATGCGCGCCATGCGGTTCAAGCCAACTCCGAACTGAGAATATAGTTGTTCCCCAACGGTGCGGACACGCCTGTTGCTTAAATGGTCGATATCATCAACCACAGCTTTGGAGTTCACCAGTTCGATGAGGTATTTAATGATCTCGATGATGTCTTCTTTCGTTAACACACGAATGTTTTCATCTATATCGAGACCCAGCTTTTTGTTCATCCTGTAACGCCCTACGTCGCCCAAATCGTATCTCTTCTCTGAGAAGAAGAGGTTGTTGATCACTTCGCGCGCGCTGGCATCGTCTGCCGGTTCTGCACTGCGGAGCTGGCGGTAAATGTGCCGGATGGCATCAATTTCCGTGTTACTGGGGTCCTTCTGTAGCGTATTGTATATGATGGAGTAATCAGAAGAGTTGGGGGTCTCTTTGTGAATAAGGATGGAAGGAATATCAGATTCTATAATTTCATCGATATGCTCTTGATCCAGAATGGTCTCCCTCTCAATGATTACTTCGTTTCTTTCTATGGAAGTTACTTCGCCGGTGTCTTCGTCCACGAAGTCTTCCATCCACGATTTCAACACGCGAGCTGCCAGTTTTCTTCCTACAACCTTTTTCAGGTTGGCTTTGCTTACTTTCACCTCTTCGGCAAGGTCGAATATTTCCAGGATATCCTTATCGCTTTCGAAGCCGATGGAGCGAAGCAAGGTGGTTACGGGCAATTTCTTTTTACGGTCGATGTATGCGTACATCACATTGTTGATGTCTGTGGCAAATTCAATCCATGAACCTTTGAACGGTATGATCCGGGCAGAGTAGAGGAGCGTGCCGTTGGCATGTACGCTTTGACCGAAGAACACGCCGGGTGAACGGTGCAATTGCGATACGATAACGCGCTCTGCCCCGTTGATGATAAAAGTACCTTTATCGGTCATGTACGGAATGGTGCCCAGATAAACATCCTGAATGACGGGCGCAAAATCTTCGTGATCGGGATCGGTGCAATACAGATAAAGCTTAGCCTTTAGCGGAACACTGTAGGTAAGTCCTCTCTCTATGCACTCTTCAATAGTGTAGCGTGGCGGATCGACAAAGTAATCTAAAAATTCAAGGACGAAGTTGTTACGGGTATCCGCAATAGGGAAATTTTCCGTGAAAACCTTATACAATCCTTCATTTTTTCTGCTTTCGGGGGGGGCGTCAAGTTGTAAAAAATCCTGAAACGATTTGAGTTGAATTTCCAGAAAATCCGGAAAATCGAGTGGGTTTTTTATAGACGCAAAATTTATTCTTTGGTTGGTGTTATTTGAAGACATGAGTGTGAGTTTTTGAACCTAATATGTATTGACACAAAAGGTTAAGAATCTTCCGGTCGAAGATTCCTAACCAAATTAACCTGTTTAAAGGCAAATCTTATTTAAGTTCAACTTCTGCTCCTGCCTCTTCAAGTTGTTTTTTCAAAGCGTCAGCTTCGTCTTTTGTTACACCTTTTTTGATTTCGCTGGGAGCACCGTCAACTAAATCCTTAGATTCCTTGAGCCCAAGTCCGGTAAGTTCTTTAACTGCTTTAACAACAGCCAGCTTAGCCTGTCCTGCGCTTTTAAGAACAACATCGAAAGATGTTTTTTCTTCCACTGCAGCAGCAGCTTCGCCGGCAGCAGGACCGGCAGCAACAGCAACAGCTGCAGCAGCGGGTTCAATACCGTACTCTGTTTTTAATATTTCAGCAAGTTCGTTAACTTCTTTTACTGTTAAGTTAACTAATTGTTCAGCAAATGCTTTTAAGTCTGCCATTTTTGTATTTATTAAATTGATTACTAATTCTGTTTGTTGTATGAAAATTAATTTTGCTTTTCCGATAACGTTTTCAAAACTCCATGGAGAATTGTACCGCCGGATTGGAGAGCCGAAATAACATTCTTTGCAGGTGATTGCAAAAGGGTAATGACTTCTCCGATAAGTTCTGTTTTGCTCTTGATACTTACAAGGTCTTTCAGCGTATTGGCCCCGATAAAGAAGCTTTCCTGAACATAAGCGCCTTTAAGTGCAGGCACCTTTTCCTTGTTTTTGTTGTATTTCTCAATGAGCTTAGCAGGAGCATTGGCGTCGTTGGAGAACATAACAGCCGTATTCCCTTTCAATATAGGATACAGTTCTTCATAATTCCCGCCTGTTTTTTCCAATGCTTTACGCAATAAGGTATTCTTCACCACCAGCAGCTTGATGTCCTGTTTGGAACACTCTCTTCTCAAGTTGCTTGTCTTTGCCGCGTTGAGCGTGGCAATATCAGCCAGGTAGAAGTTCTCGTATTCCTGCAGGTTAGCTGCGATCTTGTCTATAATAATGCTTTTATCTTCCTTTTTCATGCGATTACAACTTTTATTTCTGTTCTTCTAACGATTTGGTGTCCAGTTTTAAACCCGGGCTCATCGTGCTCGAAAGATAAATACTCTTAATATAGGTACCTTTTGCCGCCGTCGGTTTCAATTTGATCAACGTTTGAATAAATTCTCTTGCGTTTTCAACAATTTTTTCGGGCTCAAAAGATACTTTTCCAATAGAGGCGTGAATGATACCTGCTTTATCTACTTTAAAGTCGATTTTTCCCTGCTTTACTTCCTGAACAGCTTTAGCCACATCGGGAGTAACGGTCCCGCTCTTGGGGTTCGGCATCAGTCCGCGTGGCCCTAAAATACGGCCAAGGGCACCGATCTTACCCATGATCTGGGGCTGTGTGATGATCACATCCACATCAGTCCAACCTCCTTTAATTTTCTCGATATATTCATCAAGTCCCACATGGTCTGCTCCTGCTTCTTTAGCAGCAGCTTCCATTTCAGGGGAACACAATACAAGAACTCTTACTTGTTTTCCGGTTCCATGTGGCAGAGACACAACGCCTCTTACCATCTGGTTAGCTTTTCGCGGATCTACGCCAAGGCGTACATCTATATCTATGGAAGCGTCGAATTTTGTGGTGGTAATTTCTTTTACCAGTTTCGCCGCTTCTTTCAGCGTGTAGGTCTTCCCCGCTTCAATCTTGCTCAAAGCCAACTTTTGATTTTTTGTAAGTTTACCCATCTCTTAATTGAAGTTTATAATTAATTATTTGCGGGAAAGTCCCCCTTTACTGAGATACCCATGCTCCGAGCCGTTCCGGCAACCATCTTCATTGCAGATTCAACGGTGAAGCAGTTTAAGTCGGCCATCTTCTCTTCGGCAATAGTCTTCACCTGTTCCCAGGTGATTTCCGCAACTTTTTTACGGTTGGGTTCTGCCGAGCCGCTTTTTTGTTTGCTGGCTTCTAACAATTGAATAGCAACGGGTGGTGTCTTAACAATAAAATCAAAAGACTTGTCGGTATAGTAGGTGATTACCACAGGCAACACCTTCCCGCCTTTGTCTTGAGTTCTGGCATTGAATTGCTTGCAAAACTCCATGATGTTGATCCCCTTGGAACCCAATGCGGGTCCTACGGGTGGAGAGGGGTTCGCAGCTCCTCCTTTGATTTGTAATTTTAGTTGTCCGGCAACTTCTTTAGCCATTTTCTTGATTTTAATAATTACTGTTTTCGAAACACTTGAAGAATTTACAGAATCTGCGTAACCAAATTTCTGATTATTCTTTCTCTACTTGCATATATCCCAACTCGAGAAGTTGGGCACGTCCGAAGATTTTAACCATCACTTTGAGCTTCTTCCGCTCATCGTTAACTTCTTCAACCACGCCGGAGAAACTGCTGAAAGGACCACTGGTCACTTTCACGTTTTCGCCCACGTAGTATTTAACATCCAACTCATCGCCGGCTTCTTCCAGTTCATCCATTGTTCCCAGAATGCGTTTTACTTCAATTTCGCTCAACGGTTGCGGGTTGGTGGTGTTGGGAAGAAATCCTGCGACATAATTGATGTTCTTAAGCTGATGAATGACCTCACCCACCAGTTCAGCCTCAATAAGTACGTATCCGGGAAGATAAGCGCGTTCTTTCATCACTTTCTTTCCGTTGCGTACGGTATAAGTCTTTTCTGTTGGGATGAGAACCTGTGAAACGTACTTTCCTAAATCGGTTTTTTTAATCTCTGACTCAAGATATTCTTTGACTTTATTCTCTTTTCCACTAACGGAACGTAAAACGTACCATTTTTTTTCGCTTTCAGCCATTTTCTCTTAATTCAGAATTTTATAAAATACCGTAAAGAAACTTTACTATCCACTCAAAGGCAGAATCTATGCCAAATACAATTATAGCGATGATTATGGAAGCTATCATCACAATGGTTGTACTTCCGGCTAATTCTTTGCTGGATGGCCAGGATACTTTATGAACAAGTTCATTATAAGCATCTTTAATATATGCAACTATTTTTTTCATTGATTATTTGGATCGTTTCGCACGGGTCGAGAGACTCGAACTCCCGACACCTGGTTTTGGAGACCAGTGCTCTACCAACTGAGCTAGACCCGTAAAGGCCCTCCTCAATCCTCCGTGAAGGGAGGAGATTGGAGGATAATATTTTATAGATAAACCCAAGTCCCCTTTCGGGGACTTAGGGATTGTTTTAGTCAATCAACTCAGTGATCTGGCCTGCACCGACTGTGCGCCCGCCTTCGCGGATAGCGAAACGAAGACCCACGTTGCATGCTACAGGATAGATAAGATCTACTTCGATGGTAACGTTATCTCCGGGCATAACCATTTCTACACCTTCGGGCAACTGAATTTCTCCGGTTACGTCCAAGGTACGGATATAGAACTGAGGACGATATTTGTTGTGGAACGGAGTGTGACGGCCGCCTTCTTCTTTCTTCAGGATATAAACCTCTGCTTTGAATTTGGAGTGAGGTTTAACTTTTCCGGGGTGAGAGATAACCATACCGCGTTTGATCTCGTCTTTGTCGATGCCGCGGAGCAACAAACCTACGTTATCGCCGGCTTCGCCCCTGTCCAGGATCTTACGGAACATTTCAACTCCGGTAACAACTGATTTCTTGCCTTCTGCACCTAAGCCGATAATCTGAATTTCTTCGCCGGTTTTGATAACTCCGGTTTCGATACGGCCTGTGGCAACTGTTCCACGTCCGGTGATGGAGAATACGTCTTCAACCGGCATAAGGAAGGGTTTGTCTATATCGCGGGGAGGCAGAGGAATCCATGAGTCAACAGCATCCATCAGCTCCATGATTTTTTCTTCCCATTTAGGTTCGCCGTTCAAGCCGCCAAGAGCCGATCCGCGAATCACCGGGGTGTTGTCGCCGTCAAAATTGTAGAACGAAAGCAATTCGCGCATTTCCATCTCTACCAGTTCCAACATCTCTTCGTCGTCAACCAAGTCAACCTTATTCATGAAAACAACTAATCTTGGTACGTTTACCTGACGAGCCAAAAGGATGTGCTCGCGGGTTTGCGGCATAGGCCCGTCAGTGGCGGCAACAACGATGATGGCACCGTCCATTTGAGCAGCACCGGTAACCATGTTCTTCACATAGTCAGCGTGCCCGGGACAGTCAACGTGTGCGTAGTGACGTTTCTCTGTTTGGTATTCAACGTGTGATGTGTTGATGGTGATACCTCTTTCTTTTTCTTCCGGAGCATTGTCGATAGAATCGAATGATTTCACTTCAGAAAGGCCTTTTTTTGCTAAAACTGTGGTTATAGCTGCTGTTAAGGTAGTTTTACCGTGGTCAACGTGACCGATTGTACCGATGTTGACATGCGGCTTCGTCCGCTGAAAATGTTCTTTTGCCATAAAATATACTATTAATTAGTTTAATAAAATGTTGAATTTTCTATTTTGTACGTTTTAAAGTAGCTGAGACGAGGTGCCGGAATGCGACATCTTCATCTTCTTCGTTTCATGAGCCGATGGCGGGAATTGAACCCGCGACCTCTTCCTTACCAAGGAAGTGCTCTACCCCTGAGCTACATAGGCAAAATGAGCCTGTATGGGACCCTCAGGCTTTGCCTGATCTATTGCCCTTGTGCTCTGATTCTTCATTTCTTAGAGCGGAAGACGGGACTCAAACCCGCGACCCTCAGCTTGGAAGGCTAATGCTCTATCGACTGAGCTACTTCCGCAAAAAAATAATTTATAATTAATAATTCTGCATTATGCATTCTTATATTATGCATTATTTTGTGTGGGCAGTGATGGATTCGAACCACCGAAGGCGTAAGCCAGCTGAGTTACAGTCAGCCCCATTTGGCCACTCTGGTAACTGCCCTTGTCTGTTTTTGAGCCTCTTGTCGGATTCGAACCAACGACCCCGAGATTACAAATCACGTGCTCTGGCCAACTGAGCTAAAGAGGCTTATTATCTTATAATTAACCGTTCCTCTCCAAAAAATAAGAGAGAAACGGTCGCAAAGGTAGTGATATTTTTTGGATAACCAAAACTTTCAAATGATTTTTTCTCCGATTATCTTTCCTTTTTTTCTTTCGTTTTCCTGATCTGTTTTTCCAATGCTTCGGCGCATAAATCGATGGCCTCTTCAAACGTGTCGGCGATTTTGTTGGCAAAGGCTTCGCCGTTTCTTAAATTCATTTTTACGGACGCTTCCTTGTTTTTTGAGGTCTCCGGTTTGACCACTTTCAGAATCACTTCGGTTTGGATAATGTTGTCGCTGAACTTTTCGAGTTTCTTGAGCTTTTTCTCTGTAAAGGCTTTCAGTTGTTCTGTCGCTTCAAAATTGATAGACTGAATACGTAATTCCATAATCTTTCCTCCTCTAATTTTTTGCTCTGGGATGAGCGTTATGATATACTTTTTTTAATTCTTCGAAGGTTACGTGAGTGTAAACTTCGGTAGATGCCAGGCTTGAATGGCCCAGCAGTTCTTTGACGGCATTTATTTCGGCACCGTTATTAAGCATCTCTGTGGCGAAAGAGTGCCGCAGTACGTGCGGGCTCTTTTTCGATAAGGTAGGAATGCTGTCGAGATGTTTTCGAACGATGTTGTAAATCATTTTAGGATATATGGGGTCTCCGTCTTTTTTAACAAAAAGGAAGGGCGATTTGTTTTCTACTTCCCGGTCTCTTGACTGCACATAATTTTTTAATTTCTCGAGGGTGTCATCCGATAGGGGAATGATGCGCTGTTTGTTCCTTTTTCCAGTAACACGGACTGTTTTTGCATAGTAGTCTATGTCTGAGTTTTTTAAACCGATGAGTTCCGATTTTCGCATGCCGGTCACATAAAACAGTTCAATGATAAACTGGTCGCGTTGTCCTTCAAAATTATCGGGATACGCCTGTTCATCATCGATAATGCGGACCATCTCTTCGTGATTGACGAAAGCGGGCAGTCTTTTGGGCGTTTTGGGCCCCCTGACTTTTTCAGCAGGATTCCCTTTGACGGCTTCTATTTTATTCAGGTAGTTGAAAAAGGTTTTTACGGCGCTTAGTTTCCGGTTTACCGACCGGGGCTTAATGCCTTCTTCAACCAGATGGGCGATCCATATCCTGATGAGGTCGGCATCGATTTGCTCCGGATCGAACTCGCCGCACTCTTTCTCGATAAATTGCTGGAATTGCGTAAGGTCTGTTAAATAAGAAATCTCCGTATGAGAGGAATAATTTTTCTCATTACGGAGATATTGTATCAGCTTTTCCTTCCACATATCGTAACTCAGATAGTTTGATGTGCGAAGTTAGGAAAAATAATTTTAAATATGAAAATTAATCTTCGTTTTCTTGCATTTTTTGAACATAAACGGCGTGTTGTTTTTGTTTGCGTTTCACCACCGAAGGCTTGGCGAAAGCCTGACGCCCGCGAAGCTCTTTTACAATGCCTGTTCTTTCGTATTTACGTTTGAATTTCTTCAAGGCTCTTTCAATGTTTTCGCCTTCTTTTAATTGTACTATGATCATGTTTTTGTTTTTAAAATTGAGATTATTGTTTTTTGAAAAATTGCATATATAACTACTTTCGGCCAAGTTAAGTATAAACTTGCCTTATGCTTGAAATAAATTGATATTTTTACTCTATGCTGTTTTATTTCTGAGTGTTACAATAACCTCCCTTCTGTTTTGCGGGTGCAAAGGTACAAAATAAAATATAAATATCAATATAACAGGGCATCTATTTTATTTTTTTACCAGTCGTCTGTGCGGAAAGAAGAGAGCGGAAGGTCGCCTTCTACCGTAAAGATCTCCGTTGCTTCGGTGTCGTTAAAACAGTAACGGACAGCTGCCGGTTTTTCTACGTTCGGCGAGAAAACAAAAATCCGGTTACCGTCAACAGCTGCTTTGGCCGGATAGAATCTTTTGTCGTTACCGGCAACTTGGAACTGTAAAATCTCTTTTCCGTGCGTGGTGAACCCCGGGTTGGAGGGGATATCCATTGTGAGGACGGCTACGCGTCCCTCCATGGTTACGGATTGAACTTCCGGGCTGCGGTAGTGTATTTTGTCCATACCGTATGTTTTTGCCAATGCCCAAAGCGCCATGCGTTCACCGGCCTGTTTTTTCTTGGGCGGGTGGATGCAGCCGGGGCTATCCGAATCCATCAAAACGGCCATTCCCGTGTTGGGCGTTGTTTGCATTCCTTTGGCCTGTGCCTCGCGAATAAATCCGGAGTTAAGACCGCCTCCGTAGTTATAGGGGGCAATCTGGCAGTAATAAAAGGGGAACTCACCCACTTCCCAGATCGTACGCCATTCGCGCACCATCTTGTCGAACAGTTCCACATACCGCCCCGGCTCATCCCGGTTGGATTCGCCCTGGTACCAGATAGCGCCGCGAATGCCATATCCTACGATGGGATGCAGCATCCCATTATATAATACGGTGGGTGTTCCGTTCTGTGATTTTATATCGGCGTCTGTTGCGGGAATCTGGGCATCGGGAATTACGCTCTTCACGGAGGAAGGCGTCATCCAGGCTTCGATGCGCGAACCGCCCCAGCTGGTGTGAATCAGTCCGACAGGAACATCCAGCACCTGATTCAGCATACGGCCGAAGTAATAACCTGTTGCCGTGAAATCCGGTGTGGTCTCCGGTCCGGCTACCTCCCAGGCGCCTTCGCCGTCTGCCTGGGGGGCCGACTTGGAAGCTTTTTTCATGGTGAAGCAACGGAGGCCGGGGTTCCTGGAGGTGGCGATCGCTTCCGGCCCTCCCTCGATCGGCTGGTTCCAAAACCCTTTCATCGGCATCTCCATGTTGGATTGTCCCGAACAAACCCATACTTCCCCAATCAGGATATTATTCAACGTAACCGCTTTTCCATCGCTTATGGTGATGGTATATGGGGTATAACCGGCTGCCGGTGTTTTTACTTTCAGTTTCCAATACCCTTGTCCGTCGCTTTTCGCCGAATAGTTTTTCCTGTCCCAGGAAGTGGTTACCCGCACGGAGGTGTTTGCTTTTGCCCAGCCCCAGATTGCCGCCTCCGATTGTTGTTGCAATACCATGTTATTGCCAAAAATGGCGGGCATTCTGATTTCCGCATTCAATGAGAACAGGGCGGAGGAGAGGAATAAAATGAATCCAAGACACGCTGACTTTGTAATTTTTTTCATGACATATACTGTTTTTTACCTATATTATCTGCAAAAATAGTGATAATTATTCAGATTTTCTTAACTCTTCCGGGAAAATAACGCCTGAAAGCGGCAGATTAATGCTGTCTTTTTATGGAATGCGAGTCTACAATTTTCCCGGATAAGTCTTTTCGGAAGACGTCTATCTTTTTGTCGTCTGCCGTTACGTCAAGGTATGTTTCATCATCATTGACCAGAATTGGAAAGTTCACGTTCTTGTCGTCCCCTTTATTAATCAATTGGTAATTATGTAAATGGCCACAGAGCATAATATCTATGCCTGCTTCATTTAATAAGGGTAAAAACTTTTCCGCAATCTCTTTCGTGCCGTGCCAGGTTGACCCGACAGGCGGAATATGTAAAACGGCCACTCTGAAAGGAGCTGACTGAAAATCGGGTTCCCTTACTGCTTTCCGGAGCCAATTTTTCTCTTCTGTCCTGTAGTTGTCAAATTGCGCCAGTTCGGAGTATTCAATATCGGAATCGGGTTTATCTTCCCCTCCGTCCAATACAAGGAACTGTATAGGCCCGTGCCTGAATGTGTAATAAAAGTGCCCGTTATTTGTTGGAAAATAATCGTATAGCCTGCTGCTTGCCTTGCCGCGGGTTTCATGATTCCCCCTGGCGTAAAAAACAGGTACTTCTTTGGCAAATAATCTGACGGCAGTATCCATAAAGCCGGTGAAAATTTCTTTTTCCTCGTTAAATATAGAGACCATATCTCCATTAAAGAGAACTAAATCGGTGTTCTCTTTTGTCACTTTCGAAAGCATGGATTCCAAATTCTCATTCTTACTGTGGATATCGTTCACAACCTTAAAAGCGATGCTGCTCTTTGCCGGATCCAATGTCTTGAAAGAAAATGGTCTATCCCTGTAAACATCGGAAGATGCAATGTCGCCGTACATCACGCGATGCCCTTCATAATTAAGGACTTCTTTCGAAAAGATGCGGTAACGATATTCGGTGCCGGCGGCAAGGCCCGAAACCGTAATGCGGTGTAGCTTACCTGTTTTTTTACTGCCATGCGGCGCTTCAAAGAAACGGGTACGCTCACCCGCATAAAAACTGTCGTCCCCCGCAGGAGCCAGTTCAAGCCAGGATACGGCATCCTTATCGGTTGTCCAGATGATGGTGACATTATCTTGTTCCATATTCTGAAGATAGGGGCCGTTTGTTATTTTCAATTGTTGGGCCGAAACTGCGAAAGATATAAAAACGGCAAACAGTGCGAATTGTATTCTCATGATCAATCAGTTATTTTTAGTCAGTTTAATGTGAACCCACACAGGAAGATGGTCGGAAGCCAACGGCTCTTTTTCTACTTTTGTTTCCAGAACGTTGAACGAGAATTTCGGATTTTTAGCTGCCAACACATAATCGATACATTCTGTAGGATTGCCTGCGGGAATAGTTAGTTGAAAGGTATCGTTAAGGATGGTCCACTTTTCCGATAATTTTTGAATTGCATCCGAAGAGGGGTCAGCATTTAAATCACCCGCCAGGAATACCGGCTTTTGCGTATATTTCTCAAGAAACCAGTTTATTTGATCGATCGACGCAACCCTGTCTTCCTGTGTGAGCGACAAGTGCGTGCAACAAATCACGTAATCGGGCATTTCAACAACCAGCAGGCTTCGCCTCTCTTCCCTTCCGGGGAGCGGAATCGCTTCCCGGCGAACGGGTTTTTCTTTGGTGAGGACGCCGATCCCGTAGCCGCCACCCTGATAATCGATGGATTTGTTGTAGGTTGCGTGCATGCCGGTACGTTTTGCCAGTTCGTCCAGTACCACGGCGCCATTGCTCCGCTCTGTGGCGCTATCCAATTCCTGCAATGCAACGCAATCGGCATTGATCCTTTTTATCACATTCGCCACACGGCCGTAATCCGTTATATCATCCATCCCCCGTGCATTACGGATATTGTAAGAAAGGATTTTAAATTCGCCGCCTTTGTCGATTTTCGATAAAGAATGACTTGAAGAACAGTTGCCTAAGAGTACAACTGTTGACACAAGAAGTAATAGTTGAGTAATTAATTTCATCTGTATATTATTTGTTTAGTTGATTGATTGTTCGTTTTTTGGCTGTGCCGCCCCTTTTATGATTACGAATGTTTTACCTAATACAAGTTTACAAAAAATAATGGAAGCCCTAAATTACAATTTTTCTCAATAAGAATAAAATGGGCCTGTCGTTTTTTAACAGACCCATCTCATTTTTGATCTATAATCCGTCATCCCATCCGGGATTTTGAGTAAGGTTTGGATTGAGTAGCCGTTCACTGATGGGTATTGGGTAGAGGTAATCTTTGTTTTCATCAAATTTTTTATGAATATGCGAGTTAATTAAGATATTTCCTCCTTTATTGCCATTCTCCAAAACTATATCTCCATTCAGTTTAAGCAATTGAACATCTTTAACGTTGGGTTTGGTGTCTCCTTCGTATAGGATGACATCTACTGTGCCGTCCCGGTCTAGGTCAAACTCACCGAGTCCGGGAAAATAGATTCCCTTGAATTGTTTCGTTAAAGTAGGTCCTTCTTTCCACCTTATAATATCATCCCAACGAAAATTCTCCATAACTAACTCTATTCGGCGTTCTCTTCTAATTTCAAGAATCACTCCTTTGTTTGAGCCTTGAACTTTCGGATAGATTTCTGCCAGATAGGGATCAGGATTTGCATTTGCATGTTCGAGATTAATGTTGGGCATGCCAATCCTATCCCTGATAAGTTTTGTCGATCTGTCTAGATCTGCTTGTGTCAACGTTCCTCTTTCTGCTTTAGCTTCTGCAAAATTTAAAAGTACTTCTGCAAATCGGTATATGGGCATATCATTTGCAGATTTGGCATAGGTATCCCATTTTCTTTCAGTGACGAATTTAATCAACTGATAACCTGTAACCGTAGCCCCAAATTCCGGAACAAGATGTACGTTTTCCCCTATGCGTGTATATCCTGGGGTGCGTATTGTTTGCGATAAACGGGGATCCCGGTTTTGAGTTTCTTCATAAAAGTCCATTTTTTCATATCCGGGAATATCTGTAAATCTTGATCCGTCTTTCATCAGATAACTGTTTACTAACTTCTTTTCCAGGCCAGGACGTCCATACGATGCTGTCATTGTATAGTAGTTTAAATTGTGGTAAACCTGCAATCCGTCATCAAAATTACGTGCAAGAATTATTTCCGTCGGAATTGCATCCATCGAGGAAAATAGGTTTTGATATGCTTTTCCTGTGTTATCGGTAAAAATTTTGTATGGCCCTGTTCGCATCAGTTCGTCAGAAGCAGCGATTGCGCCATCCAGGAATTTATCTGCATCGGGTAAATTAAACTCTGTGTGATACTTTCTAAATGTCCCTTCATAGAGACATATTTGCGATTTCAATGCTAAGGCCGTCCATTTTGTCACGGCATTAATTTTAGCAGATGTTTCCAGATTTGCGACAGCAAAATTTATATCTGCTAAAACCGAATCCATGACAACTGTCCTTGGATCTCTTTTTTTTGTTAATAAGGTTTCGTCATTAGCTTCAATGGGGGTTGAATACCAAGGCACATCGCCAAAACGTTTTACTTTTTCGAAATAGAAATATGCTCGAAAAAAACGTGCAACCCCATTATATTTGGCTACAGCTTTAGTGTCAGGACATTTATGAGAATTTACCAGGAAGTAATTGATATTTCTTAAATCGTTCCAAGACCATCCACCTCCCGAAGTAGGAACGATGCGGGTACCCCTTAGCTCGTCAGATAGGTCGGTTGATACGATATTGTCTATCTTTTCATTATATACACCTTCGGCACTCGGCAACATGTTGTAAAATGAGTTGGTATATAATTTCAAATCGTTTTCTGTATTGAAAAACGTGTTAGGGGATATAGAATCTAAAGGCAGGTTATTTAAATCGCACGAGGTCATAAGTATCCCTATTCCCCAGATTAAAATGAATAAATAATTCTTTTTCATTATTGAGTAGTTTTTATTACGGTTTATAATGTTATATCAAATCCGAATGAAACGACTTTGGACATCGGATAAGTTCTTCCGTTTGTTTCATCTCCGTCAAGCTGCTCAGGATCAATGTATTTTGTGTGCATGGGAGTATAATACCCGAGGTTTTCCCCGCTCACATATATCCTGAATTTTTCAAGGTTCATTTTCCTTGTTATAGAGGCAGGCAATGAGTATCCCAAAATTAAGTTTTTAAGCCTTATATAACCGGCATTTTGAATGTATCTGTCATTGGCTTCTCGCAAGTCGTTGTCTGCGTTTAATGCAGTATATCCTCTTAGAAGCGGGAAGTACGCATCTCTATTTTCGGGCGTCCATACATCCTCTTCGAAGTTGCGTGGAATAAAGGAATAATAAGGACGGGAATAAGGGCCCCAAAATTTGTCGGCATTGTTTCCCGGATACCAATCTCTTTTACCTATACCCTGAATGAACGTCGAAAAATCGATTCCATTCCAATTGAAACCAAGATTTAATCCGAAACGATATCTTGGAGTTGTATTTCCAATAATCCGCCTATCTCCGGGATCATCCAATGTGTTTTTCCCCGGAGATATTTTTTTGTCGCCGTCTAGATCTTTAAATTTAAGATCCCCGGCTTGTAATCGGCTCCAAACGCCCGGTGAATTTAACCGTTGCCTGTTTATAAGGCTTTGATCGATATCGAAAGATTGCGCTTCCTCATCGCTTTTGAAGATTCCTTCTATTGAATAGCCCCAGATTTCTCCTAATGTTTGTCCTACGTAGTAATTGGACAATAGGTTCGTAGGATTATCATATTTAGTAATTTTAGCTACATAATCGGATAGCCCAAAAGTTGCCGAATAACTGAAAGGTTTATTCATTAAATGGAATTGGTCTCTCCACGATATGGAAAGTTCAAAACCTTTAGTTTCAAGATCACCCGCATTCTCTGTAGGAACTGATGCTCCAAAAACAGCAGGTAAAACCTTGCCTGGGATCAACATATCAAAAGTCCTTCGTTTGTAAGCATCTCCAGAAATATTTAATTTATTATTCACAAAACCGAGATCAATTCCCAAGTTTGTAGTCGTTGATTTTTCCCATGTCAGATCGGGTGAGATTGGGCGAGGGCTGTTGATATATTGAATTTTCTGTCCATCCGTTATCCAGTTTGATAAACTGGGAGACATCAACGAAATATAAGGATAAAAACTTGACGGGTTTGTATTAGACGGAAGTTGGTTACCTAGAGTTCCGTATGATGCTCTTATTTTCATATTGGTAAAAATATTTTTTATCGGTTCCCAGAACGATTCTTCGCTTATTCTGTAGCCGACAGAAAAAGAGGGGAAGAACCCGTATCTACTACCGCTGCCGAATCTTGAAGTTCCATCGTATCTTCCGTTCATTTCAAATAAATATTTACCGGCATAGTCATAGTTTGCCCTGAAAAAAGCTCCGAAAAGGGTATATTCGTATGATCCTCCACTTGTTTCCTGATCACCCGTTCCCAGGTTCAAGTCGTTCAATGTCTCACTTAGTAAATTCCTGCGTGAACCGAAAAGCCGGCTGTACTTTGTGTATTCATAATTAATACCTGCCGTTGCGGCGACATTATGATTGCTAAAACTTTGATTGTAATTAGTATAAATATTGAAAACATTCATCGGTTTTAATGTGCGTGTCTGCTTTAATTGGTCAGAATTGTAATTGGGAACTTCCTGTAAAATACCCGGTTCAATGGAGTATCTTGTAACCGTTGTCCTATACCAATTGTCAGTGGAGTAAAGCGTGTATGAGTAATCTCCAAACAAACTAATATTGTCATTTATTTTTGCTTTCAGAGAAGTCGTATTTACCAGTTCATAAATTGAATTTTTTCCTCCGGCTTTCCCCTCTAATAAAAGAGCATATAATCCGTCGCCGATTGAATAGTTGTTTTTTAGGGTGTTGTAGGTGGGTGTTCCATCGGGATTAACCGGAGCATAAGCCGGAAGAGCATGTACGGTGATATTGACAAAGTTTGAATTGCCTCCTCCTTCTCTACCCTGATATTTATACCCTGAATAATAATATTGAGTATTATTGCTTACATTTAGCCAGGGCAGAAGTTGGGCGCTTATTTTACTTCTTAGGGTATATGAATTGAATTTGTCCGTATTTATTTTCATTATACCATCTTTGTGGTAATAAGAACCAGATAACATGAAATTTAACTTTTCATTTCCACCCGATAAATTAATGTTGTGCTGCTGGCTTGCCTGAGAGGGGGTAAAAATGGTATTCCACCAGTCATAATTTCCATAATAATTATATATATCTTTTCCCTTGACATTTTTAACCACGATCCATGGCCTGTCCGGATGTTCTGTTTTATCGTATCTTCTTGCTTCCAATTCTCTGTAATCTTCTTCGGAATAGCGGGTATATGTATTTCCGGTAGATCTCAGGAATGCCTCGTCATTGAGTTTGACATGCTCATATCCGTTGGTTAAAAAATCTGTACTTACTGTTGGAGACGACCACCCAAAATTGTTGTTATAAGAAATAGTCATTTTCCCTTCTTTGGCACTTTTTGTAGTTACTAAAATAACTCCAAATGCTCCACGCGCTCCATATATGGCTGAGGCCGAGGCATCTTTTAGTACAGAAACAGATTCAACGTCATAAGGATTAATGCGATTTATATCGCCGGGTACCCCGTCAATTAGGACCAATGGACCTCCACCATTTATAGAGGTGGTTCCTCTAATGTTTAAACTTCCGCCAACACCAGGCTGTCCTGAGGAAAAGTGCACATTAAGATTTGGAATCGTACCCTGTAGAATTTGAGACATGTTTGCAACAGGCCGGTCTTCTAATTCACTTGCAGAAATTTGGCTTACTGCACCCGTTAGATTTACTTTCCTTTGAGTTCCATATCCAACCACCACCACTTCTTCCAGGAGCTCGGAATCTTCATGGAGAGTTACATTCAACCGGCTGCTTCCATCCCAGGCAACTTCCTGCTTGGCGAATCCGATGTAGGTAAACACTATGGTTGAATGGGGAGCAGCCTGGAAGGAGAATTCTCCATCATAGTTTGTGATAGTCCCTTTGGCGGTTCCCTTTTGGACAACGTTTACCCCGATCAGCGGATTGTTGTTCACATCCGTCACAACGCCCGAAAGCGTCGCATCTTGTGCATGTGCTGCAAAAACAGAGCACAAGAACCATACAAATAATTTAAATTTTGATAATTTGTTCATAATTTTTTTGTTAAATAAAAATCTGGACTCTCTTCTAAAACTTTCGGTAAAGAAAGAATTTTATTGTTACGAAATAATGACAAAAAAATAAAGAAATTGTTACTTGACATAAGCCAAATCATTTCCACATACCATTTTTGATGTTTAATCTATTAGTAAATCAAGGTGTTAATTCTCTATTTTGATTAGAAAATCAACAGATTAAGCGGAACTTGCCGGACCGGATGGTGTCGCATTTTTTAATAGCAAAATTATAATTTTGTTTGTGCGGCAAACTTAAACGTTAAAATTAATGTATTCTAACATTCGAAGTTGTTTAACTTCAAATATCGGGGAGTAAAATACAACTATAAAGGAATAAAATGCAATGTTGTATAAATTTTTTGTATTTTTGCTGATAAAGAAGTTCTATGTTTCATCTTTCAGCATAAAGCAAAATAATTATGGAAACAACTTATGAGGTTAACCGGAAACATCTGGGATATAATGTGAAGCGCCTTCGTGAAATTCTGGGCGTGAAACAGGAAGATTTGGCGGAACGGCTGAATCTGACACAACAATCGGTATCTAAGATTGAGAATAAAGAAGATCTGGATAATGAAACGCTGGAGAAGATAGCAAACGCGATGAATATCCCTTCGGAAGCCATAAAGAATTTTACCGATGAAGGAGCGGTGCATATTGTATCGAACACATTCTCTGATAATTCCTCGGCATTGTACAATAATTACACGATCAATAACCCAATCGAGCGGATCGTGCAGTTGTACGATGAAAAGGTGGAACTTTATGAACGGATGCTTAAATCGGAGCAGGAAAAGGTTGCCTTGCTGGAAGAGTTGCTCAGGAATGAATCGGCAGCGAGGGCCGGCGGGCTTAAATAAAACAAAAACTTCCCAATTGCAATGCAATCGGGAAGTCATTCAGGAGGTTGACGATTAATATTGTCTTCTGTTGTAACCGCCGCTGCTTCTTTCCGTTTTTGGACGGGCAACGTTTACGGTGATTGTTTTCCCTTCAAACTCGGTGTTATTCAACTCATCGATGGCCTTTTGGCCGTTGGCGTCGTCTGGCATTTCTACAAAGCCGAAACCTCTTGACCGGCCGCTGTCTCTGTCTTTTATTATGTTGGCAGAAGAGACTTCGCCATATTCTGCGAATAATTCCTGTAAGCTTTCTGTTGTTGTGCTGTAGCTTAAATTTGATACGTAAATGTTCATTTTCTTTTTTTTAAAATTGTTGTTTAATAATCGTATGTTGATTATCTTTTATTTAATAATGGTTATATTTACCGCGTCCATCCCCATTTTGCCTCGTTCCAAATCGAAAGTGACCGTGTCTCCTTCTTCGATGGAGGCAAAAGCGTTTTTGATATGAAAAAAATGTTTTTCGCCTGAGTTGGAATTTTTTATAAAACCAAATCCCCGGTTTACGTTAAAAAAATCCACTTTGCCTCTTAGCGCTATCTTCTCTTCTTCTTCTTTTTTAGGGGTTGAAATGGCGATGCTTTCTATTGCTATCTTCTCTCTTTTTTGAAGTTCGGGTGGAGTGTCGGTAATATTTCCGAACTCGTCCACATACGCAATCATCTCTTCAAATGATTTGCTTGTGTTGTTAATCTTGCGATCTTCTCTGCGTTTTTGTTTTTCCTGTTTTTTTTCTTTTCTTTTTCTTTCGAATTCTTTTTTAATCATTTTATTTAGTTTGCGATTAAGCGAAGCCGGATTACATCTGTCGGTACATTAATTCGCTAATCGATGTTTTTTCAGCTACCCATACTGCCTTGAATAACAGGCAGCTCGATTTCTTTATTGGTCCAAACAAGAAAGCTGATGTTGAGATCGATTTAAACGATGAAAAGACTTACCTGGTGAGGGTAGGGCGATGCACTGCCGTGAAGGATATCAATATGAACTTGATTGTTTAGGCTACAAAGATATAACTTTTTTATTGATTTTCAGTTATTTTCAATATTTTGTAATTATGGAAAGTTAAAGCTCGATACTTTCGCTTATTTATCTTCCTCAAAAGAAATGACTACTGAATATTAGCTATTTACAATCTAATGATACAAATGCGATACAGATAAAATGATTATCATCGGTAACATTATCATTATTTTATTACTCAATGGTTATTCATTCTCTTCGTAATAGTATGAATAGTCGATTCCTTTCATAAACATTTCACGGCTATTGATTTCATCCGTCAGAGCGTTTTTCAGCAGGTGTTTTATATCTGCGCTGTTTGTAGCACTTTTTATCATAGCATTCATGTACTCGGTCTTACCGATTTTGCTCCAATCAACGCACTTTTTCAAGTTCTTTTTCAATATTAAATCCAACCAAATGCGCGTACTTCGCCCGTTGCCTTCCATGAATGGGTGAGCAATATTCATTTCCACATATTTATCAACAATCTCGTCAAATGTGTTTTCAGGCATTTCTTCTATTTGCTTTAAAGTATTGCCGAGAAAGTGTGATACTGCAAATTGGAACCCGCCCTTTGAAATGTTCTTTTGCCTTATCTGTCCAGCAAAATCGTAAAGCCCACCAAATAGGTAGGCATGGATTTGCTGCAAGCCTTTTGTTGTTCCAACTTCCTCTTCGTTAATGAGATTGCTCTCAAAAAAAGAATATGCCTTTTTCTTACTTTGTCCGTCAATACTGTTGTCACTATAGGTGAACCAATCAAGGAACTTTACGGCTTTGTTATTGGGAAAATGTTTGGCAAGAGAAATAACACCATCACTATCAAGTGTGTCGGCTAAACGTTTTTTGCCATCTGGAGCTATAAATTTGAAACCGTGAGTGGTACTCACAAGTTGATTTTGCTCTTTGGTTAGTTTACGTTTTAACCAACGCCAATAGTTGTTTGCTTTCGTATAATCGTCTTGTCCATAGAGTACAGCAACGACATCAACAACATTAAACCACCATTTGTTATTCTCTTCATCCCAGACAGCCCGTACCTCACGGTCGTCGAAAAAACGGATTGATATTTTTGTATTGTTGTTCATATTAAGATCCTTATTATCCAGCAGCTTCAATTACTGCATCGGGATGTTCTCGGCACGTATGCAACACCGATTTACAGAAGCTGACGAAAATATCATAGTTGCCCCATCCATTGGAAGGATTATAAGCTTTGTATTTCTCGGGATCATTCTCTAACTCTTTAATGGCTTTTTCAAGCGGTGCAATCATTTGTGAAGCAGAAGTGATACATATCTCCTCAGGAGACCATAAAGCTTTATATAATCCGACAGCCTCTGCCATCTTGTTGAGATTGTGGGTGACGTTATGAGAAGCTAACCTCGCATCCTCGTAATTGTCCTCAAGGCGTTCTAATTCTTCCTCAATGGCTCGTCGCTTGTTTGTGAGGTCATCAATATTACGCCTGATTTGATCGAAATCAACATCTTTCTTGAAAAAATACAAATCTAAGCTCATGATGCAATGTTATTTATTCTGTTTTGTTGTTTTCTTCTTTCTTATTCTTCTCTTTAATAGACAGAATGCTTTTCGCATTCAACGGACTTACCACTTTCTTACCTGTTTCTGTGATCATAGCTACCTGGGGACAATTTGTCCCTATGTAGTCTCCAAGTAAAGAATCTCGCTTTCGCAATTTTTTCAAATAATCCGTAGGATTCGTACTATCTGTTAGAGCCTCGACAATATCAACGATTGAGAAATACCATTCCTCTTCTTCATCATTCCATGATGAACGTATTTTTCTATTTTCAAAAATCTTTATTGATTTTTCTTTCTCCATGATTATCCTATTTTTGTGTGAAAAATCTCATTTTTTATTTGCTATTCATTTTCTTCATAATAATATGAATAATCAATTCCCTTCATGAACATTTCACGGCTGTTGATTTCATCCGTCAGGGCGTTTTTTAGCAATTTCTTTAGTTCTGATTTTAAAACTGTTTAACTCGGCTTGATTTCTAATTATGGCGAATTCGCCATAATTAGAATAGGGATTGTATAATTTCTTTCAAATACTAATATATTCAAGTGTGTTCCTGTTTCTGAGCCAATCGGAAATAAAGAAATCACCGTCTTTTGCCATAATTATTTAGTTTTTAAAATTATACTCTTTCCACTTCCTCTGCCCAATTATTGCCCAATAGCCAATTCATAAAAACTTCCAGCTCCAAAACCAGTATTATTTGCCAATCTATATTTAGTTACAAGCTCAGTCAAGTCATAAGTAGCGGTTCTTTTAGACACCTCATTTATCTCTTGATACTCTTTATTCGTAATTTTTCCCTTTTCTTTCATGTACACAACTAATTATTTTTTCAAAAGATTGCGCAACTTCTTTTTCTTCCGGTATTGGCATAAAAGCTAATTGAGCCAATTCATTTTGATAAGTTGTTCGTAAACTCTCCCATAAAACCGGAAGACTAACGATCAATGGTGATTCCAGAATGTCTTTCATTCGCCAGCCGTCAGGCGTGTCAAAAGCCGCCTTATCATGTTCTAATAATTTCCAAAAATCGGTCTTAAATTGATCTGTTCGTATATATTCAGCACACCCAGCATCTTGTGCTAAGTAATATAGGTCATAGAAATGACGTATTTTAGATTGTATGGCTTGTATTGGATTTTCCGAGAAGGAGAATCGGACAAGTGAAACAAGTTTCTCTATCATCGTGCGACGCTTATCAAGGACATTCAACGAAAAACCTTGCAAATTATACGTCTCTATTGTTTCTTGCTTGTTCGTCTCCGATAGAAACTCTGTAATAAATGACGAAATGTCCTGCTTCACATAAGGGTAAGGATTCGCAAATGAATTGATTTCAACAATAATTCGCCTTGCTGTATTTCCCAATAAAATGCCGGATATAGAGGACGGATACTCAAAAACTGATTTGCGAAACATAGAGCCTTTGCTGGTTATATTTGGCTCTACAGTCTCTGTAAATCCAACTGTAATTTCTTTTTCAATATTCCGTATTTTTGTTTTCAAAGCATTACCGCTCAAATTTTCCTCAATCATAGCAATGTCAATATCTTCAGAAAATCGGTTGATCAACCGATACCCTTTAGACAAGGAGGTTCCGCCCTTAAAAACTACACTATCTGCATAAGGAGAGTTTGCCAAATTGTAGAGTATTAATGTAATCCAATAATCCTTTTCCACAAATGCCGGTGTTATTCGCAACGATTTTGCAGCCAATGTTGCAAGAGTTGAAAATAGTTCTTTATCGTTGTGTAGTTTCATTTGATATACCACCTTTCTTGATTATGAAGTATTTTTTTCGAAATTCCTAATTTGTATGAGGTTTGAGGATTGAGTTTGTTTAGTAGCATATTTGTATCTTCATTTTCATCGAGCGTTTGTAGTAGAGCACCCAGTAATGCTATTGTTGAAGGATTATACTTCAATGCCAGTTTCTTAACTTTAACGATCTGAGTCTTATCTAACTGTGAAAACAAATACAACAAACGCTTACAAGTTTCATCCGGCATTGCATCAGGTATGTTCTTAAAGAAACGTAAGCAATCAAGTAGTCGAAGCAATGGGATATTTTCTTTGGTTATAGCGTTTTGCTGTTTGATGAAGCTAATTCGGTAAACATCACGACGGATTGCTTTTTTTTCGTTTCTCACACCTATTTGCAAAGAAAAAGGGATTTGAGTTGTTAATCCTAATTCGTTAAACACAGAATACCCCGTGATATAACCCGTAATTTTCCCATTCTTTTCTATCAAATCCTTTACGATTTGATAGGTATCAGGAGGTAATTCTCCAAACTGTGTAATTTGGGGTTTATAGAAACGACCTTTGGATAAACGACGAATTTCTCCAGCCGCGACCATATTATTTAGTATTCTATTGACAGAGGCTTGTTTGTCCAGATCAATAGGAAAGTCACCCGGCGTAAAGACGAAGCCGAATGGAAATTTGCTAATGGTTGTTCTTATCTTGTCAGTCATTCTTCTCTAAATTGCATTTGCAAAGATAATACAATTCTTGTTTTTACGGGCAAAAACAAGAATTATCCCAGTTAAACTCCGCTCTTGCAAGATATGGAGTGTTATGTTATGATGCAGAAAAACAACGCTATACAGACAGACATCTGCATGTTTTTTCCCTTTTTCATTTTGTAAACGCCTCCTCTATGGAAAGAATAAATTAGGCAATACTTTTGCGGGAAATACTACCTTTGTTGTTTTCTTCATCCCAAACGGCACGAACTTCACGGTCGTCGAAAAAACGGATTGATATTTTTGTATTATCGCTCATTGTTTTATAACTTGAATTTCGTCCGTTGATAGCGGACGGATTTCGCCAGTTGCTGGCTGCCGATTTATGAAAATCGGCTCCAAATACGGATAAAGCGATAATCATCGGAATTATCCGCCACTTATCCGCCAAATTAAAATTACCAGTGAGTCTATTGAAGCAATTCATGTTTGCCTGCTTTTTACGTGATTGATGCGAGATTTGCGTGATTATTGCGTGATTATATAAACTCATAAAAAGTTCAAACAAGCTTGACTACGCTCTCTCTTAACGTGTGTAATTGATTTAATTAGAAGCCTTATCGGGAATTTGCAATTTGGCCGCTTTTTCATATTCAAGTCGTTTTTTACAAAAATACAGAATTTTATCCAACTTTACGGCAAAACTAAATGATTTGCTGTAATCAACATCTATTTCCACTCGTAATATTCCAGTGAAAGTGTCAAGCGTTTGCAGGCTTTTACACAATCCTTTTGCATTTGAAATGAGCAAATAAAAATATCGATTACTTAAAAAGGGGTTGGATTAAAAAACAAAAAGCCACAGTAAATCAATTGTTTACTGCGGCTTTATACTGTTTGATTATCGTTTCTAATCGGTGATTACTTCACTTATTCAAAATTGAACATGTAAGAATATCAGGAGATTATGGTTTTATGGTACAAATACGGTACTGATATTGTGTATGCAAAACATCGGTTAGATTGTCGTTTCTAATTGTTTATGTTCATTTTGAAGTGTTGTTCATTGTCAATGAACACGCAAAGATAGTGAACGTTTTTCAACAAGGCATAATACTAACCACTTTGACTGCCCAATAGTTGCCCCTTTTGCATATTTTTGCGTGATTAATGTGCGATATGCGTGTTCTTTGCATGATTACATGATTACAGAAACTCATAAAAGCTATCCGCCATTTAACCGCCATTTCCGCCACGTTTCCGCCATTTAACCGCCAAGCTATATTTCATAGTAAGCACTTTTTTTATCTCCAACTCGCTTCAGCACTCCTTTGGCTACTAAATCTTCCAAATCTCTAGAAGAAGTTCTGTCAGATATTTCGTTTAGTGCTTGATAATCGCTGTTAGTAATTCGACCTTTTTCTTTTACATATGATACTGCCTTCACTTGTCTTGCGTTAAGACCAAGCTTCACCAACTGTTCTTCTGTAAGATTATCTTTAAAAAGAGTTACCAAAAAACCTCCATCACGTTCTGTTAGCTCTGGTTCGGGAAGTCCTGCTTCTTTGCAAGTCTCAATGATCCGAACCGTTCCACGCCCCCAAGAATCGATAAGCCCACCTTTAAAACAGACATCGGCAATCAATGGATTACGGGGATGGGAAGAGTGAACGTGTTTAAGTGACTCCAAAGTGATTTCTTCAGGTAATCGCCCATCGTTCCAAATAGTTATCTTATCGTCATATACTCGTATTTGAATAAATGATCCCATATATTTACGGTGTACCAATGCATTGAGAAGCATTTCACGCAACGCCGGAATAGGATATTCACTATGCTCCAAACGAAGCATGCCCTTAAACTCAATGGAGCGAGTTAGATACTTATGGTCTAATCGTTCCAATACGTTTTTCAGCAAAACGATTAAATTGCCTTCTTCAACATCTTGAAAACGTAAGTCGGCATCTCCTTTAAAACGCCCAATCTTTACAAAGGCATTTGTAGAGAAGCGTCTTGGATCTTTACCGAATAGGATTATGGCCGCACGTGTAAGTTCTCCGTTTTTAGTCAAACGTAACTTCTCGAAAATCTCTTCCATTGTCAGCCCTTCCACATCCGGTAAACGATCTTTTTCTTTTGACATCTCCAAATACATTCGGAAAGATCTTTCATCAATATCATCAAAGGTTGCTCTCGGCTCAGTAACTTCATCCCACGTCAGACCAGAGCGTTTTAAAAGGAATTCATTGAGTGAGTTTCCGGTTAGTTCCATCTTCACACTTCCACTACGATAAAAATACTGTCCATGCAGCGAGATAGGCACTGAATATGGTTGGACGACGATCTCAATATAGTATTTATCATCTTCCTGCAAAAGATTAACATCAGCGGAAATTCCCATATGATTCCTGATTTTGTTGGGAATATCCTCCATCAGTTTTTTATAGTCTTCCACTCCCGTGACTTTCCCGGAATCTTCCTTACCTATATAAATTTCACCACCTTGTGCGTTCGCGAAACCGCAAACCCATTCCAGATACTTGTCGTGCCAAGAGGACTTGTATTCTATGTTTTGTTTTTCGGGCATAATTATTTTATATTTTGTAAGATTCGTTTGAAGTTTAAATCAATAATTTGCTCAACTTTCGGAATAGGTTCTTCCCATAATTGAGCAAGATACTTATGCACAGAAGTTATATCGCTATTTTCAATAAAAGGACAGTCTGTTTCTGTTAGTATCTGTTTTTTTGGAATTTCGGCAATAATCTTTTTACCATTGTCTGACTGTACCATTGCTGAATTAATCGAGAAATAATATCCTAAATCTACAATTTTATGCAGTGTGCTCAAAGAGCCTGAATACCAGTGAAAAATAGCTTTGTTTATATTTTTGTCAATTAACATATCCAAAACATCTTTTTTCTGCTCGTCTGGAATGTAAACTTATTATCTTAGATTTATTTTTTGTGCAATCAAGCACAAATTCAAAAGTTTTGATTTGGATTTCTTTAGTAGAATATCCTTCTCTTGAAAAATCTAATCCCACTTCTTCAATATAAGAAGTCCTATCTATCGTAGTAATACAACGATTCAAATATTCACGAACACGCTGTGGGGTTTGCTTGCCGGGAACATAAACCGGATAGCTTTCAATATAAACATACCACTCTTTACAGTCTTCCGCCTTGCGAAGCCGAACAGTTACTTTTGTACTGGCGAGTTGTTTCATGTGGTATATTGTTATTGATTATACAAATTATCTATTTCAGTTTTTGGAGCGTAAACATAGTTACCAATCTGTCGAGTTGGAATAGAATATTTACGAATATGCTTATAGACCGAACTATCCGATATGCCAAACTTTTTAGCAATCTCGCCAATTGTATAACAATCTTGTGGTTCAAGACTATAAAGCTTTGCTGTCGGCTTCTCTTTTTTAAGGGGTGTTTGGCGAATAGGAAACATTTCTTCTATCGCTGCTCGGTCTATCCGAACAAGGCGAGTACCTAAATTGATAGCCGGAATTCGCTTTTGCCGAACAAGGCGATAAAGTGTACTCTTGGCAACACCGAAAAGGGCTATTGCTTCTGGCACTGAAATATATAAACGGTCGGCAGAAATCTTATCAATAATTGCTTGTTGTTCCTCTTTCTTTTTCTCTTGGGTTTTCTTTTTCCGATACGCTGCTCCACTACATTTTTTAGAGCAATAAACAGAATCGACTGTTTTGGGAACGAAAGACAGCCCACAGACTTCACATTGTTTCTGAATCTTATTCATCGGTATCCTTATCGCTATTTAAGTACTCATTAGTATTCATAAGCGCTCATAAGTTCCACTTCATCACTAATTAAGTTCCGGTACAATAATGGTACAAATGTATAATAAAAAACCATCAAAAACAACAGCTATCTACAAATTTATAAAAACAAAAATCCCCGTAAACCATTTGTTTACAGGGATTTTCTGTTATTTATTGATTATTCCTAATCGTCTTTTACTTCACTTCTTCAAAATCCACATCGGTTATTTTGTCGTTTTTTTATCTGACCACCCTTTATACTGCCAAAACCATCTTTCTGACATCTCCAACTTTGATCAATAATACCATTATCTGCAAAAGCTACTTTATCGGACATTTATCGGACATATGCAAGTTGTATCGGACATTCACTATACCAATTCCTCTTTAAGCTAATCATGAGTCAATTGTGCCCATTATGATGCGATTATTTTAATGCATAGTTCACACCTGCCCCTGCAACATCATTAAACAGTAAAATACCTTTTGACACTAATTCCGTCAAATCTCTATTAGTTGTTGCTCTTGAGCAATCATTTATTCCCTGATACTCTTTCTTCGTAATCTTCCCTTTCTCTTTCACGTACAGAACCGCCTTTACTTGCCGTGGATTCGATTGAACCAAACGTCGGCGATAAGCGGATTGCGGGGAAAGGAAGAATAGAGTTTAGTCCGCTTGTCCAGCGTTATACTTTCAGGCAATGGATAGACCGGTCGTTATTGTGTGGTCGTACTATTCTGAGGATCAAAGATAAAAGTCATTTTATTCCCGGAGCCAAACAATTGCTTAGTCAGATTATGTACACTTGCTACATTAACCTGATCGAATAGTTCAGGGTCATTAGTATCCAGAAATTCTTCATTTAATATCGATTGAGTGATGATAGTAGCCCAAGGAATACTCTTATTATCCAGAGTTTTCTTCCGATATTTCTTTACTTCATCAATCTCTTGTACGGTTACGCCTTTTTTCAACAGTAGGTCTGCCTCACGCTGGGCAACATCCAATAATTCAGTGATCATTGATGGATTAGTATCAAATTCAATTTTTACAACAAGTTGCGACTGAGGATGTTTGTCAAGTGACGCAGTTACCGCAACGTGATATGTGCCGCCTTTGTCTTCACGGATGCTTTTATAACATCTTCTGGATAATATATCACGTAAAAACAGAGCACTGGCATAATTCTTTGAATTATACTCAATATCTGTATGGTAAGTAATAGACACTGATGCTTTTGAAGTTATTGTGTTCTTTGCATTATAATAGAGCTCCACATTCCCCTTGTTTAATTCAGGTTCTTTAAAAACCAATTCTTTTTCTTGTGAGTCGTTTGTGGCAGCAATAGACGCAATATACTTTTCGATCAATGGAACAGCATCTTTAACGGGCATAGGGCCAGTAAAGATGAACGTAAACTCATTCGGGTTGCCAAAATGACGTAGATATAGTTTGTTTAATTTTTCCGGATTAATCGTCCGGATATAAAGGGTGTCGAAGTTTGTTTTCAATGGATTACTGGAGTATGTAAGCGTCTTAACCGAATCCTCAAACAATTTTGTTTCATTTTTGTCTTCCCCTATGGCTTTTAAAAATAGCTGTTGAAACTTACCGAGCTCCGTTTGGTCTGCAGAAACACCTGTGAAATAGGAATAGAGCAGTTTGAAGAAATTTTCACTGTTTTGTGGATAAAATTCCCCTGAATAATTATCAGTTCTTCTGTTTACTGCCTGGCTCAATCTGATACCGTTAGCCTGTTTCCATTCCCTCAATTCATTCCAGTTTAAGTTGGCTACATTATAGTACCTCAAGTAATTTTTCAGGATCACAATCTCTTCTATGGAATGCGAGCGGGCGTAACCTCCAGAGGTAAAAGCTGATAGGCTGATCTTTTTACCATTTCCGTATGATTCTTTCCATATGACTCTTGTTCCATTTTGAAGCCTGAATTCGGTGGTTGAATCAAGTGGTACTTTATACTTAATGCTAAGGTCATCTGCTCTTACTTGGCGAGATTCTGAAATTTTACCTGGATTTATTGGCTCTGACAGGGTAAGTTCTTTTTTCGCGCTAGGAGCATACTGTTCTAAAGCTTTATTTTGAATTGATTTAACCAGTGATAATACCTTTTCGGTTGAGGGAAGCGATTCTTTGTCACTTTCCGGTGCTGCAAAGATGATTATCCTGTTATTTTCATTTAAGATGATTTCGATGTTATCATTGATATTTTCAATCTTTATTTCATCTAACATGGAATACGCCGAACCTATCAACTCCGACCGGTTCACGAGTACCTTGTCACGTGTGAAATTTTCCACTGCAAGATTTACTAAATCTTTGTTTGTCGATTTTTGCATTTGGTCGGATTGTTGTTTTCTTAGATTTGCCCTTACGATACTTTTAGCGTTATCCAATTCTAACTCGGTCATCCCATGTTGCTTTATACGCTCAACTTCTTCTAAAATACCTTTGAGAGCGGTGTACAAATCTTTGCCGTGTGCAGGCATAGCAGTTGCAGTAAAAGTTTTACAGGCATAATCAATTTCACCGAATACCGGAACAATTACGCGAAAATCAGCGCCGGGTTTCTCGGCTCTTTCCGCACATCTTGATTTGAACATCTCTAAGAATAAATCTTCCACTAGTTTATCATAGACAAATGCATATGTTTGTCTTTCGATAACAGGACGATGCGGTATTTTTACCGTCATCCTTACTGAGCTTGCTTTTGTTTCAGGATCAGTGAAGAACCCAACAATAGGTTCGTTGTTATCGGGAACCGTATAGTATATCTTCTTCGTTTCATTCTTAGGGTTTGGAATAGCGGAGAATCTCTTTATGATCCTCGCTTCGATGTCCTCGGCATCAATGTCTCCTACTACAATTACAGCTTGCAGGTTAGGTCTGTACCATTTGTGATAGAAGTCGATTAAGTCTTGATGATCAAAGTTTTCTATTACTTCTGCCAATCCGATCGGAGTCCTTTCGGCAAAACGCGAACCGGTTCGTTGAATTTTTGATACGGTCTGCATTGTTCTTGTCAACGGGTCATCGCCTCTTCGCATTTCTTCACGTACCACTCCACGTTCACTTTCGATCTCTTCGGGCAAACAATTGATGTAGTGTGACCAGTCATGTAGTGCCAAAAGAGCAGTATCAACGACAGAGCTCACGGTCACAGGTACTTCCGATATGTTATATACAGTTCGGCTCATGGAGGTGTATGCATTTACATTTGCCCCAAATCGTACGCCAATACTTTCGAAATAGTTGAGCAACTGTTTATCGGGGAAGTGTTTTGTACCGTTAAATGCCATATGTTCTAAGAAATGAGCTAATCCGCGTTGGTTTTCTTCTTCTTGCAAAGAGCCTACATTGTGGACAATAAAAAAATCAGCCCTGTTTTTACTTAACTTGCTTTCTCTGATATAATAAGTAAGCCCATTTTTTAGCTGGCCTACAATAAACTCTTTATCAACCGGTAATGTTTCTGTTGTATCGAACGGCTGTGCAGCTAAGAATGCAGCCTGGACAAAAAACGAACAAATGAGAAGAATCGTTTTCTTATTCATATTTATAATGTTGTATTTTTAGTGATATAATTCTTATTCTATATTAAAACCTAATGTAAAAGCAAGATAAGACCTGTTCTTGTAAATCCAGCTATGCCTGTCTTTACCTAATAGATTATCCATCCCTAGAGCAATACCAGCCTTTAGATTGTTGTAACCCAGATAAACAGCAATCCCTTTTTGCAGTACTACCCCGTCGTATTCATCATCTATAGCGTGATTTGTTGTGGTTGGGGATACAAGTGTATTCCCTATCCCCAAGAAAATGCCGTAAGAGAATTCGTAGTTCGAGATATTTCTTACATAGAGATCAGTCTTATGGTTTGAATAATCAATATTATATCTGTTTTTTGAAAATCCCGCATAAATTGATCCGTTAAAATCACAATTGATTTGTGAGGGGACTCCCTGTGCAGCAGGTCTGAATTTAAGCGGAAGCATAATGAAATTTATTACGAATCCCTTTTCATGAAAACTTTTTTGTGGGAGAATGTTTTTTTCGCATATTATCAATGGAAAAATTTCGACAGTTGAGCTATCTAGTTCACATGTGAAACTCTCACTGTTTACCCAATATATTTTCACTTCATCATCCTCGCTCTTAACAAACAGATCTTTCGAGTCAGACTGTCTGGCCTGTTTGAAAAATCTGTTGTTAATACTTTGAGTCGAAGTGTTTTCTAAGATGCAGCATCCCGATAATAGAATTAGTGCTGTCAGAAGAAAAAGGGGAAACAGCCTTGAATACATGTTGCAACTATTGATTTACTCTACTTGGTTGCAATTTCATCAAAAAGATATTCTGCACCTGAACAATTGTCAATATACCAAAGTACATACCGGATATCAACCGATACACAGTTTGTCATTTCATCCTGATAATAGTACTTTGATGCTAAGGACTCTTTGTTCCCGTCGAACGCCAATCCAATAAGCTCGCCTTTACCGTTCATAACGGGGCTTCCCGAATTCCCGCCTGTAATATCATTGTTTGTAAGGAAGTTTACATACAATTTTCCATCTTTCCCATACTTTCCCCAATCCGCACTTTTAATTAAATTGAGGGTGTTTTCAGGATACGCAAAATCATAATCATAAGGATTATATTTGTCGATAATGCCCTGTGTGGTTGATAAATGGTTATAATTGATAGCATCAGACGGTTGCATTTTGCACACATTTCCATAGGTCAGCCTCATGGTAAAATTGGCATCCGGATATTGTAATATCCCCGCATTTTTTTTCTTATTGTACAATTCATTTTCATAGAGGCCGTCCATACTATATAGTGATCCTTTATCCTTTAAAATCAGAGATTCATCTTTGCGTAAATCAGATATTTTTATATCCTGTGCCAGTTTGGTTGCCGGATCTTCCAAAAAGAGCTGAAAGTTGTTTTTATCTTTCACTGTCTCTTTGAAACTGGCGGGGTTCAGCATAACAGAATTATCGAATATTTCACTTGCCATTGCTGCGTAATTGTCTTCGAACTTTCCTGCCAGATACGTTATAAACGGTCCCCAATATTTTTCAGGTACGTTTTCGATAAAAAGTCTCAGTTGATACTCCATAAGTTCTTTCTCTACTCGGGCATCATATTCAGTATATAGTTTTTCAACCCTTTTTACGAAAGAGTCATACGACTGATTATCGTCGGATTTTAAGGAGTTTGCCCTGTTGCCCAGTGCGATGAACCCCGTTCCTGAAACGAGCGATTGGCGGTAGTATGTCATATATTTTTCGATGTCTTCCACATCCTTGTAACCACTTTCCATCCTCGAAAGAAGTGAGGCGTCGTCTTTCCAATATTTGCTTTCTTCCTGCTGTTTTTTCTTTACAACCTCAAATCTTCTGGTACATGCAACTTCACCTGCCAGAGATTCCTGTACATTGCTCAACCCAAAAAATATATTTGAATATTTCTTGCGTATTCCGGGATCTCTGTTCATCCATTTTCTGATAATCTCCATTTTTGCTCCCATAGCATCCACTATGATAGGGCCTATTGTCCGTTCATTCAGATCTACTTTGAAAGAGGAACTGTACCTGTCGGTTCTCCCCGGAAATCCAATTACCATAGCGAAGTCGTTCTCCTGAACACCATCTAGAGAAATCTTCAGGATTTTTTTCGGTTTAATAGGCAGGTTTTCAGTTGAGTAAGCTGCAGGCCTTCCGTTTTTATCTCCATATATGCGATACAGGGTGAAATCACATTTGTGTTGAGGCCACTCCCAGTTGTCAACATCACCACCAAATGCTGCGACCTGAACGGGAGGGGCGCCAACAAGCCTTATGTCGGTATAGGTATCATAATAATACATATAATAGCGGTTACCGTTCCACATGGAAGCGCAGGAAGCTTCGTATCCGCTTTGCTGCTTATGTCTGTTTTCGACAATGCTAAATACACGGCGTGAACCGCTTGGCTTTTTTATTTTCTGCAAAGAATCTCTCACTTGGTTCAATTCATCGGTACAGTCTGCTACTTTTCTTAGGAAATAGACAGTCTTTCCTTTTATTGGTATCTCTTCGGAGCTGTTTTTTGCCCAATACCCCTTCTCTAGTAAGTTATTATCCGGAGTACTCAGATTGAAAATATCATCGTATGCACAATGATGATTGGTTATTAAAAGTCCTTTGTTGGAAATCATACTGCCGGTGCAACCAAAATCTAGTGAAACAACGGCATCTTTCAGAGAGGTCTCATTTTCACTGTAGATTACTTCTGATCCAATTTTAAGCCCCCCTGCTTCCATGCGTTTCTGCAGCTCGTTATTCAGAGCTTGTATCAGCCACATGCCTTCGTCTGCTTTTATGGAGTTTATACTTATTCCCGTTAAAACTAATAAGATAATGATATACTTCCTCATATCTGATTTTTTTATAATGTTTATGTCTATTTATTGCTGGTGTTCAGTTGATTATCTTTTATTTTTGAAGTTCAATTTTGCATCTACTTCCTTTATCTCTCCGTTTGTCATTTTCACTCTCCACCTATCAGCACAAAGATTTTCCCACAATTTCTCGTCCGAAATTACTGAAGGGACATAGGTGATTTTCAAGGAAGGAAGATTATCCTCATCTAAAAATGTACTTAGGCTCAACACTCCTTCGGTGATAGAGAGGTAACTCGATAAATAGGGGAGGTTCCTCGAATAGATAGGTTTGTCAAGCTCCGGAAAGGATATTACCAATGATACCGAGTCTAATCTGCCAAATTTCTTAATGTTCTCCTTATAACGTGAGTTGTAACTGTTGAAGTGTCGTTCAAAGAATTCTTTCCGTGTAATGGTGTCGGTTTCCGCTCCTATTTTTACAAACTCAAAATCCAAATTTCTTATATTCTCCTGACCATCGGCCGTAAGAGTGATAAGTTGTCTCTTCTCCACAATATTCTTTAAAAACTCCTTATCAACCGGTTCCTCAATATCCATATACAGATGAACGGTTAACGGACATGAAAATTTGGTCTCAATTCCAAAATACTTACCATTCCCATACTGCCTGAACTGCATGCCAAGATGATTTGGGTCTAATTTATCGTACATCTTTTCTGTATATATTGTAATCATTTTAATCAGACTATCCGATTCTGCAGGATTTACAATCTTAAACTTCACAGGCGTATATGTAGCTTCCAGGATCTTTTCTTCACTGGTCTGGGTCGGATCGTAGAGGATGTTTGCAGTGTGAGTTTTAACAAAGGTGGCTACACCATAAACGCCGGGAACATGATGTAACTTTGCTGAAAATGCTTTTGAGCTGCCGTAACAATGCACAGAGCTTAACCCTTCCATCTTGAATGTTTTAAGATCTACATCTTCGATGCCGTCTCCCCAGGTTTCATTGATTGTAGGCATTTCCCACCGAGCTCCCAAAATCAGTGCAATCATAAACAGGACTATTGTTAGTATGGCAGGTAACCAGCGGTTAGATTTCTTTTTGTTGAAGGTAAGCGCATTGGTGGAACAAGCCGATATACATTCGCCGCACAGCGTACAATCCACTTCCTTTACCACTTTGTTTTTATCAACCGGAAGGCTGTAGGGGCATTTTTTGGTGCAAAGTCCGCAATCAGTACATTTTTCCTCATCCCTGTTTACCTTTATCAATGGGAAGACTTTGGGTTTTACCATGATAATTTCAAGGATATAACCCATAAGGCAGGCTGTTATTAAAAGATATACCCATGGAATATTTAATCCTAGTTGAATAAAAATTACATATAGGATTGCAAGGGAGGAGAATGCAATGGTAAATTTGAACAGGTTACTTAACGCCCCTAGTGGACAGATATATTTACACCAGAACAATTTAAAGAAAAAACTACCTAAGAATAGTATTACTAAAGCAGCGACTGACATCCATAATGTGATTTCCCCTTGAAAACCGCTGGCAACAGCATAATACGGATCGAAATTCTTGCAGAATAGCTCAGATGTACTCAGTGTCATATAGAAAACGATGAACAAGAGAATGTATTTAATGGATCTGAGAACTTTATCTACAACAGTTCCGTTTGTAATTTCCCTCCCTTTGACCTTGATCCTTTTTCGAAGTTTAAACATATATTCCGAAACCAATCCAACCGGACATAAGTAGCCGCAGAATAATTTACCGAAGAGAATTACTCCCACTCCAAGTGCTAGGCCCATTAAAATTTGAACGGTGGTCATACTGCAGGCTAAGGTTTCGCTGGTTAGATATGATCCAAATGCCTGAAGGCCGCCAAAAGGACAATACGCTTCCGGGTCGGAAGGAGTTTTAGAGAAAATATTGACCAGTGCGATAATTATTGCAATTAATACACCCCATTGCAATAGATGCCTGAACCAATTTTTTTTGAAATGTTTAGAAAATAGTTTCATGATTTATTTTATTAATTAATAGATTGTTACTTCAGGTGTGGGATTGTTGTTTCGCTTAAAAAACATAGTTTGTTGAAAAAGACAAAAATGACCTCTCCTGTTCATTTTTAGTTATTATCTTGTGATACTTCAGGCAGAATTCTAAAGCGTAATTCTTATCGGGATTCAATAAGTGACGATATCTTGCCCCGACATTGATTATTGTTCTGGAGACATTTTGGTAGTGATAATCTATATCTAATAAACGCCTGTTCAGTTGCAACATGCCTAAATTACCTGAACTTTCCGACTTTAATGGGGTTCCATCATCTGAACCTTTTAAGAATGCTACTCCCGCTTCCAATTCAAATATATTTTTTTGCCGTGGATAGAAATATTTTCTCCCATTAATATACAGAGTATTAATGGTATAATTCTGGCTATAGGTCTCTGGGAAAATTTTGTAAGTCTTCTCGTTCATCATCTTGTTAAACCCAGCTGTTATGTTGAAATTATATTTCCAGTCGGTTTTTTTATAACAAAAGCGATAAGCAACATCAAGCTCTTTAGTGGAAGTCATGTATCTTAAAACGCTCCCTTTTTCATAATACTCCCACGATTTAATTTCTCCCGGGACCTGTTCATAATTATTAATGATATAATATGAAGCCCGTTCGTTGCTGTTCAAATTTAATTTTATAAAATGATTGGTATTGTCTCCTAAAAACTTAATAGAACTGCCATAATGGTAGTTTAACAACTCTTCCCGACTGTACTTTTTGGTGAGCGCTAGCCCTTCGTAGTTATTAAATTTTCCATAATTCATTTCAAATTCATTGAACCACTCAAGATTATTGTTATTATAATCAAGTTGAAGTGCCCCACCAAGTGAATTAAGAAAATAGGCTCTTTTCAGAATGGTTGCGGAAGTTATTCCTGATTTGGCCATGAAAAACAGCCCTTCCATGTAATATATATTTTTTCCTGTCTGATCACCGATATAATCATAAGTCACTCTGTCCACATCATACTTATAGTTCAGGTTAAGGCCTGTAGTAAAATTACCGCTTTTGTGAGTAACGCCCGGTTTAACACAGATGGATGAAAATACGTTCGAGTTTCTTCCATCAGTTCTTTTCGCCATTGTTGCAGTGTGGTAGTCAATACCAATTCCCAACGCTGTTTTATTAGTCAGCGCATATGCAACTTTTCCGGACATATCGTAGCTCTCACTTAGAACTTTTCCAGGGATCGAATCCAATATAGGATTTGTTGTAAAGTCCGGTATATAGGTTCCCAACCAGGTCTGATTTTTTTTGGTGTCATATTTATAGGTGAAATCACCATAAAAGAGCAGTTTATTCACTTTTTTATAGGCTTGTGCAACAACCCCTAAATTATATAAATTCTCGGCTGAATTGTAATTTCTGTAATTACCGCTTTCCGAATTATAAAAACCTCCTACAGAAGCATAATCCTGAAACTGATAATAAGCCAATCCAGAAACATTATCAGAAATAGTCCAAGGAGCACGCAGTTGTATTTCTTCAATAGTGTAGTCTGTCTTTTCGCTTTTATCGTTTGCTTGCGCGAACATATTGAATGTCAGAAATGAGCATAATACCCATGCTCCTATTATAATTATATATCTTTTTTTCATGTAATAAAATTTTTAAAATATAACGGGTTTAGTAGTACCTGTTTATTTATTATATAAAGTAGGATGAGGTATAACTTCAAAATCGTTGGATGAATTGTTGGTATCTACATATACTATCCTTCCACCTGCTTTTTCCGTTTCTTCAGTATCGATTTTTCTGATAATACTCTGTCCCTGTCCTGATCCGGCTATCATTGCATATCCGTTATCAATTTCCGGCATGAATCTTTTGGTATCTGTAGGATCTCTGAGACATTCAACTGCATCTAAAATAAGATTTTTATCAACCAGCAGTGCACTTAAATTTATATTTGAAGAGTTGGGATTTAGTGCGTAGTTGTCTAAAACATACTGCTCAACACTCTTGTCTCCCAACGTAAATATAAAAAATCCCGGGCTGAAATTTGAAATGACATAGGAAATGGCGCCACCAATTTTCCAAATGCCACTAAGTAATTTAACCCCTGCTTCGGGAGTAGCATGGCCAGGGGTCATGATGGGATTATAAATGGCCCAATAGCCGGGCTTTCCTAAATTCACAGACGCCGATACAGATGCAGAATGATCTATGGCATTCAGCGCTAAAACCACTTCACATCCAGGCTCAAGGACATTGTCTTTTCCTGTTCCGGGGAACATCCACACCATAGATGCAGCGGGGATAGAGTCTCTCAGTTCCGATGTCCCCGGTTTTACCCAATCAGACAAACGTCCGTTGGTGGGAGCATTAAATGGATGAGCTACGCCTAGACACAATGAATCAAGATATGCCGCCTGATTGGAGTTGTTATATAAGACAATGTATTTGTCAGTAGTATAGCTTTTACCTGTTTTTTCGTTGAAACATCCCCCAAAATATAATTCTTTGAATACAATCTGACTCGATTTCGACGCAGTGAGTCCTATTTTAACACTGTTTGGCCCGGATACGGCTTCAATCTTCTCGGACATTCCGTTAAAGAGATAAAGAATTCCTCCCGGATCCCTGAAAGATGTTTCGGTGGATGCGATGTAATAGCCCGGGGCAACTCTGATTTCCGCAACCCCTTGTTCATTAGTAACCCCATTAAACTGGAGGCCTGCTGTGTTATCATAAAGGATAACCTTTAGTCCTTCTACAGAGTAATCATATTCTTTCGGCATTTTTACGGTTACGATAACAGTCTCACTTAATTCTACTTCACTGAATTTATTCGATCTGATATCTTCGAGGCAAGAAGAAAAGATTAAAAGGAAGCTTATGGATATAATGCTGTATAAATATCTTTTCATGTTGTTTAATTTTTATGTTTTGCGTTTGAAAAAATTTAACGGACACTGTATTTGTATCTAAGCGCCTGATGGTTAAAATTTAAATTTCACTTCTGCTCCAAAATATATATCTGTATTTAAACGCTCTCCTATTGCATTCGGACGCGCTTTACTCTTCAATATCGGCGTGTAATTTGTAAAATTATTAGCATAAAACGATAGAGAAATGTTGTTGCCAATCTCTTTTGTAAGCCTTACATTTGCCATCATATACGGTCTGTATCCATTCGACAGAAAGTAGTAACTCTTGTTTGTTGTTTCTCTTAAAAGTGCGAGCCTGGTTTTTAATACCGGATCGTTTGTCGTGTGAAAATCTGAAAACGGATGTCTGTTCCCATCGAAACCGATGTAATATGTCGGATCTCTATAGATATCCTGCAGCACATTTTTGTTTGAAAAATCGTCGTATATCGGCTTCCCATCCTGATCTTCAATGTATGAGTTTGCGGGATCAAAAATGTTCTGCGACTGATTGGACCATACAAACTGAGCAGTCAATGAAACAATCATTCTAATTGCCGGGATATTTGTTACAAAATTCAGGTTGGTATTAAACCTGCTGGCACTGCTGCCGATATTACTACCGGTGTTTTTGTCGAATACCGCTAAATAGGGGAAGACCTCCTGCGGATTTATCGGATCGTTGCTGTTTATTTTTTTAAGTTCTTCTCTATTTTTACCGTTTTGCGTTTTCAGATAGGCGCCGTTGAGGATAACCGTGGTGTTTAGCATCTCAATCTTAGGAAATGATATTGAATACTCAATGCCCCATTTGTCAATTTTACCCCGGTTGTCCGGCCTGCTAAATAATTTAAAATCATTTCGGAGCGTATGGGGTACTTCATTATAATTTCCTGATTCATCTTTGGCATACACGGTGCCGTTCTCAAATTTCGGATCAGCGTTTTCCCTGGTTACAGCATCATAATATTTAATAGTGTTTGTTTTGAAATTTGAATTGGGAGTAATCCCATCAACCAGGTTTTCTTTAAAATAGGTGATCTGTGCATTAATCCCGGAAATATTTAGGTCGATCCCCAACTCCATATTGTAGGTCTTATTGGGTTTTAAGTTATAGGGTAGCAGTTCATCAATAATATCAGTCTGGATTATGGCGAGTGATTTATTGGCCTCCGTACTGGTATAACGGAACAGGTTGTAATCCATATAAATTGGATCAGGATAGAGGTAACCGATCGAAGGCAGTTTTTCCATTATTCCCCAACCGCCCCTGAAGTTTAATTTTCTCAGGGCTCCCTTGAATTTGGGTTTTATAACTTCGTATTTTGCATTAAGCCTGGGTTCAACAGTAGGTTTATAATTATATCCTTCCAATTGCATTTTGGTTATACGTGCTCCGCCTACAAGCTCCAAAGTAGATTTTTTTATCGGTATTTTTATTTTTTCTTCGGCGAACAAGCTGAAGTTACCCATGAAAGGGATCTCTTTGTAGTTACGCTCTCTGAAAAAGGCGGGAGATGCGCCGGTATAATAGCTTCCCCTGCCTATGTTGCCATCCAGGTTGTACTCAAATCCCAATAGAGTAGAGAATAGGGCTTTTCCCATGAGCTTATTAAGATTCCCCTGGATTTTGGCATTAAAGTAAAGTGGAACGCTCTCCTGCCAATAATCTTCCTTATAGAGGAGTTCTGTAAAAGAACCTTCTGCGATCCCGGGTACTTTGGTGTTGGTTGTTGGCGTTGGAGTTCTGTTTATAACAGTGTATTGATTAGATGTTTGTTTTTGGTAGACTGCGGAGACATTATAGTTTAGTACGGAGATGTAGGGTTTATTAAGTATCCAGGATCCATAAATGGATGTATTTAAATTATTTGTAGAAGACTTGGAGAAATCTTCTTTTGAAACATCCGGATCTTGCGTGACATTATTGGAGGTAAAGTTACCATTCATCTTGAAATTAAACCTAAATGGCGTTCTCTTTTTGTTGAATGTATTGGAATAGGTTAATCCCATCGTGGTCCTGTCAAAGATATCCACAGGAGAGATATTCCTCTTGAAAGCCCTGGCGTAATCCACGCTCATATTTAAAAATCCCACGTTCGAAGGCAATCTGTATCCTTTATTAATTGATGCGGCTTTTGTTCTTGGGTCTGATTTTATCCTTACTTCATAGGGAGTCATGCCTGCTTTAGTTTTTACGACTATGGCGCCTGATGTCAGATCACCATATTGCGCCGAAAGCACACCTGTCATAACTTCTACCGATTCAATATTGTCAGTAGGGATTTTTCTGTAGTCGAATGTACCACTTTCCACCTCTGCATTATTGGATACTTTATTGCCGTCGATGAGTAAACCTACTCCGGAAGCATTTAATCCACTATAATCCTTGATATTCCTTATGGTTACTGTGTTCTGGGTTGTTAAATTGGGGTTGTTAGTAAGTGCTCCCGGCATCAGTTGCATAACATCTGCCAAACTCGATGGCTGAAGATGGTCTATAGACGTTTTTTCCATAATATAGGATGAGTTTATGGTCCCTCCCGCCTGGGCCGTAACTACAACATCATCAAGCAATAAGTTGCTGGGTTCTAGTAAGATGTTCAATTTGGAAATATTCTTTGTTACACTTATCGGAATAGAATACGTGACATAACCCATACTCGAAACTTCAAAAGTATATTCACCGGGAAGGACATTCTGGATAGTAAACTCTCCATTTTTGTCACTTGTTGCCCATAAATTGAGCTCTTTGATTGCTACCGCGGCAAAAATAATCGTTTCATTATTGTTAGCATCGATTATTTTACCGTTGATGGTAAAACCTTTTTTGCTGTCATCTTTTTTTTGCTGCATTGGTTTCTCAGAAACTATTTGGACCCTTTCTTCGTCCAGATACAATACAATCTGTTTATCGAAAATTTCATAATTAAAATTGTTGCCAGAAGTAATGATTTGTAAGATCTTCTCAATAGACTCATTCTTCACATTGATATCAATTCTTTTACTCATCTCATCGTTCAGATTTCCCGGTATAAGAAAAATGAAGTCACTTTTTTTCTCAATTTCTGAAATCACTTGCTTTATGGATACATTATCCAGCCTGATGCTTAGATAGATCTCCTGTGAAAAGGTTGTTGCGTTTGCAGAAAGAATTACGGCCAGTAGTAATACATTTAAAACCTTCATTGTTTTATGTACCATGTTGGTATCATGAGGTTTACCCTTTTGTCTTATCCAATTGTTTTTCATATTTAATACCTTTATTGGTTGCCTGATGTAGGAAGTTGTAATGATTATAAATGTAATGTTAAGACTGATAAACAGTAATTTATTGATTGTTGAAACATTTTATACGGGTAACAAATCTTTTGTTTATGGATTAGTTTTTCTTTTGATCTTTTTATTATTTGTTATGTAAATTGTTTTATTTTCTTTCTTATATGTTGTGTTAGATAGTAATGCGATTGATTTCATGACATTGTCTAAATCGTCAGACAGATATAGTTTTCCATTGCATGTAAGGTCTTTCAGGTTTGTAGCATTTGTACATTTCAACGAGAGATTATAATATCGTGCGATGTAATTCAATACATCCTCTACGGGTGTTTCATTCAGTATTATATATCCCTTTGTCCAGGTGATATATTGCGATACATCAACCTGAGACTTGCTAAACGAATGATTGTTATTGAGTAATGCCATCTCGTTGGGTACAAGCAAGAAATCTACTCCCGTTTCTTTTGCCGTTAGATTTACTTTTCCTTCTACTAGGACAACCGACTGTGGTCGTTTTTCATAAGCTGAGATACAAAATTTTGTTCCTAACACCTTAACACAAAATTTGGATGTTTCAACAAAAAAGGGGACCTTTTCATTTTTGGCTACTTCGATATACATTTCACCTGTGACTGATATCTTGCGCTTGTTCTCGTCAAATTTTGAAGGGAAAACCAGTGTGGAACCTGAATTGAGCCAGATTCTTGTTCCGTCTGATAGGGTAACTGTTGTTCGTTTTCCATAAGGGACTATAAGTGTAGCAGGGTTTTTCTTGTCCATAGCTATTTCATACTCTCCTCCCTTATTCTCACCCATGATTTTGGCAATTTCCATTTCGTCAATCCGGATATTTATGTTTTTCTCAAACAATGTTGTCTTATCCGGAGTCACAAGCCGTATATTTTCATTATCTAATTGATATACTGATATTTGTCCGGACTGATCAGATTGATACATTTGATAAATAAACATTCCTATTAATAGCAGAATAGAAGCAGCTGCTCCGTAACTTATTAATCGTGTGATTCTATTTATTTTTCTCTCTTTATTTTTTCTGTTTTGGCGGACGGAAAATAATATCTCCTGAAGAATTTTTTCTTTTTTATCTACTCTAATGTATTTTTTTGGAAAAGACTTTCTTTTCAGGTAGTCATCAGCAAGATCAATTTCTTTCTGTAAGTCAGAATATTGTTGTATCAAACTATTCCAATAGTCGTCTGATTCTCTGGAAGGAGAAAGGCGCCACAGTAGATATTTTTTATCTCGTAGCAGTTCGGAATGAGTTTTATAAAAAGAGTACTTATTACTTGTCATACATGAAAAAATTGCAGCTCGTAAAATCTATTGTGTAGATTTCATTCACGTATAAACAAGACAGAAAAAATCTAAAAATGTCGCCTATATTTAGTAAAAATCGCAATAAATTAACAAATCAGTGTCCGATAACATATGAAATTCAGATGGACGGTCCACTATTGCAAAAGAGGAGAAGGGTAAGGAAAGGAGGTTGTAGATAATTTATAGATCAAGTATATGAAATAAATAATAAACATTGTATCACCATATTTATTACGTAAGGTTGACAAGGCTTTATATACTAATTTTCGGCAATTATCATAATTGATGTCCATTATCTCGGCCACTTGTTTATAATCCTGTTCCTGAATAAAATGAAGATAGATGATTTCCCGCTGGCGTGGAGATAACAGCGAAAGCATTTCTTCTATCTTTTGTTCTATCTCCTCCAACTCTTCCACTTTGATTACCCTGTCTTCAGGCGTATTCTGGGTATCAGTAAAAAGAGCGTCAGGTTGAGTGGATTTATTGAAGCTTATTGTGAAATTCTCTTTTTTGTAAATGTCTATCAGCCTGTTGCGAAGTGATTTAAATAAATAGAATTTGACATTTGTGATCTCGGTCATCTTTTTACCGCTTTCACATAATTGAACAAATACATCTTGTATGGCATCGATAATATCGTATTCCCTGAAGCCTAAATAAAGGGCATAAGTGTACATATCGTCCACATAACCATTGTAAATTTCCGCAATATCGTCACAATTTGGCATACTATAATATACCCAAGAATTAGGACAACAGGTTAAGCCAAAATAAATGCTTAATTTTGTGATATGAAAAAGACAAGAAAACAACATTCAG
>MKTD01000012.1 GCA_001898165.1 Bacteroidia bacterium 43-41
CCAACTTCAACGTCAAAAAGTTTTTTCGGCTTTTTTTTGCTCTAATTCGAGGTAAAAAAGTTCTTATTCTACTGATTTTCAGATGTGGTTTGTTTTTTAAGTGCTTTGTAATACCCACGGAAGTAATTTTTATGTTGTAACTTTGCTGCATGTACTTTACTTCGACCATACGTTTCAGCCCGGAGCATGGCAGCGAACTCCCTTATTACAAAATAAAGGAGTCGTTTCGTGATGTAATGGGACGTGTACATACCCGTGTGATGCTGACTCCCGGATATCTTCCTGAGTTGTGCAGTGCTGATATAGTACATATTCGTCGAGGGTTAACCTATCTAATGGAACAAAGTGCTCTGATTCCTAATCAGCAGACTTTATTTGAGACAGACCCAAGACTGGAATACAGTGAAAAAGTTTGTGGATACATCGAAAAGTTTTGGACTCAGATAATGGATGGTGGCAAGATTGATACCGCACGTTCCAGTTATGATGATGCGAGTCGTAAAGCCCGCAGATTAATAGACGTCAATACTATACAGCATACGGATGCACGTGAGACAGGTGCTGAGAATGTATGTCTTCAGGCCATTCGTGAACTCCGGATTGATACATTTCTGCGACACGAGGGATGGTCGGAACGTAAGATCAATGCAACGTTGGCATCATTGATAGTCAGGACTGTATATTCTCCATCTGAATGGGCAGCTCTACGTATCCTTGAGGATAATTCCGCAGCAATGGAACTCATGACCAGTCAGTTTGGAGACTGCCCAACTCAGCGTGAAGTGTATGCTGCAGCACCGTCACTTTATGAGCTGAAAGATAAGCTGGAAGGTCATCTCTGTGCTCGCACCGACTCCTTGTTCAATCTCACTAATCGTGTGATGCTGTTCGATTTGACAAATTTCTATTTTGAAGGTAGCAAACGAGAATCGAAGAAAGCAAAGTTCGGTCGCTCGAAGGAGAAACGTTCAGATTGTCGCCTTCTTGTACTTGCATTGGCCATCAATACAGAAGGTTTTATTCGATATAGCTCAATCCTTTCGGGAAACACAGCCGATCCTGATTCGCTTCCAACTATGGTAGAAAGTATTATAGCAAAGAATCCCGTATCATCCGACCCTGACCGGAAAGTCATGGTGGTTATTGATGCAGGAATAGCCACCGAAGCCAATCTTGGCTTATTGAAGGAGCGGGGATATAATTATCTTTGTGTCAGTCGTACAAAGCTCAAGGATTACACGCTTAAAGGCGATGGTCGCACTGTTACTGTATTTGACAATCGAAAAAATCCTATCACATTAGCAGAAGTAGAGCATAAAACAGGTGGCGACTACTATCTTCGAGTTAATTCTCCTTCGAAAGCCACAACAGAACGTTCCATGAACAGGCAGTGGCGAGAACGTTTCGAGGTTGAACTGACAAAGGCTCGCAATGCCCTTACAGCAAAAGGAGGTACTAAAAAATACGACAAAGTTGTAGAGCGTATAGGGCGTGCACTTGGTAAATACCCCTCTGTATCAAAGTATTATCAAATAGATTATATCCGTTCAGAAGAGAATCCGGATAACATGTCTGAGATTCATTGGAAAATCAAAATCAGCGAAAACGAAGTTGAACAGCACATTGGAACTTACTTCCTGCGTACCAATGTAGCCACTCTCGACGAACGCTCTACATGGGATTATTATAACTTGATTAGAGAGATAGAGGCTTCAAACCGACAACTCAAAACCGACCTTGAATTACGTCCGATTTATCATCAGAAAGACGATAAATCTGATGCACATCTATTCTTTGGATTGCTCTCATACTGGATAGTCAACACTATCCGTTACAAACTAAAGAAACAGGGAATAACTCATTATTGGACTGAATTGAAGCGCATTCTATCCACTCAAAAAGCGATAACCACTCATGCCGAAAATGCACTTGGCGAACGTGTGGAACTGCGTCTTTGCTCGGATCCCACAGATGCCGCCTCAGAACTTTATCAAGTGCTCAAATACAATCCAATACCATTTAAGCGACATACGATAATACCACCATCCCCGCCACCTAACTAAAAATATGTAGTACCCACGCAGAATATCAAAAATCGTAAATCCCTTATGGATAGCCACTTCACATACGCGTTACGTTAAAG
>MKTD01000013.1 GCA_001898165.1 Bacteroidia bacterium 43-41
CAAAGTTATCAATTTTAGGCATAGCCCCAAAGAACATGACCACCACCAAAGGTGGTGGATTTTTAAATTGAATTAAAACAAAACCCCAAGCAGCTGCGAAACAGTGATGGGGTTTTGAGAAAAAATGAAAGAAGTTTTAAATTTCACGCTTTTGAGTCAATACCGTTGCCTTGCTTTTCATCCCTTTTCTTGTAGAAAATAAGAAAATAGAAAAAAGCAGGATTGTTACTGCGAATCCAATGCCATACGAAATGGCTTTCGAAAGGGCAAACCCTTCCGGGGCAAGCATGAGATAGGTTGATATCACAGATGTCATGAACAGTGCGGGAAGCAGGGTTATCCAGTACGCTTTTCCCTTCCGGAACAGGTATACCGTAACGGTCCAAAGAACTACAGTGGCCAGTGTCTGGTTGGACCAGGCAAAATAGCGCCAGATAACATCAAAGTTTATCCTTGTAAGGATGAACCCGACGGCGAACAGCGGAATTGTTATCATCAGCCTGTTTCTTACCGGCTTCTGGTTGAATTTCAACAGGTCACCCACGGTAAGCCTGGCGCTCCTGAAGGCGGTGTCGCCCGAAGTGACCGGAGCTGCCACAACACCCAGTATGGCCAGTACCGCCCCGAATTTGCCCAGCAGGGAGTTGGAGATTTCATTTACCACCCAGGCCGCGTTTCCCTTTTGGGCCGCCATGACTTCACCCAGTTCCCGGATGCCACCAAAAAAACTCATACTTATTGCCGCCCAGATAAGGGCCACTACTCCCTCGATGACCATGGCCCCGTAAAATACTTTCCGTCCTTCCTTTTCATTCCTGATACAACGGGCCATCAGGGGCGATTGTGTGGCATGGAAACCGGATATGGCGCCGCAGGCTATCGTGATGAACAACATGGGAAAGATGGGGAACCTCCCCTTGTCATGATGGAAGTTTTGCCAGTTTCCGGAGGTTAGTTCGGGGATGGCATACCCTTTAACTATCAGGGCGAAAATAAGGCTGAAAGCCATAAATAGCAAGGCAAAACCAAAAACCGGATAAATCCTGCCTATGATCTTGTCAATAGGCAGCAGGGTCGCCAAAATATAATATACGAAGATGACCCAGACCCAGAATCTAAAATCCAGCATGTCCGGTGTCAAGTCCGCAAGGATACTTGCCGGCCCGGAAATGAACACGACCCCCACAAGCACCAGGAGCACTATCGTGAAGACCCTCATTATCTGTTTTGTCATGTTCCCCAGATAGATCCCGATGATCTCAGTTATGCTGAGGCCGTCATGCCTGACGGATAACATGCCCGAGAAATAGTCGTGCACGGCTCCCGCGAACACGGTCCCCAGCACGATCCACACGAATGCGACCGGTCCCCACATTGCGCCGGCTATAGCGCCGAAGATCGGGCCCAATCCGGCGATATTCAGGAACTGGATGAGGAGGACGCGCCACCATGGCATCGGGACAAAGTCAACCCCGTCGCTCATGGATATGGCCGGAGTCGGCCTGTCCGGGTCAACATCCATCATCCGTTCCAGATATTTCGAATAGAAAATATAGCCAGCAAGTAAGATGACCAGAGAAATTAGAAAAGTAATCATTTTGGTTTATTTTACGGGCAGTTGTCAGTTGTAAACTTATACCTTATAGAGTTATTCTTACTCAATTTCCAGAATTTGCTTTTCGTTCAGTAATTTTTCTTTCAATTGTGCATAATCAATTTCCTGAACAGCCTCTTGTTGGTCAATCGCCAGACAGGCAGCGGCCGCTGCGGATTGTCCCAGAATCATAAATACCGGTTCCATACGGATAGAGCCAAATGCAATGTGACTTGATGAAACACAAACGGGGCTCAGGAGATTGGTACATTCCTCTTTTTTGGGTATAATAGATCCATATGAAATTTTGTATGGTTTTCCGGGATGAATACCTACGTCACCTTCATTTTGTACATAACCTTTATCTGTCACATATCGCTGAATATTGTGGGAGTCCATAGTATAGGAACCCATCCCAACCGGATCAGTTACATTAACCTTTCCAAGAACTTCGTTTTCAGTGGTTACATAGGTGCCAATCATTCTTCTTGCTTCACGAATATACAATTGATGCGGCCAGTTGCCATTATCCGTAAATTCATCCTTAGCCAAGCCCCACTTGCTCATCTCTTTTCTAACACTTTCGGGAACACGCTCGTCTGTCGATACAAAATACAACAAGCCTTTTTGATAATTCTCATGTTCTTCAATAATTTCCTTTCTTCTCTCGTAAGATGCTTCAGGATAATCATAGTTCATTCCGATAAAATCAGTGCTGAAAGGGCCGTGGTTGTTTGTGTCCGTTTTGCGGTTAGGAATCATGTCATACTTATTGAACCACTCATCCCAGCCCGATTCAAACACACGCGCCAGCAGTTCGTAGTTCTTCGGATCGTAGTTCTCCGGCTTTTCAAACGGTACCTGATTGTCCGGATGGTTGCTCATGCATAACCTGAAACAGTAAGCCTGAATCTTGTCATCACCCGTACAATTGGGTTGAATGGGCTCGCTGGAAATGTAAGGCAAGAGTCCGCTGGTGGGCTCGTTGGGAATAACGTAAGGACTGATATTGGATTTAAAATAATGTCCGTGGTGATATACACCGGCCTGTACTCCGTTCCACTGCTCATTATATACGGAGCAGGCCTCCCTTCCAACTGTATAGCTGATGCCTGCGCTTGCCATCAAGTCTCCCTCGTAGGTAGCGTCGATAAATATTTTCCCCTCAAATATTTTACCGGAGAGTGTGGTTAATGACACAATTTTACCCTCTTTTTTAACTACGCCTGATTCTCGGTTCAACCATTCATTCCTATACACCGGAATGTGATACTCACTAATAAAATCTTCAAGGACTTTCTCAGCTACGTGAGGTTCAAAAATCCACATGGTACGATTTTCTCCATCCATAGCAGGAGTTCCCTGTCCCTTATTGCCATAATCCTCGTGTTTTTCCCATTTCCAGGAATTTGAATCATTATAGTGGAGCCACACCTTATGATAAAATTCTCGTGATAATCCTCCAATAGTAGTTTTGTTGCCTGTATCAGTATATCCCAGGCCACCTGAAGAAAGTCCGCCCAGGTGTATATCCGGTGAAACGATAATAGCTTTTTTCCCCGATTGGATAACTTCAACAGCAGCAATTACCGCTGCAGAAGTTCCTCCATAAATAATAACATCTGCTTTGTATATGCCCGATTTTTCACACGATTGCAATAGGGTGAGCAGTGTTATACCAATTAAATATCCATATTTTTTCATGACGATAAATTTATTCAAAATGATTTGGGAATTATCTGGAATTTTCACTAAAGTTCTGGATAATTCCCAAAATTAAAATTTATATTACTTTACATCAATCTCCAAGACTTGTTTGTCCTTAAGCAGTTTTTCTTTCAATAATGAATAATCAATATCCTGTACCGCCTTCCGTTGGTCTATTGCCTGGCACGCGGCCGTTGCCGCGGATTGGCCTAACACCATAAATACAGGTTCCATGCGAATAGAACCAAAAGCGATATGAGTTGCGCTTAAGCACACGGGTACTAGCAGGTTTTCACATTCATCCTTTTTTGGAACGATTGACCGATAGCTTATCGGATAAGGATTGGGAACAGGCGCCTCCACGTTTCCTTCGTTTTGCACAAAACCGTTTGCATCCACGTATCGTTGCACGTGATGTGAATCCATCCCATAAGCTCCCATGCCTACGGGATCTTCAGCAACATCCATACGTTCGCAATTTTTCTGTGTCATCACATAGTCGCTTTTCATACGGCGGGCCTCTCGGATATAAAGCTGTTCCTGCCAGCCATCGCTTCCCTCTTCATATTCATCCTTGCAGGTCCCCCATCTTGATACTGCATCCCTTACCTTTTGGGGAATTCTGGGATGATAAGCCAACGTCCACATTAACCCCTGCTGATAGTCGCGGTGTGCCCGGACAATTTTTTCCCTCTCCTCATAGCCCGCTTCGGGATAATCGTAATTTTGTCCGATAAAATCGGTGGAAAACCCTTTTTGATTGTTTGTGTCCGTTTTCCTGTTGGGCATGGGCGAATTTATCCAGGGGACCAGTTTGTCTCCATAAGTGTACATCTCTTCAACCGGGCCGGCGGCTGCTTCGTAATTTCTGAAAAGGAGTTCGTAATTTATCTCCTTGTAATTGTCCGGTTTCTTGAAGGGAATCCTGTTCTCGGGATGATCCGTTAGCGTCATCCGGAAACAGTATGCCTGGATGCCTTTATCCCCGTGTCCGTCAATTCCGGGCTTTCCTCCTTCAACGATGTAAGGTAGCAAACCACTGTTTGGGTCACCTTTAATCACGTAAGGATCCACTCCGTCAATAAAGTTATGGTTATGGGCGTTTCTGGAAAGGGTCCATTTTAACGTCCTGTTAATTTTGTTTGCCTGGACGCCGTTCAACGTTTCTCCATATTCATTGTTTGATTCTCTGCCAACACTGTACGACACCTTGGCCGCTGCCATCAAATCACCCTCATAGGTGGCGTCTATGAACATTTTTCCGAAATACTTCGAGCCATTTTCCATTTCAACAGAGACAATCCTGCCGTCTTTTTTTGTTACTCCGGTTTCCCTGTTCAATCTTTCTCCATACACGATAATGACTTTTTCGTCAGAGAGCATTTGCTGATATACTTTCAGGGCGGCTGAAGGTTCGAATGTCCACATGGCATCTTCACCCTTTTTGGTTCTTGTTTGCCCTTCGTCCAGATAATCACCCCTGTTTTGCCATTTCCAGTTTTTAGGATCTTTATAAAACTTGCTGATATTCTGGTAGAACTCTCTGGAGATTCCGCCTATTACATATTTATTGCCAATATCCGTTTGGCCTAATCCACCTGTAGTCAGTCCCCCGGGTCTTTTGCCCGGTTCGATAAGCACGACCGATTTTCCCATTCTTGAAGATTGAATAGCCGAGGTTATGCCGGCGGATGTGGCACCATATACTACAACATCGTAACTGTTTGTTCTTTGACCAAAAGAGGTGACGATAAAAAAAGTGAGTATAAAGTTTGTTAATAATAATCTCATATTTTACTTTTTTTGTTATTCCCATCCGGGATTTTGAGTTAATGCAGGATTTGTTTGCCTTTCAATATAAGGAATTGGCCAGAGATAATCCTTATTGGGATTAAATATACGTTTGTCCACGGTACGCATTGATGTTGCCGGATCATTCTTATCGGAGGCGATCGGAATGCCTGCGGCTTCGTAGTCGGGAGTACCCCACTTATCGATTTTCGGAGCAGTGAGAGGATACGATTTTTGCATTCTGCCAAGTATAAACCCGTTCATTACATCTTCTGCGATTTTCCAGCGTCTGATATCAGAAAGCCTTTGTCCTTCACCCGATAATTCATGTCTGCGTTCTCTTGCGATAGCGTAAAAGAGTTCATCGTCACTCATCTTTGTCAGAGGGGGCATACCGGCGCGTTCCCTGATTTTGTTTACGACAGCATAGACTGAATTATCAATCTGTCCTGCTTTAATTTTTGCTTCAGCATAAATTAACAATACTTCAGCATAACGAATAACAATAATGTTATTGTCACAATTATTAACATCTCCGTAATTCTCATCATTTACATATTTCCTCCAATTGATACCGGTAAAGGATGCGTATGCATTCAATGCATCTTGATTATCAACATAAACTGGTGGTGATTTATGGTAATTCCAACATTTCACACTATCACGGTGAGTTTCGTACTGAAAACCCTGGAAGATAGCAGCGGGTTCGTCCCGCCAGCTTATAAAGCCGGAAGAGGGTAGCGCAAATGTCCATCCTAAGCGTGGATCCCTGTTTTCCCAAGGCTTAGCCGGATTGTACAAGGGAGATTCATCAATGGGAAGTCCGTCGATACATCCATAGGAATCAATAAGTTGATAAGAAGGTACTTTGTTGGCATGACCTCCGCCATTTCTGCCTCCAAACAGCCTGAAAATAGGATGTACCCGATAACCAAACAGATATTGAATTGAAAAGATAATCTCTTTGGAGGTTTGGCCCGGGTAGGTGAACAAATGAGAGAAACTCGGATCAAGTAACACTTGGGAACCTTCATATTTCATTACTTCTGAAGCAGCGTTAATAGCCACATCCCATTTTTGATTGTACAGTGCTATTCTTGCTTTCAGAGCAAGTGCCGCAAGTTTAGATGGTCGTCCTGATGTCGGATTGTTGGTTTCTTTCAATACAGCTGCTGCCTCGTCAAAGTCCTTAAATATATGATTCAGAACTTCCTCTTTAGAATTTCTTGGTACTTGTGCGTTTTCAAGTGTAAGCGTTTCAAGAATCAGTGGTACGTCTCCATACAAATCAATCAGGTAGGAATAGTAGTAAGCTCTCAGGAATTGCGCCTCCGCCTTTGCCTGAGAAATCACTTCGGTACTTATTCCTTCTGCTTTACTTATCTTGTTAATAAGGTAGTTACATCTGCTTATCCCGCTATAGCAGGATCTCCACACATCTTTTGCAAAAGTGCTTGTGGCGTCGTTTGCTCCCTGAGACATTTGTTGTACATCATTAGTGTTACGATCCCAGCCATTATCTGATAACTCTTCGAATGCCAGGAAAAAAGGCATTCCTTCCCACGTGGTATAGAGATTCGTGTAGCAGCTGACTACAGCCATTTCGATTTCTGTTTCATTTGCCAGAAAGGTCTTGTCGGAAGGCGAGTCCAAAGGATACTTTTCGAGAAAGTCGCTGCACGACGTGGATAATAATATGCTTATTATAAAATATGAATATATATACTTCTTCATAATATCAATAATTTTAAATTAAAACGTTAGGTCAATTCCAATCGTGGTTGTACGCATAATCGGGTAAAAGTTTCCGTATCCACTTAAGACAGGCGCTTCCACATCGAAATATTTCCAGAACTTGGTAATAGTAAATACGTTATCGGTGCTGATATACAGCCTTAGATTGGAAATACCTGCTTTGGAAATAAGATTTCTTGGAATAGTATAACCGAGCTGAATATTCTTCAGACGCAAGTAAGAGGCATCCTTAACCCAAAAAGATGAATTTTGCTGGTTGTTGCTGTTATTAAAAGCCAATCTTGGAAATAATGCATCCCTGTTGTCCGGTGTCCAGTAATCTTTACCAATCTCCGGCATAGAACCTCCTTCAAAAAATGAAGCAATAGAATGGCCCCATACATATCCGTCGGCTTTACCTACACCCTGAAATAACAGATTGAGGTCAATCCCTTTATATTCACCATATAGATTTAATCCAAAAGTATAGCGTGGTATGGTGTTCCCAATAACTACTCGATCGGAAGTATTGATTACGCCGTCGGCCTCGTCGGGTATGCCGTCACCGTTCGTATCGACTGTAAGCTGGTCTTTGTATTTGATGTCACCAGGGCCGAAATTCCCAATCTGAGTTGCTCCTGTATATTTTCCTTTAGAGTCATAATCTTCCGGTACGATATAACCATCTGCCTGATAACCGAAGAGTGCTCCCATAGGATAACCCTCTCTGTTGACAGTGAGGCCTGTTTCATTGATTCCCTTGATGTCAAGAATTTTATTTTTTACATCCGAGATATTAAACGTAGCGCTGAATTTAAAATCGCCAAAATTATCATTATAGCTGGTTGAGAGTTCCCAACCTTTGTTTTCAACCTTACCGGCATTTTGAGCAGGTGCAGATAATCCAATTATTAATGGAATATCAAGAGTCAAAAGAATATCATTTGTAACTCTGTTGTAGTATTCAGCAGTGAAATCCAGTTTATTAAACAGATTAAACTCCGCGGCAATATTGCTCATGGTGGTGGTCTCCCAACTTATTATTGAATTTGCCATTCTTGTAATTGCCGCACCGGAGGTAATGTTCTTATTAAAAATATAGTTCGGACTTAGATCGACAGTAGATTGAGATGGATAATAACCATTCAGAGTATTTTGATTACCTAATTGCCCCCAGGATGCACGAAGTTTTAAGTTGGGTACAATGTTTCTGATATTATCCCAAAAATTCTCCTCGCTAATGCGCCAGCCTCCTGAAATAGAAGGAAAGACACCCCATCTGTACCCTTCTGCAAAACGAGATGATCCATCATAACGAAGATTAGCTTCCACTAGATATTTCCCTTTAAAATCATAATTCACACGTCCGAAATAAGCCTGTAAGGCATATTCTTCAGCCGACCCGCTCGACCTTTGATTCTCACTCCCTCCTGCATTTAAAACTGGATAATCGGAAAATGGGAATTCTTCCCGATATCCCTGATGCCATTTGGTCCAGAACGTTTCTTGTTGATAACCGGCCATTAATTTTATATTGTGCGCGTCGAGAAACGATTTGCTGTAAGTTGCGCGTCCTACCAGCATATTGCGCATACTGCGCCTTGTGGTTTCTGTAAGGGTAGATTTTGCCTGGGTCTGTGGATCCGGTGAGCCGTCATTGAGATACAATTGCACACGTTTGTCCCAGTTACTGTTATGCCCTTCCCAATAATTGAGAGCATATTGTCCTTGTAATTCAAGCTCCTTTATCGGATTAAAAGTAGCAGTTAAATTCCAGATACCGGAAGGTGCGGTATTTGTGATGGTCCCCCCGTCTTTATAATATGCAACAGGATTGATGCCCTGCCATCCCGGCCCGTATCGTCCGTCTGCCAGATAAGCTGCCTGATTAGCAGGAATACGCCCAACAAAGTTGAAGCCACTGCCAAGTTTAGTAGGTTCCTTACTGTCAGTATAACCCAGAGAGAGATCAGACATAACAGTAAGTTTTGGTAAAACCTGATAGTCATTATTAGATCTCAAGGTATATCTTTTATAATTTGTATTTTCTGTAATGCCATTTTGTGAGATATAGCCAACCTGAGTCATTGATTTAAGTCGTTCATTTCCCAAACTGATTGTGGCAAAATGATTAGTCATTAATCCATTATTTGTCGCTGTTGCTTCAAACCAGTCTACATCAGGATAATTCGGATCATTTCTGGCGACACCTTCTTCGTACTCTTTTATATATTCTTCAGTATATTCCGGAGTCATGCCTACCGCACGTTTAGCAATGGATATATATTTCATAAAATCTACTGCACCAACATACTTAGGTACATTGGTCGGAACACCTTTGGCAATATAGCTTTTGTATGATACGAAAGCTTTTCCGCTTTCTGCACGCTTCGTGGTAATAAGGATTACACCGTTTGCTGCACGGTTGCCATAGATGGCGGAGGAGGCAGCATCCTTAAGAATTGAAATTGATGCGATGCTTTCAGGGTCAATCGAATTAAGACTCGATTCCACACCATCAACCAATACCAGCGGGTCATTATTACCAATAGTGGTATTACCACGAATACGAATTGTACCCCCGTCACTACCCGGTTTTCCACTACGCTGCGTTACGGTTAGACCTGGTACCAATCCTTGTAAAGCAGCCGAAGTTTGAGCCACTGTACGTTTATCCAGTTGGCCTATTTGAACATTTGATACTGCACCTGTGAGATTCGCTTTCTTTTGCGTTCCATACCCTACAACCACTATCTCTTCCAGCAACTCCGTGTCGGCTTCCAGTATAACATCGATGGTGCTTCTTTCTGCCGTACTAACTTCCTGAGGTTTCATTCCCACGTAAGTGATTTGCAATACAGCATTTTCCGGCAAATTAGATAAAATGAATTTACCATCTATATCGGTAACTGTGCCTCTGGCGGCATCGCCTTGAACAACGATGGTGGCGCCAATAATGGGTTCGCCGCTCGAATCGGTAACTGTTCCCCTTATGGTTCTTCCTTGCTGTTGGAGGGCTTGCACCAAATTAGTGATCGTGCTTGCGGTTTGTTGGGCCTTTTTTGAAAGAACAATATAATTATTTTCAAAATCATAACCGATATCTGTGCCGTTGAAAGTTTGGTTCAGGTACTCCGAAACTCTGCCCGATTTATCCTTTAGGTTTACCGTGCGTGAGGTATTTACTTCCCGGTTGCTGTAAACCACTAAATAGTCCGTCTGTTTTTCAATTTCATTGATCAGCTGACTAACGGTTACAGAGTTATATTTCAGTTCAATAACTGCATCCTGTGCATTTGTATTTGTTGCCATCATCTGAAATGCGAAGGCAAACAATAGAAATAAGCAGATTTTCATGATGTTGAATAAATCTTTAAAGTTACTTTTTTTTATTAAAAAGTGATCTGATGAAGTGTTTATTTTCATACATTTGTGTGTTTAAAGTGAATAACTTAGAATTGATGTTTTAGTGTTTACTTTATTTTAGCGATAGGTGTTGGCGCACTTATCGCTTTTTTACTTTTCGTTCTTTCTCATAGGCAGATATGTTTTTTTATCTTGTTAATGTTATCGTATTTGTTTCGGTATTTTTTTCGATGTTGAACTTTCGTATCTTTTGAATTATTCTCAGGATTTCATCAATTCCATCGCGCTGGCGGAATTTCCCGGTATAACAGACATTGAATATTTCGGGATCTTTGACAATAATTTTTACATCGTAGTAAAGTTGGAGTTTTTCGATAATATCCAGCAATCGCTCATTTTCAAAGGCGTAAATCCCGTCTTTCCAAAGGAAATGATCAGAGTCCTGAATTTTTCCGACCACCATCTTTCCGTCTTTCATGATAATCTGTTCGTTGGGTTTCAGAGTAATGCTTGCCTGCGGTGACTGTTTGTCGCAAACCATGAGCGAGCCTTCCACCAGGTCGGTTTTGATATAGCCTGTCCCAGGGTAGCTATATACGTTGAACTGAGTTCCCAGCACTTTCATCTCCATATCTTGCGTAGAAACAATAAAAGGCTTTTTTTGATTCTTTACCACATCAAAGTAAGCTTCTCCGGAAACAGTTACCCGGCGCGTTTTCCCCGAAAAACGGGCGGGATAAGTGAGTGTGGATTGTGCATTCAGCCACACGGAAGTACCGTCTTGCAACGTTAATTGTGCCCGTTGTCCGGCAGGAACGACTAATGTGTTCATAGCCTTGTTGCTGCCGGCATCGCCGAGAAAATGTTTAGTGGTGAAAAAAGTGGAGGCAATAAGCACCAGTGCTGTTGCTGCATATTGCATGACAAGACGAACAGCTTTTTGCTGCTTTTTTGTTTTTAATTGCTGCATGAATACCTGAAAGCTTCTCCTGCCTTCCGATTCATTTTTTGATAATTTAGATAAATGAGTGAGCGCATGTACGTTTTGTAAACGTATAAACTCTTCCCGCAACTGTTGATCTGTTTTCAATTGATCGAGCAACTCCGATGTATCGGATTGCCCCGGTTCGCCTGAGAAATATTTAGCAAGTTTCTCCTCCATTCTTTGTCTGCTTTATTAATTAACGCTCGAACGTGAAAAAACCACTAAGAAAAATTAAATAAATAAAAAGATAAGGAGTGGAATGCGGTCCTTTAACACTTCTTTTAGCTTTTTATAAGCTATCGCCATTTGGCTTTCTACGGTGTTTATGGAGATATTCAGTTCCTGTGCGATAATTTTTTGTTTTTTCCCTTCAATTTTATTTAAAATAAAAATCTCGCGGCATTTTTGGGGCAGGCTTTCAATAGCGTTTTGACAGGTTCTGAACAAACGCCGGATTTATTTAACCTTGCTAATATTCGTATATGGGTTTTGCCAACAATCCCATATGGCGGCGATGTAAATATAATCGTCCTCTATGAAATAGATAATTTTAAAATATTTTCTGACCAATAGTGAACGATACTCTTCTCCCTTTTCAGATAAATTCCATTCTATTGGCCCCATTTGAGGGAAATGAATCAGATCATCGGCCGCATCCAATATTTGATTATATATTCTACTTGCGAAATTTCCGCTATTCTTTTCTGCATAAAACCGATAAATGGAGTCGAGATCCTCTTCCGCTAACTCTAACCAAAGAATTTTCATAATGGATGTTTGCTCCTCATTTCTGATTGAGTCTTATAAATACCCGCTTTTGCTGCTTTACGTCCTTCTTTTAATCTTATCTTTAATTCATCTACAGAATATTGGCAAGGATATTTTAGTTGGGATTTCTTTAATTTACGGACGTACTTTAAAGTCGACTCAAGTAAATTGGCATCACTATTTATTTCCCGGATCAATTCCTGCTCCTTTGTTTTAATCTCTATTGTCTTCATACTAAATTTCTTCCTTTCTGTTTGTCGGAGTAGCAAAGATATAAATCTTTTTTTATAAGCACAACTAAATAGCTTCACATGATCATGAGTATTTCCGATAAGCGAATACAGAGGAAAAGCATGATAAATCCATTGATAAAATCAGATAAAAAGAAAGATAAGGAGCGGAACGTGGTCTTTTAACACTTCTTTTAGTTTTTTATAAGCTATCGCCATTTGGCTTTCTACGGTGTTTATGGAGATATTCAGTTCCTGTGCGATAATTTTTTGTTTTTTCCCTTCAATTTTGTTTAAAATAAAAATCTCGCGGCATTTTTGGGGCAGGCTTTCAATAGCGTTTTGAATGACCGTTTCAATATCGGGTTCAGAAAATAGTTGTTCATCGAAAGTCTCTAATGATTGAAATTTTATTTGCAGGGCTTTCATGTAGTCCTCCTGCAATTTGTCTGTGGTTTTTTGTACTATTGTTTTGTGCCTTAAAAAGTCGATGCACCTGTTTTTAACCGCTGTGAATAAATATGCAAAAAGGTTGGTGTGTGATAACAAAAGGAGGTTTTGTTCCCATAAATCGAGAAATACATCCTGCACAATATTTTCCGCATCCTCCTCCCGAATAACGTATTCTTGTGCAAAACGTTTCATCCTCGAATAATGGGCAACGTAAATATTTTCGAATTCAGTCCTCTTTTCAGCTGTTTTGTCCATCACTGTGATAAAACACAAATTGAAGTTTTGAGTTCAAAAATACAAAAAAAATATTAAACCACCACCCCCAAAGGAGGTGGATTTGGTAAAAAGATGAAGGCATAGCCTTCAAACGGGGTCTTTGAAATGTAGTTGGGTT